>JAKZSX010000433.1:0-6519 GCA_047517405.1 Candidatus Poribacteria bacterium | reverse complement strand
TTCCTTCAATCTCATGGCAGCCGGTGCAGTTATATTTTTTGGCTAACCGGCGTCCAGCATCAATCTGCCACGTCTTCTCGCTCGGTTGGTGCATGTAACTCACGGGGTATTTTACAGGTTGGAAACCCTTGAGTAGAACGGCAAGTGCCCGTGCCTCTTCTTCACCGATGGTGTGTTCGCTAAAGACGGGCATTCGGGAGACGATGCGGCGCGTTTGGTAACGTCTCGGATCGGTCACCTTTCCGATTGTCCAACCGTGCCAACTGTGTTCGATATCTGTCGTATCTCCGAAGTCCAGTTCCTCAACGGTCTTGGCACCAAACTCGCCGAGGTCTGCGCCGACTTTCGACTCATTCTCGAAGCCGGGGATGCTATGACAACCGAAGCAACCGTAGGTACGAACTAGCTTTTCCCCTTCCGCCGGGTCAATGGCGGCGTGGGGATTTTCGTTACCTGCAATAGGAGAGGTTGTTTGCTCTTTTAACGACATCAAGTAGGCAACCGTATTATCCACCTCCGTTGCGGTCAAACGCAGGCTAGGCATAGCGGTGTCAGGGTCGTAAGATTTTGGATCGCTGACCCATTGACGGAGAAATTGTGGTGTGAGTTTGCTGCCGACATTATCCAATTTTGGCGCGAAATCACTCCCTAGTCCGTCAACCGAATGACATGACAGACATCCAACCGATTTAACGACCTGTTCACCAGCGTCAATCGCACGGGGTGCTGTCGAGAATGAGGCATCGCCTTGATCGATCGCTGGGTCTTTCATCTGCACCAAGTATGCCGCGATAGATTTAACCTCCTCCACGACCCGTTCAACAACGGTGTCGGGATAAGGGTATTTTGTGCCATCGTCTTTTTGCAGGATAATACCGGTGTCGGTCTTGGTGACGACACCGAAGTGCTTATTCCCATTTTTGAGGTAGACAGCCTGAGTCAACTTTTCGACAGGAAAGAAGGCAGGCATTTTGGTCTCCGGCAGATAGGCGGTCGGTTGCTTGATCCACCCCTCTATCCACTCAACGCTATTGACTTTACTGCCGATTTTAGCAAGCGAGGGACCAACTTTGTCGAGGTTCGCCAACGCCGAATACCCGTCAACAGCATGACAACCGTGACATCCGATGTCCTCAAAGAGTGCCAGCCCCTTCGAGAGGTTGGGCGAATAATCTTGGAGCTGCCCGGTCTCTGGATTGGGAGCGTCCAACATCATCACGCCATCGTGGCAGCGACGACAATTGGACTCCATGTAACCGTGCAATTCCTCTGAGGCTTTACCTGTATACTCATCCAATCCCAAGACAGGCGTCAGCCAATACTCCTTCTTATGGTCTAGCGCGTGTGCAGCTTTTTGAGTCAGCCCCTGCCCCTGTCCGCCATGACAGGGTGTGCATCCAAATCTTTCAACGGGGTGTCTATCAAGAAGCACGTCGCGGTGGGGATGCGTCCGAAGCGCGGGATCATATCCGGTCTCATACGCGATTTCGACGATGTCGGCATATATATCCGGATCGGTAAAGGTCAATTTGCCATCTTCGCTCAGTTCGTAACTGCCTTCTTCCGCGTCTTCCTCATCAACGAGCACTGTTCCACTGCCCTTTTTAGTGAAGGGATGTTTTAACTGGAGTGTAAGACTGTTTTCGCCATCCCCTTCAATCTCCTCAAACTGCTCTTTAACGAATCCTTCGTATCCAGCTTTGTCCGACGCAAAATGACAGGTCGCGCACCGGTCTGCGGTATAATCAAAATCTTCAATGTAGTATTGAACGATTGTGCGTGTCTTTGTGAAGGGACTTTCTGCCAATGTGCCAACAAAAGTGCGCTTAATACCGCCGACGGAATGGAGTTTTTCCTCAAGTCTGTCAACCTCAGCGTATTCCGCTTTGTCCGCTTTCGCAGCTTCAACTTTCGCCTGAAGTTCACCAATCTCCGCCGCAACCATCATATCCGCTGCGTTATATTTCCGGGCGAGGAGATACTCGCCTAACGCTTCCTCAATGTGTCCATTGGCATCATAAAGCTCGGCGAGATCTGTATAGGCAGCGGCAAGATTCCGCTGCGCCGCCAACACAGCATCTGTCAGTTCTCCCTCAATCTGACCCTCAAACTTGTCTAGCTTCTTTTTCCATTTTTCCGATTCCTCTTTTTCCCCGTGATGTAGTGCTGACTGATATTTATAGTTGATTGCATCTGCCTGACTCTGATCAAATTTGCGTTCCTGTAAGGCTTCGTCCAGTTTTATCTGTAACTTCGCAATCGTATCTTTTAACATCCCCTCTTGTTTAGGGTCAATTTCTTGAGGTGCTCCAATCTCAGGCAGATCCTGTTTCGCCCTTTCCAACTCAATCTTGGTCTTTTGATATTCGTATTCGTAAAATTGCCGCTGAATCTCCTTCCATGGTCGTCTAGTAATTGTTTCGTTATAGAAACCCCACAGCGTAACGAATCCCAACAAACCGGAAAGGATAAAAAACAGTGCTGCGTAAGATTTTTCCTCAACCCGACTTTCTTTTTTGTTCCTCACAATTCCTATTGACTCCTTACTGTTTGAATGGACGAATCACACATTACTCAATACGTCCTAGATATTGAACCACGGAGAAACCCAAACGTACTTGATATTTAATGTCCACCGAAGAATCATCTTGATTGGTAAAGCCATCATCGTTAAAAACAGGAATGAGATAACGACGTAGCGCACTAATCCCAACTCTTGAAGAAATTTGCTCGTTCCTCTTTTCAAAAAGTAATAGATGGGGCACAAAGCAAAATATCCAGCGACAACACACATCCCAAAAATACCGGCGGGTTGTTCGTTCCGGATACCGAATAGGTAAGATAGGTTGACGTTAGTTAGGGGTACAACCTTGTGTGGATCCCACTCTTTCCATGGGGCGAAAAAGTTCCAACCGGGTCCTCTCAGGAAGGTGCCGACGACCATCAGCACAATCCATAACACGAAAAAGCCGAAACAGAAGGTTATTAGTGCAAACGGACGCTCTTTCAGGGTATAGTAACCTTTCCCTTTGGGATTAATATCTATGAAGGGAATGGCGATTAAACCGGTGATAATTAGCCCCGGCAAGACAACACCTGCAACCCACGGATCGAAGTAGACCAGCATTTCCTGTAGCGCGAGGAAATACCAAGGGGCTTTAGATGGGTTCGGAGTTTTTGTCGGATCGCTCGGCTCTTCGAGTGGGGCGTCAATGGTAATTGACCATATCCCCAGAACCAGCATTATAATGATTGCGCAGAGAAATTCGTTGCGGCAGAGGTAGGGCCAACAGTAGACTTTATCATTAAGTGCTGCTTCTGCCGGTGTGCCCGCTCGGTCATTTCTGCGTCCTTGGCTGAATGCAAGCCAAGTGAAGAAAGGTAACAACAACACAATTGCAACAATCGGAACGTTATCAGGCTTCGTAACCAATAAAAGAAGATGCTCCATATATCACCTCACTGAAAATAGGTATTGAAATGAATTCAGTCCTACAGTGGTCCAGAGATGCCCCCGTCCTTGCGGACACGCCAAAAGTGTAGTGCCATCAACACGCTTGCCAAAAGTGGTACAGCGACACAGTGAAGGATGTAAAATCGCAAGAGCGTTGAGGGACCAACAATTGTCCCACCAAGGAGGGCAAAGCGCACATCATTAGATTGAGTAACAATATCCTGTGGGTGGAAAGGACCTTCATGCCCTAAGACCGGTGTCGCGCGCGCCATATTGGTTCCGACGGTGACCGCCCAAAATGCGAGCTGATCCCACGGCAGCAGGTAGCCGGTAAAACTAAGGAAAAAGGTGACAAGCAGCAGGATAACGCCAACTCCCCAGTTAAATTCGCGAGGCTTTTTATAAGACCCTGTCAGGAAAACACGGAACATGTGAAGCATCACTGCGATGACCATACCGTGGGCAGCCCAACGGTGCATATTACGCAGGAGCATTCCAAAAGGGATGTCAAACTCAAGATACTGTATATCACGAAATGCGTACTCTGCGGTGGGCCGATAGTAGAACATCAGCAACACACCTGTAACCGCGGTGACGAGAAACATCAGAAAGGTAATCCCTCCCATGCACCATGTAAATCGGAAATTAATCGCGTGGCGGGTGACGCGGGGGGGATGCAGATGTAGCCAGACATTTTGGAGGACTTGGAGGGTGTATCGCCTTCCTGTTTTCTCGTAGCCGTGGCGAAACATTGACTGCCAAATTGGGTTATTTGTGATTTTCTCTTTTAATCCATTACGTCTTTCATTCATAACAACAACTCAGCCTGCCTCGCGTTAGCATAACTAAGGCTGTATAACTCCTTTCTTGCTCAATTTGATTTTAGCATTAAGACCGCACTCAGGGGGTACAATTTAATTGAATTAGAACTTACGCAGTTGAACGCAAAGCAACTTATAGTTCGGTGATTTATCGCTGGTGAACATGCCTCTCGACGCCCAATGAATCGGGCAACTACAGTAAACCTACAGTAGTAGGCGGGCTCTGCCCCCGATAAATCGGGATTAAGAAACGTGCCATAATTTGCACAACGGTTACGGCATACGGAATATGCCTACTACTTTCATTAAACTCTCAAAGAAGATCCCTCTTTCCCCCAATCGCCCCGTTCTTCCAAAAACTTCACGGACTTATCGATCAGCAACTGTCCATCCTCCGCCATCGTAATTTGCACGCGCTCAAGGGGTCGCGGCGCAGGACCCTCAAAGTGCATCCCTTCACGGTCAAATCCACTCCCATGACACGGGCACTTAAACTTATTCTCAGATGCAAGCCATCGCGGGGTACAACCGAGATGGGTGCAGATAGCTAATAACGCATAAAACTCGCCATCTTCTTTCCGAACAATCCAGACACGATACGGATTTTTTTTGAACTTCTCGCTGACTGTTCCTGGAGGATATTCACCGGGAAATCCGGCCCTAAAGACCGAAGATGGTTCAAAAAGGACTCGCGGGTATAAGAATCGAATCAATCCAAGACCAAAGGCGAGTCCGGCAGCAGCAAGGAAATTTCCCCAGCCCAGAAACTTAAAAAATGAACGTCGAGATAACACCAACTTCACCTCAAATTCAAAGTTTGTGGAATTAGTAAAACGGCGTGTGAGAAGCAAAAGACACGATCCGAGTATTTTAATCGCAGTTCGTCTAACCGGCAGTCATTATAGCATGAGTAAAAAAAGAGATCAAGTCATAAAATGAAAGGAACCACGGATATCCGTGACCCCTTCAGAATGTGCATAAGCACGTGAAGGCAGTGCTATAGTGAAGCGTGGAACGTAATGCGTAAACGGTCAAAGGACTTGACAAGGTTTATTGGTTCATTGGCTGTGAGTGTTGGGTTTCACTCTCGCTATCTACAAAATCGGTGGTGTTGATAGGCAGAACAGCCACTGTCCCTGACAGCGATGCGTTTGCCAATCGTTCAACCCAACCTACACACTAAAGCACTGGAGGTGCGACATGTGTATAGAGCATTAACATCCAAGTGACCTAAAAGCTCCAGCGGGACGACATGTGTTAAAGCGGAAAGGGAGAAAGTGTAAGAGGAAGAAAGTGATGTAGGTTGGGTTGAACGGTTAAAAGCAAAGCCCTATCAATGATAATAATTCAAGTTGCTAGGTAGCCTGTAGGTCGAGTTTCCATACTCGACGCCTACTAGAAATAACCAAATTTACTTAAATCGGGAGTGCTGAACGACGAGCAGTGATTTACTCGATCTATCGTACATCACCCCAATACAACACATGTCGTCCCGCTGGGGCTTTAGGATTTGTATCATTGCGCGTGCTATATACATACCGCCCCTCTGGGGCTAAATGAGCCAATAAACCTATGAGCGTTTGCACATTACGCTTCACGCATTCTCAGGCATTCACCTTGACGTGCGTCCCGTCCATCTGCTCCACAACGTGTTGAATGCAGTCGTCAACCGTTTTGAAGGGATGGTCTGGATACAACTCTAAGCTGAAATTCAGGTCATTCGCACCAAAGACGAACATGTCAACCCCTGGTTTGCCGAGGTGCCGCGCATTGGTTACGGCATTGACCGACTCCAGTTGTAGGCAGAGGATGCCGTTATTGTTCCACCATTCGGCATATTCCAGTCGGTCCATATCTGGTTTGAAGCCGTACCCCGAGCTGGGTCCCCAACTCCTTTTTCCGACCGGCGGATAGTAGAAGGCATCTATCGCCTCATCGACCGTTGCTTCGTCCTCAACTTGTGGCACCACAATGGAAAATGGACCCAAGTCCAAGTAGTTCCCGATTAGGTACGCCTGACGTGTGTTTTTGATGCGAAACTGGGTGGGCACACCCAACTCCGCTGCCATAGCGCAAAATGAGACTAGTCTATCTTCATTAAACGCTGCATGCTGACTGTCAATAGAGGCTAAATCGTAGGAATCTTGACTGAGCGTGGCTTCGAGTTCGCTCCTCGACGCATCTATGGAAGATCCTGCGATTTTGAGACTTTCTCCGCGGTGTAGACGTTGTTTCAACGATTCT
>JAKZSX010000432.1:0-4045 GCA_047517405.1 Candidatus Poribacteria bacterium | reverse complement strand
TCTTTGAGGACTTGACAGTTGGGGTTGGGGTTAATCAGTTTGTCTCGCAAGCTCTCACAATAACCGGGGACCTGTCGGAGACCGTGGGAATGTATCCCTCGCAGGTCGGAGTTGGTCAATAATTCGGCGAGTTGCTCCGCGTGATCCCCGCGTAAGCCTGCGGCTTTGAAACAGGCTCCAGCAAAGTCACGCAGCTGCGCTTCTGAAATACGTTTGGATTCTGTGGGTGGACGGTTCATTGCATATCCTCCTATCCCTCTTGCTTATTTTCGTTTAGCGTCTTCATAACTTGATGGTGTCCTATACCCTGACTTCGTAGTTCGGCATAGGCTTTCTCGTCAATGGCATCGCGTTTGAGAAAGCCGCGGATATCGTATCTGCCCGGTTTTTCCACCGGCAGCTTCCCCTCATCCACCATCAACTCCAACGGATAACCCTCCTCCTGTAGAGGTAGGTTGATAACGCGGTGCTGTCGGGCGGATTCGTAAAGTGCCATCATGATCTCCACAGTCGCGCGCGCTTTTTTGCCGGTGCCACGGTGTTCGGGACCACCCTCGATCCAGGCGATAAGTTCACGCACCTGTGCAGCGTTGGTCTGTCCACCGATTGCTCGAATTTCTTCTGCTTCTACGCGTAGGGGCACCTGTTCCCAACCGTCGGAGCTAGCGTTAAACAGCTTGACCCCTGCTTCGCTGACATCCAACATACCCTCCGTGCCTCGGATGAGAAAGCCTCCCGCTGCTGCACCCTCCATGCACAGGTCCGACTGTATAAAGAGCTGCAGTCCACCTTCCATTTGCACCAGCGCCATGCAGCTGTCTTCGATTGGCGTATCCCTTTCGTAACGATCTGTTCCCCGTTCCACCGCACCCATCACCCAGAGAGTTTGCGGGTCTCCCAAGACGAAACGCGAACCGTCGATTGCATGTGTGCCACAATTGAGCAATCCCTGCACGATCTTGCAGTTCACCCAGACCGGATCGCCGATAACCTTCTGTTGAATCAGCTCACGCGCCTTCTCCCAGCCGGGCGTAAAGCGTCGCTGATGGCTGATTATCAACTTAGTACCACTCGCCTCGCAGGCATCGACCATGCTGTTCGCCGCGCCTAAGCTAGTCGCCATCGGTTTTTCGCAGATTACGGCTTTGACACCGGCTTGCGCCGCCGCGATGGTCGGTGCTGGGTGCAGCGGATGCCAAGTGCACACACTTACGATGTCCGGCTTCGCTTTTTCCAGCATTTCTTCAACAGTGGCATAGCCTTGCGGAATGCTATACGTTTCCATATATTCCTCGCGGGCGATCAACAGTGGATCAGCGACCGCGACCACCTCCACATTGTCAACCAAATTGTAGCCATCCATGTGGGCATTGCCGATGGATCCACAACCGATAATTGCTGCGGTATATTTTTTAGACATCTATTGTTTCCTTTCTATTTCGGGTGAGTGTCTCTGCAAATCTACGCTAATTATGATTCGCGGAGACATCTCGGCAGTTTTCGCATCAATCGTTTCTCGCGTTCGGAAAGCCCTCTCCAGACAGATTGAGGAATCGGGTTCCGTTCTCGGTGTTCTCGCTGCATCCAGCCGCGGAGGCAGGCAAATACCGCAACGGGACGTGGCGTGTCTGTGCGATTGGGTGTCCCTCGATGCAGACAGCGGGGATCTCGGATAAGGACATCGCCAGCATTCATCAACAGCGGTTCGAGCGGGATTTCACCATCTTCAATCCGACGCAACGCCTCCTCTTTTGGAAACAGATGCGTTCCGCGTGCAACTTCAAAGGGCCCGTGCGCCGGTGTGACATCAATAAACGGGAAGTTCACAGCAAGGATCGCGGGCGGATGTTGTAAATCGGGGTTTTCAGGGAAGAGGAGACCAACATCGCCGTGGATTTCCTGATACACCGAACCCTTGAGCGGCGTGTCGCTGGCATACTGATCAATCGCAAAATCCTCCCCTAGCACTTGGCTTGCGATGGCGATGATTGTATCGTCGTCGAAGAAGCAGGGGTTATACAACGGCGGCTCGAAAGGCAGTGTGATATAATGCCTCGACGGTCCGCGGTTGGGCTTGTCGGCATGTTCAGCGACATAATCACGCAGGATTAGAGCAAATGCTTCGTTGCAAGCCTCAATAGCAGATATAGGAAACTGGTCTTGCAGAATGCAGAAACCGTCTACCAGAATTTGCTCCGCCTTTTCCTGAATATCCACTGACATTGTGCGATTCTCCTTGTTCTCTGTCGTGCCATCAAATCTGTGTCCGCCCTTGATAGATGAGGGGATGAACGATCCCAATCTCCTCTATCGCAGCGTTGAGGTTGTCCGGGAGTTGTCCCCGGAGTGCAGCAGACAGATTCAATTCGACCTCCCGGAGATTGCTGAAACCGACGACGATGGATTGTTGCCGTTTTTCTGAAAGCATCCAACGGATGCAGAGATCTGCCATAGGAATCCCAGCGTCCGCATGGATATCAAGGAACCTGAAATAGGACGCCTTGAAAGTTTCGTCCATCCAATCGGGAGGACTCTCCCGCCACGCATTTTGGGGAACGGCAAGCCAGCCTTTCATCAGCGGCGCACCAATCACAACACCCACACCTCGGTCTTGAGCAGTGGAGAATAGGAACTCAACAGCATTCCTAAAAACCGGGTTGAACTGATGCGCTGCCATGACAGAATCAACCTCAACTACTTTTAGAACCCGCGCCAACAGGCGTGCATTTTTAGCCGTCAATCCTATAAAACGCGTTTTGCCACTACGCTTCGCGTTTGCGAGAAATTCGACCGCTGGCGCATTAGAGAAGTCGTAGTCTTTATCATCCTCAATGAGTGCACTCCAACTCGCCGAATTTGTATCATCGGAAATATGGCCAGTCCACCACTTCAAAAAATCCGCCTCGTGGATCTGGATGATGTCCACGTAATCGGTCTGAAGTCGCTTGAGAGAACTCTCGAATTGCTTCATGAGTTGGTCGGTGCTGCGGTGTGCGTCCAAGCTGTAGCGTTGGGGGTTAATAAATCCCACCTTGGTGGCAAGGGTAACTTTATCCCGTTTTCCCTTCAAGGCAATACCCAGCATAGTTTCATCCGCGCCGTCTCCATAGTTTGCGGACGTATCGAAATAGTTCACACCGTGGTCAATCGCATAGTCGACACAATGGTTAACACCATCCTGCCCTTGCCCCGCCATGAAAGCGGAACCGAGTCCAAGCTCACTGACGTTGAGTTCTGTTTTACCAAGTATGCGTGTTTTCATCGCACTCCCATTGAACGAGGGGTTAAATCCGAATCTTGTAGTAGAGATGGCTTCCGGCGACGGGAGACTTCATCTAACCAGGAAATCATGGAAATTTAGCAAGGCACCCACCATTTGCGGGGTGAATGCGGCTGTATCAGGGTTAGCAACATACACAGAGTGAAGTAGATTCGCCAGATGGGTTAGGTGTCGAATCACAGCAACGCCTTCTGCATAGGGCATATCAGGGATCGAAAATTTTTGATGCCACTGTTGAATCGGCAGATCGCCCGGCGTCACGTAAAGCGTTAGCCACGCCCATCCTTGATTCAGGTTCCAAGCTAGTTCAATCCACGGATCTGGCTCGTAGGCATTAGCAGGGATACGCCGTATCCCTTCGGGAGGGATGTCCTCGGGGTTCCGAAATTCGGACCCCGGACCTGCAGCGGGCGCGGCAGCGAATGGTCGATTAATATTCATGGAGGCATCGCTTTCAACTATTGCTCGCTAGGCGGTGCTTGCATTTTGTGGAGAACCACTTTGCTGGGGCTCTTAATTTTCAACGTTTCTGCCAGATATCCTTCGTTAATGGCAATTTTGAGTACACTGTCCTCTACGTCGAAACGTACCAAATAATCTCCAACCGGCACATCGCCATAGTTTTCAACGTAGAGACAGTCGATTTTCTGTCCATCTTCAAATTCGACGGTGATGGCATCTTTCAGATTCCATCCGAGCGCAGTAAATGCGGCGGGTTTAATATCGGTTACGACGTTGGAATGGTTGTCAATCGACGTGATCTGT
>JAKZSX010000431.1:0-20550 GCA_047517405.1 Candidatus Poribacteria bacterium | reverse complement strand
TAATATGGTTGAAACGCCAGAAGATGAAGCAACACAAGATGAGCAAGAAGAAGGGGAAGAAACTGTAGAGGAAGCAGAGGATAGTTCTTCCTTAGATGATGAAGTAACACAGGATGAGCAAGAAGAAGGGGAAGAAACTGTAGAGGAAGCAGAGGATAGTTCTTCCTTATTAGCATCCTTTGCGGCGGATCTGGAGTTCCTACATGGTGACAATATGAGCTTTTATCAGGCGAACAAGGCATATTATGAAGATCAAAACTATGAGGAAGCCATCGCCGAATTTCAAGCTGCAATTGAATACGAAAAAGCGCACCCTTCGGATTACCCAGATTCAGAGGATCAAGCCGAGTCGATGTCGTCGGACGAGGTTATTGCGAAATCTATGTACTGGATAGGGGAATCCTATATCAAATTGAACCAAAAAGATCAAGCCGTTAAAACGTTTAGGCAGTTAATAGACCGCTATAGCCTACACTACCTTGCACCAGCGGCACAACGGCGAATCGCCTCGCTGAAGCTCGATGAAGAAAGTGAGTCCGCATGATGGATAAGATTATTGACCTGCGAAGTGATACCGTAACGAAACCGACCGATAGGATGCGCGAAGCGATGATGAATGCAGAGGTGGGGGACGACTGCTACGGGGAGGACCCGACCATTCATCGATTGGAAGCGTTGGCGGCTGAAAAGGTTGGCAAAGCAGCGGCGATGTACGTTCCAACAGGAACGATGGGGAACACCGCTGCCATCTTGACACATACCCACGTCGGCGATTACGCAATCATGGATGCCGAGTGCCATATCTACTACTACGAACACGGAAACGTTTCCTCATTAGCGGGAATTATGCCGATTGTGATGAACAGCCCAGATGGCGTCCCTCCGCTCGATGAGGTTGAGGCTTACTTACAACGCGACCCCGCTAAATTCCCAAGAGTTAGCCTAATCTGTTTGGAGAACACACACAACCGTCGTGGCGGGCGCGCGATTCCGTTGGAGAGGATGGGTGCGGTCCATGAACTGGCACAGCGATATGGGGTTCCGGTTCACTTGGACGGTGCACGCGTTTTCAATGCCGCAGATGCCCTAGGCGTTGATGTGCGAGAAATTACGAGCAGCGTCGATTCTGTCATGTTCTGTCTCTCGAAAGGATTGTGCGCTCCTGTCGGATCGATGCTCGCTGGAGATGCGGACTTTATCCAAGAAGCGCGCCGCGCTCGGAAACGCCTCGGCGGCGCCATGCGACAGTCGGGGGTGCTTGCTGCGGCTGGCATCGTCGCGTTGACGGAGATGCCGGCTCGGCTCGGTGAAGACCACGCCAACGCCAAACTGCTCACGAAAGCGTTGTCCCAATTCGACGAATTAGCTTTGCGTCCGGAGGATGTGGATACCAACATGGTTTTTGTGAACACAAAGCCGTTGGGAATCTCCGCAGCGGATTTTGCAGACCGCGCCTTGCAACACAATATTAAGGTTTCCGTTTACGGACCGATGACTGTCCGAATGGTGACGAACCACGATGCGAGTCGTGAGGATGTGCTGTATGCCGCAGAGATATTGGTGGATTTGATTAAATCCTTGGGGCACTAAGACACAACGACAAGAAAATGAGAAAGCTCATGTAAAAAGAAAGTACAAGGCACAAACAGAAACCGAGTTTTTTGGCGGTGAGGAACAACGATCGTTGTTCCCTACGGTTTCTCTGCACGATTTCTTAGCATGAGCGAAGGGAGTTTTTGATGAGAAAGGAATTACGAGCACAATGGGAACTTCCACAGATGTTTTGAAACAGAAAGCCAACAACCTACGTATTCATTCGATCGTATCGACATCCGAAGCCGGGTCCGGGCATCCGACAACGTGCCTGTCCGCTGCGGACATTATCTCTGCGCTCTTTTTCCGTGCGATGCGGTACGACCCTAACGATGCACATAACCCGCACAACGATCGCTTTATCCTATCCAAAGGACACGCTGCGCCGGTACTATATGCCGCATGGGCAGAAGCGGGAATCATCTCCGTCGAGGATCAGCTGACGCTCCGCCAAATTGACAGCGACCTTGAGGGACATCCGACGCCGCGCCTAGAGTGGGTCGATGTCGCGACAGGATCGCTTGGACAGGGACTGTCAATCGGTGTAGGCATGGCACTCAACGGCAAATATCTGGATCAGTCAGATTACCGCGTTTACGTCCTGATGGGAGACGGCGAGGCAGCAGAAGGGAGTGTTTGGGAGGCGGTCGCGCTAGCGGCACATTACAACCTAAACAACCTAATCGGCATCGTTGATGTCAACGGTATGGGTCAAAGCGAACCGACGATGTACGGATTTGATATTGACTCCTACTGTCGGCGGTTTGAGGCGTTTGGTTGGCAGGCAATTGGAATTGACGGGCACAATTTTGACGAGATTCTATCCGCATTGGATACAGCGAAGTCCACCGAGGACCGTCCAACAATGATTGTGGCAAAAACCTTCAAGGGCAGAGGTGTATCTTCCCTTGAAAACAAGGAGGGTTGGCACGGTAAAGCACTCCCCAAGGGCGAGCCGTTGGATACCGCCCTGAAAGAGCTCGGTCCTTTAAGCACAGATGGCAACTTTCAAATTGAAGCAGCCCCAGCCACCGTCATCGCTGAACCGCACATTAAAGAGATGACACCCCCCGAATATCAACTCGGCGAAGAGGCAGCAACCCGTAACGGCTACGGTTCTGGACTCGCCAAATTGGGCGATGCGAACCCACTGGTCGTGGCGGTGGATGGCGATGTCAAAAATTCGACCTACGCGGAACAGTTCATGCAGAAACACAGCGATCGGTATTTTGAGATGTTCATCGCCGAGCAGAATCTCGTCGGCGCGGGAATTGGACTGGCGAAGTGCGGTAAAATCCCATTTGTCTCGACCTTTGCGGCGTTTTTTACTCGCGCCTGTGATCACATTCGCATGTCCGCGATTTCTCAGACGAACATCAAGTATGTCGGTTCACACTGCGGCATTTCGGTCGGCGAAGATGGTCCATCCCAGATGGGACTCGAAGATCTCGCTATGTTTCGGGCACTCCCCGGATCGGTTGTGCTGTATCCAAGCGACGCCATCGCGACAGAACGCTTAGTAACGCAAGCTGCGGCGCATCAAGGCATTGTCTATATTCGCACCTCACGTCCACCAACGCCGACAATCTACACAAATGCCGAGGCGTTCCCAATCGGTGGCAGCAAGGTTCTCCGATCCAGCCACAGCGATCGGGTGACGGTTATCGCAGCCGGCATTACACTTCACGAGACGTTGAAGGCGTATGAAGCGTTGAAAGCAGACGGTATCTCTATCCGCGTCATCGATCTCTACTCTGTCAAGCCGATTGACGCAAAGACGGTTCTCGACGCAGCGGCTGCTACCAACAACACAATAGTGACCGTTGAAGATCACTATCCGGAGGGCGGGCTCAACGACGCGGTGCTAGATGCAGTTGCTCCTAAAGGAGTTAAGGTTCACAAACTTGCCGTCAACGGTCTACCGCGATCCGGCAAGGCGGATGAACTTTTGGACGCACACGGTATCAGTACAGGGGCAATTGTCCGAAAAGTGAAGGAGATTCTCTGAAAAAGCAGATACGGACGTAGATTTTCGCAGCAAACATGGGTGGGGTGACCCCGCCCCCGATAAATCGGGTAACTACAGTAAGGGTTCCACCAAGCCACCCGTAGGGAACAACGATCGTTGTTCCTTACTGAAGTGCGTAAGCCCTATGAGTCTTAAACTTGTGCAGGAGTTCAATCTTGCGCAACGGGTTTTATCTCGTCCTATCAATCCCCGCCTCAGCAAAGGCGCGTGATAACGTCTCATAGGAGAGGGTTGCTGCTGCGAGCGGGTCATAGTCCTCGCGGGCTTGCACCATAAAGCTGACCTCCGCGGTAATGAACCCGTCGTAACCGTGCTGCTGCATCAGTTTCAGGTAGTTCACATAATCGAAAGGACCCTCGCCGGGGATGAGGAATTCAAAATCGGGTGCGAGTCCACGCTGATCCTTGACATGCGTATGGGCAGAATGTGGTGCTAGGGCAGCGACGCTCTCCTCAGTGGGTATGCCGATGATATCAAAGTGGCTGATGTCGAAATTGACCTTGAGGTAGGAGGAACCAACAAGATCGAGAAGCTCAAGGACTTTATCGGGGGTATCGATTAGACCGCCGATGTGGGGTTCCATCGCAACCGTTACGCCGAGTGTTTGGGTATATTCAACCAGTTCACCGATCCGCTCAGCGAGAAATTGTTTGCTGTTGTCCCACTCCTCCGGCTGTCCGCCTGATGTTGTGTTGATTGCTGGCGGGCTATCTCCCTGTGCGAGTTCAACACCCAGATCCGCTGCACCTTTCAGTCGCCCTATGTTTTGTGCATGTGCTTCAGGGTCGGTTTCCATTAAGCTTGAATGTGCGGCAATCGCCGGTAGTTCCAAGTTGTGTTGTTTCAACAATCCCGCGATCCGCTTGCGTTCAGCAGCATCAAGCGTGCTCAGTTCGGTGATGAAACGGGGGCCGACCGCTATTTCTATCCCATCAAATCCGAGCTGCGCGATATGTAGAATTGCTACATCAATGGGGACAGTCGGCATTCCCCAGGTGCTATAGCCGAGGTTCATGTAAACATTCCTTCTTTTTGTTGGTTTATTAGTTCATTGAGCTGATGAACACCTGTCTGAATCAGGATACTCCGGATTCAAGGATGGACAGGATAAAAGTAATATGCACGAGGGTTACGGCATACAGAGTATATCTACTACTAGCAACTTGGGTTATTATAAAATAGTTGGTGTGTACATACAAGACAAAAAGAGAGGCAGTTTCCTCCTCATCTTAAGAGAAGATGAGAGATCCATTGTGAAGATTAGATTAGGACAAATTCATCGAAAAATGGAGGAATAATATGGCTGCGGAAAATTGGATACCGGTTGAGCCGGATTTGGAGACGATTCGAGCGCGTTATGCGGACCCGCTTTACGCCTTGTCTCAGGCAGAGATACCTGCCATTATGCTGCGCAGGGCTTACGACCCAGATCAATGCACGTCACTGATCCAACGGTTCTACGACATGGGATTGGCGCGTAACCCTGAAGATAGTGCGTACGGCGGCGATCAACGGGTGAGAACCGATATTGGCACGAGCCTAGGGATTCGGGGACAAAATCTGGAGCGCTTCTTCCAACATGCCGAAGCCTCCCATCACCTATTCAAATTCCTGTTTGATGGGTTAGCCAATCCGGTAGACCTTATCTACAATACGCTGTCCGCCCTTGCACCGAACAAACAGGTCAGGACAGCATACGAACCAGATGGTCGCCGTTATGGACCCGCGATTTTTCGCATCCATTATCACACACAGGTCTACAAACCACATATTGACAGCGTGCGGTTGCGAGAGGAGCGGACCGATTACGCCGTATACCGTTTTGAGCACCAGTTTGCGGGTGTGCTCTGCATGCAAAATGCAGATGAATTGGACACAGGGACGCAGTCAATTCTGCACCGATGTTTGTGGACGGAGGAGGTCCAACCGTATATTGCCGAGGACACTTTCGATCAGTACACCGCTGAAAACGGTATTGAGAAGTGTCGGGTCGAACTTTCGCCGGGCGATCTGTATTTCTTTAATACCCGATGCATCCACGAAGTACCTCCGGTGCAGGGGAATAACCCTCGCATTGTTCTGGCAGCGTTTATCGGCTATTCTCCGGACGATGATGAGATTTTCGTATGGTCATAAAAAAAGCCATACAGCCTCAAAAAGGCTATATGGCGGACAATGCCGGAGGTCGGACTCGAACCGACACGAGCCTAAGCTCACTGGATTTTGAGTCCAGCGCGTCTACCGATTTCACCACTCCGGCAAAAGCGTCCCTAATTTTAGCATATCTGTCTTGAAAGAATCAAGTTAAAATCTGGAAATTAGCAATAGAGTGTCGAGATATGAATCTCGACCCACAGGATTGATAAGCCCAGTATCAGAACCCAAGAGACGTAGTGCGTAATCCGTAAAGAAAAGCAATCCTCTTATTACGTATTGATTCCTATGATGCTGGAGCTATCTTACGGACAGAATCCCCAACCTGAATTTTCCCGGCTTGGATTGTCCGTATAAACAACCCGCGGAGTCGTTGCGATTTATAGGCATCTGCATTGACTATACCAAGCGCGTCTTTGCCGTATCGGCGTTCGAATTTTTGACAGCCGGTATGTGGAACATCTGTGACTTCAAAGGTAGCGGGGCCGATCTGCAATTGAGTACCAGTGGGAAGATTCTCCTCGCTGAGATCCAAATCGACGAGCAGGTTATCCCCGGCGAAGGGCATTCGGTCATCGTCACAGGCGATTATCCTCAGAAATCGAGAATTCATCACAGATATTTGGGCACCCGGATTCGGGCTGTTTGGTCGTGCCCAGCGATCTCCTTCGAGTCCGCTGTCGGGACTCACTTCCGCTTCTTGGGGGGTTGCCCGCTGTTCGTCGGGCAAGCGAAGGACAATATATTCGAGGACGCCAGGGTCCTGGGGACTCTGTGCTAATTGACCCATCTGGGCTTCAATTTGAGCAACTGATAAACGTTGAATTGCCATCTGTTTCTCCTGCGTATATACGCTGCTGCGGATTTTTGAGTGCGAAAGTTCTCTGCAACCGGCGCAAAGTGTATTCCGTAATTGTAGTATAGAATCAGAGAAATTGAAAGGAAAAAGTTTTCCGCTCGTATCCAGCTATCTACCTATTGTATATTTCTACTGCCACCCTTTTGGCTTGACTGACTGATTCGGGTTGTGTAGAATATACCTCTTGGAAAGGTGGGATTTAATTTGCCAGTTCGTATATGCTTACTCCTATTCGTTTTTCCTTTTGTAATAATTTCGTGTGGCCCATTACAGGATCAGCCGACGATCGAACAGTATAATCAGTTCGCAATTAAATCTTCTGAATTTCAGCTTTGGAACGAAGCGATTTTCCGTTGGCAGCACATTCTAAAGATTGAGCCGCAAAATGCGAAGGTATACAATAATCTAGGTGTCGCTTACGAAGCGGTGGGCAAGATTGATGAAGCGATGGAGGCGTATGGACGTGCGACAGAATTAGAACCTAAAAATAAATTCTATCGTTTCAACTATAGGAAGTGTAGGCTGCATGTTCAGCGCAACAGCGTGAAGCCACCGCCTGCGGAAACAGCGGAGACACCAGATCCACCGGAATCTTAAAACGAACCAATGAACATAAATCAACAAATCAACAAATCAAGTCAAATCCAGAGAATTCGGTTCATCATTACGATGCTGCCCCTCCTCTTATGCTTAGGGTTGTATTGGGGCTGCGGGACTTCGGTAACGCGAGTGCCAATCAAAATTCAGGTTGAGTCTACAATTGATGTCACCAAGTATTCAGGTTTCGCTGTGCTGCCATTTATGGAAGCGAACAATTCGGAGCGGCAGCGGGTCGCATCTTCCGACGAAACAGGCGCGGACGTTGCGGCTTTGATGCGACTTGGATTGGGACGGAATCAAAACTTGGACGTTGTTGGCACACAGGAAACATTGCGGCTATTTGCAGATGAAACGCTTGATGAGGAGCTGTTGGTGGATGTGCCGGAATTGGTGCGTATTGGTGAATATTTTGAAGTCGATGCAGTCATTGCAGGTAGCTACGAATTCTTTGCGAGGAGTCAACCGAGGCGTTACTACGGGGAACGTTATTCCAGAACGCTTCAACGATATGTCACCGACTATCAGAGCTACCTTGAAAAGACCTACATCCTTTCGTTGAGAGTTGTAATTGCCAGTGTAGACACGGAGGAGATTATACGGGATGACACATATGAAAGACGTGCGTACCAGTCGCATAGCGTGAGTTCATACCTAATCTCAGAAGTAACGCCACATGAAGGCATCTTAAAGAGTTTAGCGCGACAAGCAATCTCAGAGTTCACCCGACAAGTTGCACCGCACTATGAACAAGAAGAAAGGTTTTTGGTGAGATGATGAAAACCGTAGGAAACCGCTTGACCCAATTAATTCGCCGGCTTGCCCTTCTTCTGCTCGTCTTTTCGCTGTTCCTTTCGGTTGGCAGCGGTTGGGCGCAAGGTTTTGGTAAGAATAAGGTTACGGACCAGGATTTTGATTGGTTGATCCATCGAACAGAGCATTTTGATATCCACTACTATCAGGGTGAAGAGCAGCTGGTCTCGATCATGGCGGACATTGTTGAAGAAGCTTACGAAAAACATAGCGAGGATTTTGAGCACGAGTTAAAGGATCGGACACCGCTCATCTTATATCAATCCCACAAAGATTTTCAGGAGACCAATATTACACTGGCTGAACTGCACGAAGGTGTCGGCGGGTTTGCGGAGCTCTTTAAGCGACGTATGGTCATCCCCTTCACCGGTTCAATGTCGGCGTTTCGTGAGGTCATCTTTCACGAATTGGTCCACATCTTTCAGTATGACATCATCTATCAGAAACCGGCGGGGCATTTTTATAGCGGTGAGTTCCTCTATAGCCCTCCAATCTGGTTTATGGAGGGGATGGCAGACTATTTTGGCAATGATAATGACGCCACTGGAGAGATGGTACTAAGAGATGCGAGCATCGCCAATCAGGTGGTTCCGCTGATGCAGCTTCAGGATTTTCGTGTGCTCGGATCGCAGGTGTATTTGGGATATAAGCTGGGGCAGTCCGCAGTGGCATATTTTGTTGAGAATTATGGTCGCGATAAAATTGGGCAGATTATGCACGAACTGCGCCATATCCGTACCAAAGAGCTCAACCAAGCTTTTCAGAACGTGATTGATGTTAGTCTTGAACAGTTTGATAAAGAGTGGCGTTTGACGGTGCAGAAGAAGTATTGGCCCATGATTGAGCACAAGGATATGCCCGACTCGATTGCCAAGAACCTGACAAAGGACTCGCGCTATTCGCATAATGTGAAACCGATTTGGTCTCCGAGCGGTGATCTTATCGCTTATATCACAGGTAATGATGGATTTAGTGAAATTGTTCTTGCGTCTGCTAGAGACGGACGTCGCTTAGAGCGGATCAGCAAAGATTTTTTCGGAAGTAAATATGAGGAGATTCGGAGTGATGGCAGTGGGTTAGCCTGGTCTCCGGATGGCGACCATATCGCCTTCATCGCCAAGTACCGCGAATCGGAGTATCTGCTTGAGGTAAACATTATCAGCAAACAGCTGGAACGCCGAATCAAGCTCGACTTCGACGCTGCTAGTTCACCAAGCTATGACCGCAGCGGTGAACGGATTGTTTTTTCCGCGCTAAGTGGGGGACAGACGGACCTATTTATTATAAACATAGCGACAGAGGAGCTAACACGCTTGACGAACGATTCCTTTGACGATGGCAATCCCTCATGGCATCCAACGAAGGAAGAAATAGCCTACGCATCGGAGCGAGGAGGTAAGTACAAGCTAATCATCATTGACGTCAACAGTCGGACATCACGACAGTTGCCGCACGGTGAGCACAATGCGGTCAGTCCTCGCTGGACATCCGGTGGAGAGCAACTACTTTTTTGCTCAGATCTGCGTGGTGTCTACGACCTATGCACGATCCAATCGGACGGCACAGACCTCACACGCTTGACCAATATCATTACCGGCTGTTTTAACCCAAGTTTTTCACCAGACCGCAAGCACATCCTGTTTGGTGCCTATCAATCGGGTAAGCAGGATGTTTATATCATGGAGGTAGAGAAAGTACTTAATGAAAAAATTGAGATGCCTGCCTCTGAGTTGGAGCCAGTTGTCGTACAACCTACAGAAAGGAAACAGCGTCGAATCGGGCATCGGAAGTACGGAACGAAGATTGGCTTAGACGCTATTTTCACCAACTTTAGTCTCGGTGCCGACGGTTTGTTGCGTAATTCCACGGAGCTTGTTGCCAGCGATATGATGGGGAATCATCGCTTAGGGTTAAGCGTCCAGAATCAGTCAGGATTTCTTGCTCCGGATTTCATCGCCCAGTATGGCTCCCTTGCGCGTCGTGCGGATTTTGGCGTCTCCCTCTTTAACTTTCATGAGTATCACCTGCTGGGAACAACCCGGAATCGCCGCCGTGTCTCGCAACGTTTAACGGGCATTGCCGGTTCTGCCATGTATCCCTTCAATCGGTATCGTCGCTTGGAGTTACAGTTGTTGATGTATTCTACCCCCTACGCCTTCAGATTCGAGACAGCGCACGAAGATAATCGTGGGCTTCTGATGCTTGGAACAATCTCTCTTGTTAGTGACACGACACGATGGCAGGTGTTCGGGCCCCAGAGCGGTGCCCGTTATAACCTCACCTTTGAAAAATCGTCCCGTGCGACCGGTAGCGACCTTGAGTTGACGAACCTCATTTTTGACCTCCGCCGATATTTTAAGATCGGCAGACGTTCAACCTTCGCAACACGTTTGCTGCTGGGTGGGAGTTTAGGAAGAGATAAGTCGCTCTTTTATCTTGGTGGTATCGATACACTACGCGGCTATGGTTACGAAGAGCTAATCGGGACGCGGATGGGGCTGTTGAACTTTGAGATCCGGATTCCGTTTATTGACGAGCTTCGTTTCGGTTGGCCCTTTTCGTGGACGATCGGCGGCATTCGCGGGATTATTTTCGCCGACTTCGGAACAGTCTGGTCGGAGGGAGAGTTCAGCTCCGACAACCGTTACTATCTGCTCCGGCGTGAGGGCAATCGGTTTCGCCTTGATGATGCCAGAGGTTCAATTGGCGTTGGACTTCGATTGCAGCTCGGCTTTTTCTCCCTCGACTTTGACGTAGCGCGTCGCACAGATCTCGCTAGTCTCGATCCGGATACGACGTTCCACTTCGGCCTAGGTCAGGCGTTTTAGGGCAGAAGTTCATTGATTTTTTACATTAGGACTTACACGCTTCAGTTCTAAAATTGACGGGGACGCAGATTTCGCTGATTTTCGCAGATAAAAAAGAAATCTGTGTCCCCAAATACCCAGCATGTAGCGCAATGGGTTCTAGCTGACTGAGTCATACACTTTAGCGCAACGTTGTTGGTATTTTCGGGGTTCAAAGCAATCTGCATTTATCAGCGTCTATTTGACTCCTTAATCCTGATGGGATTAACTGTAGACACCCGATTCATCGGGTGTCCGTGGCGATAAATCGCTACACTACAGGTATTTGAGTGTTCAACTGCGTAAGTCGGCACTTTAACCTACTTAAGACTTACGTACCTCAGACCCGACCCATAGAAAGGGGCGCCGGCGTAAGGAGTCGAGCATATGTAGGGACTAACGATCCCTACCAACCACAGCGGATGAATCGCTATTACGAGACATTGAAGGATTCAACCGCGTAAGTTCTAATGCTAGTCACTCTTAATTAAGGAAGGAATACATGCAACCAAACTTGACTCGATTGATTACTATCCTTGTTGTTTTGGGGATAATCATTGGCGGTGGAGCGATCTTCGTCAAAATTTATCCTGACCTACTCTGGTTCGATATGGTTGGCTACCTCGCCATCTACAAGCAAGTACTACTGACAAAAATAGGGTTGGGAGTTGTTGTCAGTGGTTTCTTTCTTACCGTAACCCTCACCAATCTCTTGCTCCTGTATCGCTTCACCCCACCTCGCCTGAGTCCAACACTCCTTGAATCGATCCCACTTGAAGGCATGCCCGATTTTAACCTCCGTAAAGCTGTCTATGTCGTACTAACCCTCCTCGCTATTGGCGGGAGTATCGTAGGTGGCTATGCTTCGACAAACTACTGGGAGCAATTTCTCCGCTATTCAAATGCCAGCAATCTTTCCTTCCAATCCGCATCGTCACTCAATGCACCAGCAAATCGGGATGCGACAGAGATTGCCATCTCTGAATTGGAGTATCGTGCGAAAGTGCTTAAAGTAGGGGATGCGGTTACCGTCAAAGAGGGAGATAACAATCATGCATCAGAAATCGGCTCAATAAGTCCGGGCGGGGATGGAAGCATCAAGATTGTATTAAACCAAGGACTTAGCTTTGATGCAACGGAAGACGCAGTTTTGGTCGCAGCTACCCGTGATCCAATTTTCAATAAGAATGTTAGTTACTACGTTTTCCGGATGCCGTTGGAACGGCTGATTTGCGGTTATCTCTTTGGTCTATTTATGCTGGTCACCCTTTTTACGGGGGTGATCTACTTCTTTCACGGGTTACTCATCGATGAAAATAACCGCTTTGCACCGCCGCAGCGCGCCAAGACACATCTGTTTGTGCTGATTGGATTGACGCTGCTGTTTCGTGCTTGGAATTACCGGTTTGTAATGTATGACTTGCTCTACACCACCAGCGATGTTGTGCGGGGCGGGGGTGGCTATGCAGCGATACAGGCGCGATTGCCTGTGTTGTGGATACTGCTCGCGCTTACCGTTATCTGTGCGTTGATTTTCTTCATCAGCATCTTTTTACGGCGTATCTCTTTCGCTGTTGGGAGTGTCATCGTTCTTCTGCTCGTTGCCTTTATGGGACAGGCCTATCCCCGTATCGTTCAGAATCTGAAAGTTGAACCGAGCAAACAGGAACTTGAGGGAACATATATTAACTATAACATCAGGGCAACGCTGCACGCGTATGATCTGGAGGATAGCACCGTGACGGAGAAGGAGTACCCTTTGACGGGGGAATTGTCTCATGATAGCATCGCGGGGCCGGAAAACGCGGCGGTAATTAAGAACATCCGGCTTTGGGACTGGCGACCGCTGCGGCGAACCTTCCGTCAGTTGCAGGAGTTACGTTCACAATACGATTTTTTTGATGTAGATATTGACCGTTATCCGGTGGAAAACGGTGAACCCCGACAGGTGATGCTCTCCGGGCGCGAACTGAATATTAACGATCTGCCGCGTGAAGTGAGCCAGGACTGGTTTAAGCGCACTTACGTTTACACCCACGGTTACGGAGCGGTGCTGAGTCCGGTGAACGAAATCCTAGACGGAAAGCCGAAAATGTATATTCGGGATATGGACCCGATTAATTACGAACCCGAATGGACACACCGGTTTAACGAGAATCCGGGACCTCGAATTTACTACGGGGAACGCACCAACCATTATGTCATCGTCCATCCAGACCGCTCGGAGAACCTTGAGTTTGATTACCCCGAAACGTTTGGACAAGATTTTGCCAAATACTCGTACCAAGGTGAAGGCGGCGTTGAACTTTCTTCGTTCTTACGAAAACTTGCATACATGCTGAAATTTAACAACGCGCTCAATTTCATCTTGCCCGGCGAAATACAATCAACAAGTCGCGTGCTTTACGATCGAAACATAAAAGAGCGCGTTAGCCGAATCGCTCCATTCCTGAAATATGATAACGACCCGTACCTTGTTATCCACAATGGTCGGTTGATCTGGATGATTGATGCGTATACAACAACCGCACGTTACCCCTATTCCGCACCGATGCAGGACGCCATCCGCAGTATCATTGCAGAACGGGGTGGCAGCCGCGCTGCCGGGCGTATCGTCGGTGGGGAGAAACCGTGGGGAAATTATATCCGCAACGCCGCCAAAGTCACGATCGATGCCTACGATGGCAGTGTGAATTTCTATCTGATGGAGCAGGAGCAAGACCCGGTTGCTGAGTGTTATCGCCGTATCTTCCCTGACCTATTCAAGCCGTTTGACACAATGCCCGAGGATCTCAAAACGCATGTCCGATACCCGACCACGATGTTCCTCATTCAAGCGCGGATGTATCAGGATTATCACATGAAACATCCGATTACCTTCTACGCGAGTGAAGACCAGTGGCAAATTGGCGAGGAACTTTACGACAATACCGAGCGTCCTCGTCCCGCACAGTCGCTGCAACCGCAAAGTCCGTTTGCGCGCACTCAGCAATTACCGGAGACGGTCACGAATGTGCAAGAGGTTGCGCCTTACTATGTGATTGTCAAGATACCGGGAGAGGAACGTGCGGAATTTGTTCTGATGCTCCCCTTCACGCCGAAAAACAAGCCGAACCTCACTGCATGGATTGCTGCGAGATGTGATTTTCCACAGTATGGACAACTGTTGGTCTATCGCTTCCCAAAGGGCAAACTCGCCCCCGGACCGATGCAGATGGAAAACTTCATCACACAAGAGCCTGGAATTTCCCAGCAGATTAGCTTGTGGAATACGCAAGGCTCGCGCGTCCTGCGTGGCAACCTACTCATCATCCCGATGAATGAGTCAATCCTCTACGTTGAGCCGATCTACATCCAAGCGGAGAACGAAGAGTCTGCGATTCCTGAATTGCGCCGTGTTGTTGTGGGCTATAAGGAAAATGTCGTATGGGGTGCGAGTCTTGATGAGGCGTTGAATAACATGTTCGGTAAGCGGTTAGAGGTCGCGTTGACAGGGAATAGTTCTGCTACTGAAACTCCCGAAGCGGTGAGTGCATCCGACTCAATATTGGTTCCGACGTTGGCACAACAGGCGCGGGAGCAGTTTGAGTCGGCACAAGCGGCGCAACGTGCAGGGAATTGGGCAGAATATGGACGACACCTTAATCTCCTCGAAGCGACCTTGAAGCAGATTGAGGCGGACACCCAATAAAACTGCCCGCTCTCGTTCGATACTTTTTTCGTGTTTTGAGCCTAACAATAAAGGAGGTGAATTAAATGGGACTCGATTGGAAACCACGTCATCGGGATATGCTTATTGGTGGGTACTGGTGGTTGGCGCGGGTTAGCGATAAGGCGCGCGCTAAATTGAACGGTACTATCGGTGAGTACATCTACCCGTGACCGCAGGATAAAAGGTTCCTGGAGGAACACAAGATAGATGCTGACGAGTTTGTTGAAATGGTAAAAAGCAATCCATCAGACGATGATATGATCGCCGCGATGCAAAAACTGAATCGATAGGTATCGAAAAAGTGAACAGGGGAGGGGTGCTGCTTCCTCCCCTGCTCTGACTTCCCAAAAAAGACACCTCAGAACCAACAACGCAAAACGGAGAATTAACTTGAATGAAAAAGACGGCTTTTTTTATTTTTATCCTATTGTTAGTCTCCTCTCTATTTCTATCACACAGCTTCGCACAAGATAACCCGCAATTGCAGCTGCCCGATAGTGCCACCGCACGATTTGGTAAGGGATGGATCGCTGGGCTTGAGTATTCGCCGGACGGCACACGGCTCGCGGTCGGCAGTGCCATCGGTATCTGGATCTACGACGCAGAAACCCTTCAAGAGGTTGACCTACTCACCGGGCATACGGAGACAATTTCTACTATCGCATACTCCCCAGACGGAAGCATACTTGCCAGTGGGAGTGGAGACGAAACGATTCGGTTGTGGGATACTGCAACGGGCGAGCGTATCAATACCCTTACCGGGCATGAGGAAGGTATCCTGAGCATTGCCTTCAGTTCGGATGGAAAAACCCTTGTTAGTGGGAGTTACGACGATACCGTTCGCCTGTGGGATATTGATACGGGTGAGAACACCCAAACGCTCATCGGACATGAGGATTGGGTCACTAGCGTTGCTTTTAGCCGAAATGGGGATACGGTCGCCAGTGGAAGCTGGGATCAAACCGTCCGGTTGTGGGATATTGACACCGGCGAGAACACCCAAACGTTCATCGGACATACATCTCTTATCCAAACGGTTGCTTTTGGTTGGGGTGGCGTGCTCGCTAGTGGAGATTATGACGTGGTGATTCATTTGTGGAATGTTAAAACAGGCGAGAAAATCAGAACCCTCACCGGGCATACTTCCATTGTCTACCAGGTTGCTTTCTCTTCGGATGGGGGCATACTAGCAAGTGCAAGTGAGGACGATACCATCCGCTTGTGGAACGCTGTCACGGGTGAGACCGTCAGAACCTTTACCGAACACACGGCTGATGTCTACAGGGTTGCGTTTAGCCCTGATGGCGATACCCTCGCCAGTGGGAGCGGGGATGCGACTGTCCGTCTGTGGGATGTTGACACCGGCGAGAACATCGGAACCCTTACCGGGCATGAGAGTAGTGTCCTAAGCGTTGCTTTCGGTCCGGGTGAACGCACACTCGTCGGTCGGAGCTGGGACCAAACCATTCGTGTGTGGAATACCGAAACAGGAGAGCGGCAGCACTTCCTTGAAGGACATACGGACGATGTGGACATCGTTGTTTTTAGCCCGGACGGTCGCACAATTGCCAGCGGTAGTCAGGACAATACTGTTCGTCTGTGGGACGCTGAGACCGGAGCACACCTGAAAACCCTCGTTGCGCATTGGGCTTATATTATAACCATCGCTTTCAGTCCGGATGGCACGACCCTCGCCAGTGGGAGTGAGGATGACACTGTTCGTCTGTGGGATGTCGCCACCGGGGAACGCCTGGGAACCTTTTTCGGGCACGGTGCCGGCGTCGAGAGTATCGCTTTCAGTCCGGATGGCATAACCTTCGCCAGCGCGGGGCGAGATTCTGTCGTGGGTCTGTGGGAGGTTGCTACCGGAGATGTCCTGCAAGCGTTCTTTGGCCATAGGGGACATGTTCTCACCGTTGCTTTCAATCCTGATGGCACAATCCTCGCCAGTGGGGGATGGGGTAATACGATTGGCTTGTGGGATGTTGCAACGGGCAATCACATCGAAACCCTGACCGGACATACCTCTAGAGTCGAGAGCGTTGCTTTTAACTCCGACGGTACACTCCTCGCAAGTGGGAGTCAGGACGGCACGGTGCTTCTGTGGGATATTGCACCGCCACCGGTGGAACCACCGCCCCCGGTCGTCGAAGAGGTCAAGCTAGCCGAGGATGTCAACGGAAACGGAATCGTCAACATCTTGGATTTAGCACTGGTTGGCTTACGCTTGGGACAGACAGGGGAAAACGATGCCGATGTTAACGGGGATGGTGTTGTCGATATTGCGGACTTGGTTTAGGTCGCCGGTGCGCTCGGCAACGAGGCAGCCGCGCCTTCCGCGCATCCGCAGGCACTTGACTCGTACGGGCCGGGTTACCCGTCCCCTACCGCCGCCGATGTCCAGAGTTGGCTCACTCAAGCACGGCAACTCGACCTCACAGATGCAACGTCGCAAAGGGGAGTTCTCTTCCTTGAGCAACTCCTCGCAGCGTTGACACCGAAAGAGACTGCCCTATTACCAAACTACCCAAATCCGTTCAATCCTGAGACATGGATACCGTATCACCTCGCCTATGATGCGGATGTAGTGCTCACGGTTTACGACGCAAAAGGGCTGTTAGTGCGTCGATTAGATCTGGGGCATCAGCCTGCGGGGTATTACACGGCTCGGGCAAAGGCAGCGTATTGGAACGGTCACAACGAAAGTGGGGAATCGGTCGCAAGTGGAGTCTATTTCTACCAACTCCGGGCGGGGGATTATACTACGGTACGACGGATGGTGATTGTCAAATAGGATTGTCTTATAGGGGCTTCCTCCGGCATCCGCCCCTCTTCCATCAACCTATTTCCCTCATTCTCCCTTTCCCCGATCCAATTTCCCTTGCAATTCCGTAAGCGATTATGTATAATTGTTCCCCGTTGCGCTGCAACGCGTTGTCAACGATTTTTGGCACAACGATCTCCCGTAGCTCAGCTGGTAGAGCAGGTGGCTGTTAACCACTTTGTCGGCGGTTCGAATCCGTCCGGGAGAGTTATTTCAAGCCCTGTTCGGTATTTTGCCGAATAGGGCTTTTTTATTCTGCGTCCCGCATCAATCGTCGAAGGATTTACACCTCGTCAACCTGAGAGAGTTGTGCAATCTGTTCCGTCGCCGAGAATCTCCTTTGAAGCGGCAAAGCGAATTGAAACACGGAGCCTTGTCCAAGGGTGCTATCAACCCATATCCTTCCGCCGTGCTGCAGCAGAATGTGCTTGGCAATCGCAAGTCCCAGACCTGTGCCTCCCATTTCACGTGAACGTCCTTTATCCACGCGGTAGAAACGCTCGAAAATTCGGGGCAGCGACTCAGCGGGAATACCGATTCCGGTATCTTTTACATGGGCGATAACCTCTGATTCGCTGTCTTCAGCGGAAATTGTAATACATCCACCTGCCGGTGTATACTTAACCGCGTTCTCAATTAAGTTTGCTAGTACCTGTCCGATAAGCCGTCTATCCGCGAACACAATGGGTAAATAGTTGGGCACGTTCCACTCAAATGTCAGATCCGCTTCTTCAAACACAGGTTCAAACAGAGCCAAGATGGTATCTTTAAATTCCTGAATCTCGCAGGGTTTTAGGTCAAGCTTGACCACCCCGGATTCAAGCTGAGACAAATCCAGAAGATCCGAGACCAGCTGTGAGAGTCGCGCTGATTGCTGTAAAATCTTCTCCACAAAACGCTCATTTGCGTCGGTGTCGTCCAAAGCACCATTCAGAAGCGTTTCCGCATACCCATGAATTGAGGTCAAGGGGACACGCATTTCGTGAGCGACGTTGGCGACGAAATCCGATCGAATCCGCTCTAATTTCCTCAACTGACTCACGTCGTGGAGACTGACGAGATACTCTCCTCCAACAGGTAGGACAATAACTTCTGTCTCACGCTCGGTTGTTCCGACCAGCGTGATTTCTGCGAATCCCGCTTTCTCCGTATCCGTCACCTGTCTTAACAGACGTTTCAACGCCGGGTCAGGGATGCTTTCAATCAAGGAGAGTGCCTGATAGTGGACAGGGAAATCTAGCATTGTGATTGCTGCCGAATTCGCATAAGTGATAGCAAACTGTGCATCAATCAGGAGCACCCCTTCGACCATCTTTGATAAAATGCTATCCCGTAGATTGCGCTCACGGGAAATCTCATAGATCTGCGTTTCAATCCGATTTGCCATCTGATTGAAATGATTGGATAATTCCCCAAGTTCACCTGATGCGGCAACGGAGACGCGCGAGTTTAATTCCCCAACGGCAAGCGATTTTGTGGCTTGGGTCAAGTCCCGAATCGGTTTCGTGGTAACGTTGGCGGTAATGATGCTGAACAAGATTGCAAAGACAAGACCTGCACTGATCGCCAACAGCAAGAGCCACCTGAGTTGACCGACAGCTGTATCAATCTCCCTCATAGGCAGCACAACCCGGCAGATACCTATCATCTCTCCTTGGCGGATTACCGGCAATGCAAGGTAACGAAGGGTGGTCATCACGGTATCGCTGTATCGATCTATAGTACCAATTCCGCCTGATAACGCCTCCTGCACTTCTGGCCGACTAAGATGGTTATCCATCTCTCGCAGATGCTGTCCATCACGCTCAGTATCTCCCCACACAATTCCATCGCATCCAATAAATGTGAGACGCACCTTACTAGCAGTTCCCAGCCGGTCCACAAAACCATCGACGATGTCGTACGTGAGCGTGTCAGGTAGTACCTCTAGTAGAAACTCCCGTGTCAGATTTGCCTCTATCGTCAACTCTTCCGTGATTCGCTCACTCAAATTCTGCTTCAGCGAATAATCCAAGTAACCATACATCGCTAGCAAAATGACCAGCACAATCCCCAAATAATTCAATATTAATTTGGTGTGGATATTCATGCTAACCTCTTTGCCAAAGCTGAGAAGTGCTTATGCCTTATCGTATTGCATATTTCGGGCTGCGTATAGGGAGATGCTACGCAACACGCTATATCATTGGCTTCAACAGATCAACCGCATAAGTCTTGAAATATTAACACGAAGTTGGGGTTGTGTCAACACGAGAACTATGATCGATTGGCTTGGGTAGATGTCTCGTACGGGGATTATAGATTAAAGGGAGGACCCCCAGACCAATTCAGAAAAATGATTGCTTCAAATGGTAGTAATCCTTCCGTGGAAAATGGGTGAGCCTCGTCATACAACAGATTTTGATAGACTTTTCATTACGCCTGTGTTACGATGTTAGATTAACCTGGAATTCGACTATATAGTGTTCCGATAGAAAGCGAGTCACAATAAATATGAATAATTCCCACAACGGACTGGAACAGGTATTAAGAAAAGAGATTGAAGGTGAGGTGCGTTTCGATCCGTATTCCAAAGCCTTATACAGTACCGATGCAAGCTTGTACCAGATAGAGCCGATCGGCGTCGTTATTCCACGACACCAGGAGGATGTAACCAGAACCATCCAGATCGCTTATGACCGCAATTTACCGATTCTACCTCGCGGCGGCGGAACAAGTTTGGCAGGACAGACGGTGGGACAAGCAATTGTCATCGACATGTCCAAGTATATGAACGAGATTATCGAAGTCAACGTCGAGGAACACTGGGCGCGGGTACAGCCGGGGGTTGTTATTGATGAATTGAACCACTATTTGAAGCCGCATAATTTGATGTATTCCGCCGACGTAGCAACAAGCAGTCGGGCAAATATCGGTGGCACAATTGGTAACAATTCAGCAGGGGCACATTCCTTGATTTACGGGAAAACTATTGACCATACGATTTCGCTGGACCTGCGGCTATCCAACGGGGACGCGATTCTTGTTGAGCCTATCTCGCTCGACGAACTTGCCGCCAAACAGCGGGGAGATTCTCGCGAAAGCCATATCTATCGAGAGATATGCCGAATCGCGACGGAAAAT
>JAKZSX010000430.1:0-4109 GCA_047517405.1 Candidatus Poribacteria bacterium | reverse complement strand
TTTTTTCGACATCCGGGTTGAACATTTCCCTGACAGGAGTGCCCGATGGTTGTTCCAAGACAAAGAGAACGTCCGAGGACTGCTAGAAATCGTCGCAGGCGAGTTGGTGGAACTGATCGATTTTAGCCAACTTTCACAGATAAACAGGAGTTTTATTCCCGACAACCTTCGAGAGCAGGAGTCCGACCTCGTGTTTAGCGTTCCATTGCATAGCGAATCGGGAACGGACGAGCTGCTAATCTATATCCTCATTGAACACCAATCCACGGTCGATTCGACAATGGGATTTCGAGTGTTGTTCTACATGATTCAGATTTGGGATTCCCAACGCCGTGAGTGGGAATCAAACAATGTTCCCAAAAGTCAGTGGCGTTTCCGTCCGGTGCTTCCGATTGTGTTTTACACTGGCGCGCAGAGATGGAAAACCCCGATGTGTTTTCACGGTTTGTCCCGAAGTTGGATATACTGTTTCTAAGTGTAAAGGAAACAGATGAAGCGAACCTGACAAAGACTGACCATCCACTTGGCTGGCTGCTGGCCGTTTTGCAAAAGGAACATGCGGACAAGGAAGCGATAAGGACTGCGTTAATCGAAGCGATGTCCCACATTAACACTCTTGGTGACCAACAAGCACAGCAGCGGCAACGGGCGATTTCCTATCTGTTTTTGTTGATTCTGCATCGCCGTCCGGCTGAAGAACATGAGGAATTAAGCACACTTGTTGACCAACACATCCAACAAGCTTCAGACAAGGAGGAGGTAGAAGTCATGGCGCAGACAATGGCTGAGCATCTCATTGAACGCGGTAAAGCACAAGGTATTGAACAAGGTGAGACACGAGCGAAACAGGAGGCTCTCCTCAAACTACTGCGGTTCCGATTTGATTCCGTTCCTGAATCTGTAACCAATCAGATTACCTTGATACAGAGTCTCTCCCGTTTGGATTTGCTTTTTGAGAAAGTGCTGACCGCACAGACAATTGATGAAACTGATTGGCAAAACCGCGAGGATTAATTGTAGGTGCAGATTTCCTAATCTGCACAATCTACGATTACACACACATGGAGATCTGAAGTGGAAGGGTTGAAGGTGCACAAGGCACAGGCAACCGACAGCGAATTTGTTTTTGCCGTAAAGAAGGCAGCATTCCGAGAATATGTGGAGCAAATCTGGGGCTAGGATGATACCTATCAAAGGGATTTACACAATAGGCGGTTCGCTTCACAGGATCTTCGCATTATCCAGTTTCACGGGACCGACGTTGGTTTCTTGTCAACGTCTAACACCTCTGACACGTTCAAGATCAATCAACTCTATATCCTGCCTGAGTACCAAGGAAGGAGAATCGGGGCAGCGTGTATGAGGCGCATTATCGACGATGTAAACCTTGAACAAAAGCCTGTGACACTTCAGGTGCTAAAGATCAACACCCGTGCCACCGCTTTCTACCAAAGGCTGGAATTTACAATTGTCGAAGAAAATTCTACACATTTTCAGATGAAAAGACTGGGCAATTGATTGGCTTCAAGAGAACAGGGCGACGTAAACCGATAACGCATCCGGTGATTGAGTGGAAATTCCAAACATCCGTATAATCGGTAATGAATCACGGGCGGGAACGTATATCCTGCGGATTCGCCTCAAAAAGGACACCACCTTACGATTCGGACGGTTCAAGAAAGGGAAGCTGATCTCACTGCCCGCCGGTGAATACGCCTATATCGGCTCCGCACTCGCAGAGAAGGGAGCGACCACGTTGGCACGGCGGCTCATTCGACACGCAACGCGAAGCGGTGATCAACGCCCACACCATATCCGCGAGACGATGCTCCGTCGATTTGCTGAATGCGGTTTGGGAAACGGGAATCTATTGCCTCAACGAAGCAAAACCTTGCACTGGAACGTAGATTTCCTCTTGGACTTGCCATCGGCGGAACTTGTGGGCATCTCCGCAATCCGCTCACGTAAACGATTGGAAGATAGACTCGCCAAGCAGCTAGAGGAGGATTCACATACGGGGGTTATCGAACGCGGCTTAGGCGCGAACGATGCGCCGGGCAATACCCACCTATTGCACGTCAGGGCAACGGAGGCATGGTGGGCATCGCTCCCGAAGCTGCTTGCTAGCATGGCTGAAGGAAGCTCGTAACAAGAGCTGCAGATACCAAGCGGGGCAAGATGCCCCGCCTACAAAACCGAATTTGCAAAGATCTTTTACAGAAGTCCGGCAGGCACCTCGATGCTGGAGTTAACCTTTGCCGTTATATCTTTGAATGCAAACGGCAAAGATACATGGAGGCTGCTCCATATTTTAGGTTAGAAAAAATACAGAACACAATTTGGAGGGAATATGAGCAACGAAAGTAAGTGTCCTGTGATGGGACATTCTCACGCACGGGGCACCATAGCGAACCAACAGTGGTGGCCGAATCAGTTGAACCTGAAGATGCTCCACCAGAACCCACCCTCGTCCAATCCTATGGGCGAGGATTTCAATTACGCCGAAGCGTTCAAAACACTTGACTTGGATGCCCTGAAAGAGGACATCGATAAGGTGATGACGACGTCGCAGGAGTGGTGGCCCGCCGACTACGGCCACTATGGGCCTCTCTTCATTCGGATGGCGTGGCACAGTGCAGGCACGTACCGCATCGGCGACGGACGCGGCGGCGCAGCCTCCGGCACGATACGCTTTGCGCCCCTCAACAGCTGGCCCGACAACGCGAGCCTCGACAAGGCGCGACGGCTGCTCTGGCCGATCAAGCAGAAGTACGGACTGAAGCTATCGTGGGCGGACCTGATGATCTTCACCGGGAACTGTGCCCTGGAGTCAATGGGTCTCAAGACACTCGGTTTCGCCGGCGGGCGAGAGGACGTCTGGGAGCCCGAAGAAGACATCTATTGGGGACAGGAGACCACGTGGTTGGGGGACGAGCGCTACACCGGCGACAGGGAACTGGAGAATCCCCTCGGCGCCGTTCAGATGGGCTTAATTTATGTGAATCCGCAGGGGCCGAACGGTAACCCGGATCCGGTCGCTGCAGCAAGAGACATTAGAGAGACGTTTGCTCGCATGGCAATGAACGACGAGGAGACGGTTGCGCTCATCGCCGGCGGACACACGTTCGGCAAAACCCATGGTGCTGCTGATGCGGACCAGTACGTCGGTCCCGAACCCGAGGGAACCGCCCTCGAGGAGCAAGGGCTCGGCTGGAAGAACAGCTTTGGCAGCGGGGTGGGCATCGACACGATCACCAGCGGGTTGGAGGGCGCCTGGACCACCGCGCCGGCCAAGTGGGACAACAACTTCTTCGAGAACCTGTTCAACTACGAATGGGAACTGGTGAAGGGCCCTGGTGGTGCCTGGCAGTGGACTCCCAAAGATGCATCTGCACAAGGCACCGTGCCGGACGCTCACGATCCTTCGAAGACGCACGCTCCCATGATGCTCACGACGGACCTGTCTCTGAAGGTGGATCCAATCTATGCACAGATTTCAAAGCGCTTCTACGAGAACCCGGAGGAGTTCGCAGACGCCTTTGCCAAGGCGTGGTACAAGCTGACCCACCGCGACATGGGACCTCGCACACGGTGTCTCGGTCCGTTGGTTCCTGCGGCACCGCAGTTGTGGCAAGACCCCGTCCCCGACGTCACTCATCAATTGATTGAGGCGCAAGACATCGCTGCCCTCAAGGGCAAGAGCCTCGATTCAGGACTGTCCATTTCCCAACTGATCTCGACCGCCTGGACGGCTGCGGCAACATTCCGCGGCACCGACAAGCGCGGTGGTGCTAACGGGGCACGCATTCGTCTCGCGCCGCAGAAGGATTGGGAAGTCAACAATCCGCCCGAACTGGGGAAGGTACTTCAGACCCTGGAGGAGATTCAAAAGGAATTTAACAGATCGCAGTCCGACGGGAAGAGGGTCTCGCTCGCTGACCTGATCGTTCTGGCTGGATGTGCAGCGGTCGAGGCAGCTGCGAAGAACGCCGGTATCGCCGTACAGGTTCCCTTCGCTCCGGGGCGTACGGACGCGTTGCAGGAGCAAACCGACGTGGACTCATTTGCTGTGCTTGAACCGACCGCCGACGGATTTCGCAACTACCTCG
>JAKZSX010000429.1:0-4588 GCA_047517405.1 Candidatus Poribacteria bacterium | reverse complement strand
CATAGATGCGCTGATACAATTCCATCTGATCCGGTATCAGTGCTTCTGCTTGTGCGCGTGTCTGTCGTATCCGTTCACAGGCTTCCCGAACTGTTAAGTTGCCCCATTGCAGCTGCTCACTCGTCCAATCCACGAGCCCTTTGAGTTGTGCAAGCAAACTATCTTCTGAAATATTATGAACCAATGAATCTATCTCCTGTTAATCCTTGAATCCAAACATCCAGACTATTGCGTGATGGCGTTGATATCTTCCTGATTCAGACAAGTGTTCATCAGTTCAATCAACCAATGAACTAATGAACCAGCATAGCCCCAGCGGGGCGGCATGTGTATAGAACAGCCGTCACCTAACTCCCTAAAGCCCCAGAGGGGCGACATGTATATAGCATCGTAGGTTGGGTTGAACGATTGAAAGCAATTTGCGACCAAGGACAGTGGAGTTTCTGACTTTCAACACCGCGTTCCTACAGATAGCGAGAATGAAACCCAACATTCGCAACTTGAGCTATTCTACTCACGGAGATTAAACATGAGCAAATACAAAATCGGTTGTGGCTTAATTATCTACGGTTCCCGCCAAAACACGGATCTCCCCGGCGTCCTCGCCGAACTTGCAGCAGCAGGATACGACGGAATTGAAGCCGGCAATCTTAGCGATGGCGCACGCTCCCCTGAAGATACAAAAGCACTGCTGGCGTCGCACAACTTAGAACTAGCGGGAGTCCATACAGGTTATGGCAGTATCGAACAGTTTGAGGAAATGATCCGATTTACCGAAGCGATGGGATCTAAATACTTGATGGTCTCCGGCGTCGGTGGACAAGATACGCTTGAAGACTACCAGCGTTCAGCGGAAGTTTTCAACGAGGTTGGACGTCGCTGCAATGATGCGGGAATCAAGTTCTGCTATCACAATCACAGTTGGGAATTCAAAGATCTCGGCGGAGCGACAGGACTCGTCACGCTCTTTGACTCAACCGATCCGAAACTCGTTCATGCCTGTGTGGACACCTATTGGGTTCAGCACGGTGGCGAAGACCCCGCCGCCTTCCTGAAGCAATACGCCGACCGGGTTGCGTATCTCCATTTCAAGGACATGAACCCCGACGGCTCCTTTGGAGAAGTCGGACACGGTATCCTCGATTGGGAGGGCATCATGGCAGCGGTCGGCGGAATCGAGGCAGAGTGGCTGACGGTCGAACAGGATCGGACGGACAAAACGCCCCAAGAAAGCGTCACCATGAGTTGTCAATATATGCGTAAGACGTTAGGAATCTAATACCAATTAAGGAGAACATCATGTGCTCGGCAACAGTGACCAACGCCAACGAAGGCGAAGCCCTTCAATTCCCTTGGGGTGCAATTAAGTGGCTCTGTAACGACCAAATTGATCCGGACGCGAAAATGACCTTCGGACTCGTTTACCTCAACGCAGGTGAAGGCAATCCACTCCACTACCACCCAAACTGCGAGGAACTGATTTACGTGCTTTCAGGTCAATGCGACCACCAACTCGGCGACGAAGTTATCCCGTTAACGGAAGGAACAATGCTACGGATCCCGCAAGGCGTGAAACACAACGCCGTCAATACCGGCTGGCAGCCCGTTATGATGATCATCTGCTATTCCGCCGCCGACCGGCAAACCATCTTCGTCGAAGACGAATAGCATAGATTTTTATCCCGATTCTGGATAGACGCTTATGATTCCCAACCGATGCAAGGTCAAGATTTGCGGGACGACAAGTGTCGCCGATGCACGAATGGCAGCAGATGCCGGAGCGGATTATTCGGGTGTTGTCGTCGAGGTGCCTTTCTCTGAGCGATCCGTCCCCATCGATTCAGCCACAGACATGGCACAACAGACACCGATCCCGACCGTTATCCTCGTGTTTGACCGTCCAACAGATTGGGTCAGAGAGGCGGCCGCACAGATTAAGCCGTTCGCGATCCAGCTGCTTGGACACGAACCACCCACCGAAGTGGCAGAACTCAAGGACACTGTATCCTGCGCGGTCTGGAAGTCGTTGTTTCTACCTACCGAAAACGATCCAGCAGCAGATGGGAAAGCCATTTTCGCACAGATTGAAGCTTACATCGCCGCAGGCGCAGACGCGCTGCTGTTCGACACCGCAGATTTCAGCAACGGACAAGCCCGATTCGGCGGCACCGGCAAGCGGAGCGATTGGAATCTGAGCGCGCAGCTTATCCAAACCTGTAAGGTCCCAGCGTTCCTGTCCGGCGGGATTCGTCCTGAGAACGTAAGGGCAGCGATTGAAACCGTCCGTCCTTACGGGGTAGATCTCTGTTCAGGGGTTGAAGCGTCGAAAGGGGTGCGCGATCAGCGGAAGCTAGACCGGCTGATGAAACATGCCCGGGCAGGTTGCATCTAATTCCTCAATTTCCCTGTGAAATCCGGTCAACATGCTCCTGCACGATATGCTCCGGGGCAAATTTGATGAATAACCAAGTGCCGGGTGCCAAAATCAGGAAGATACCAACGAGTAGATCCTCGACGTATCCCAAAATCGGGATGAAATCGGGAAGAAGATCTATAGGGAATCGAAAGTAGAGCAACGCAAACGCAAACGCAAGTATCTCAAAGATGACGAGAATTGCTTTCCGATAAATTGGCACACGCGCATCCCAAAATAGCCGCCATGCCAATTTTACGAAACTTGGTAGGTGGTAAAGAAAGCGTAAAAATCGAAATGACTTGGGTGTTTGCCCGAAAAAAGGTGATTGCATAACCACACATCTCCGACCTGTATTCAAGGGTTCCCTTGATAATCCAGTAAATCTTGGTTAAGAATTGTCTACTAAACGTAATCTGTCATTCTCGGCTGTCCAGAGTTCCGCCTCTGTATAAATCTGCGGCGGCGAAAGCTTTTCCGTCGGCAGCTCCCAATCCGGGCGGAATCGCTGAATCAAAGTCACGGCATTTTGGTAGGCAATCCGATCGCGACTTGCCTCGTCAATGTTCGCTGACTCTAAATTGGCTTGAAGTATACGGTAATCATAATAAGGTGCATCCCCACCGAAGATAAGCCGTTCAACCCCCGCTTGGTTAATCAGTTGGATGAAATCCCAATCGGAATCTTGTCCCTTCGGTCTTTGCACAACCTCAAACCAGACGTTCTCCAGATCTCCGCACAGTTGCACCGCTTCGGTGCCAGCGTGCAGGATGAAGGTCAGATCGGAGAAACGACGCGCAAGTGATGCTGTCCTCGCAGGCGTTTCATGTAAAAGACAAAGCCCTTTCCACATCGCTGCCACTTCAAGAAACGGGTAAAGTCGCCTTTCGGGTGACACGCCGCCAGGATGCCACATAATGCCCATCAAACCGCCCGCCGCCAGTGCCTGTTCTAACGCTTCCACCCCAGCATTCCCGTGACGTAACTCAATAAGCGCGAGCCCAATCGGAAAACGATCCGGGAATTGACGACACGCTCTGGATATCACCGCATTCTAGTCACGTGTATCAAGGATCCCCCGTGCTTGCGGACTGCCAACCGCAGTGGGACCAATAATCGCAGCGGCGATGCCAGCCGAAGCCATCCGTCCCAGACAGAGACCGGTGCTCTGCCCCACGATTGGGTCATACGTTATACTCATACCTATATGAGAATGGACATCAATGTACGGTCGCATGTTCCAGCCTTTTCTGCCTTCAATCAGCTTCTCTTTAGAGATTCCAAATCAATAGCCTGTCTCTCTTCAGTTGCTCGGTGTGCCGCTTCAATAATCGCCAGATTATGTCTCCCATGTTCCCCAGTGATCGGCATTTCTGAACCAGTTACAAGGGCATCAAACGTTGCAGCAAAAAATCCGCCGTGTCCTGTTGGGTCATTAAACCCCGAAGCTGCTCGTCCCGGTATTTCTAGGTGCTGCCAGTCATTCTCTCTGGTGAAACGCATCAGCGAATCGGCATCATTTCGCCGATGCCTCACCCTGAGGGAGCCATCGCTCGTGTGGACCTCACACCACCCGGTATCAAGATCGGGAACGCACCACGCACTGGAAACCGTGGACACAGCACCATCCTCATGCTCACAAAGCAGCATTGCGATATCATCGACATCAACATCAATACTCAAAGTCTTGACCCTTGCTTCGACATACCGCACCGGCGAATCCATCAGTGCACCTACCGAATAGATTTCGTGATACGAGGAGTCAATAATACACCCGCCACCCTTCGCTTTACTCGCACGCCAAGCTTGGGCGGGATCGGTATGCTCAGGTGAGAAATCCGCCGGTTTAAGCCCCATCCCTGCAGCGCGTCCAAAAATCGATGCACCAAACTCTGGACGTCGAGCAAGGCCCGCTTGTATTCCAAGCGTAAAAAGGTAGTTATGCACAACGCCGTAAGACACCCCGTTCCGTTCAACGGCGTCGATGATCGTATCAGCTTCCGCCAATGTCGTCGCCATCGGTTTTTCAGATATGACTGCCACGCCTGCCGATGCCGCTTCGATAGCGTGTTCGGCATGAAGGAAATGCGGTGTGGCAACCGTCACCGCATCAATTTCGGCTTTCGCCAGCATGTCCCGGTGGTCCGTATACCGCTGCTCAGACGGCACATCAAA
>JAKZSX010000428.1:0-4939 GCA_047517405.1 Candidatus Poribacteria bacterium | reverse complement strand
GTTTCAACCTACTTCCTTTGTTGATGCGCTGTCAATGTCAGAAGGTGAGACTTACCACTTTTTGCAAAAATTTAACGATAAGGGCATATTGATTGGGATTACGACGGCGGGGGTCAACAAGAGAGCGACCCCTTTGGGTGAACTGTCGGCACTTGCTCTACGTGCGAATCTGCTCAACAACTTGTTGAATCGAGATTTTGTTTGGCAGCTGAGTCGAGGCGGAAATCTCCTCTATGTTGCCTGCCTCGCAATCCTTTCCGCCGCTGTAACAATGTTAATCTACCGGAGCGGACATGGTTACCGGTCTATGCTACTCTTCGGCAGCGGATTGATACTATGTCACCTTCTTTTCGTCGGTGGCATGTTCGTTCTCTTCGACCTTTGGATTGAGGTTACTGGATCGACGCTAGCATTGCTTCTCAGTGGTGTGATCGGTAGCTTACTCCTAGCACACCTTCGGCTGCGGCACTTGCTTCAGCAGTTGCAAACAACACAAGATCAGCTAGTCAGATCGGAGAAGGAGGCAGTGTTTGGTGTGATGTCCGCGCGGGTGCGCCATGAGTTGCGAAATGCCCTGAACTTGATTCGCGCGCCCGCAGAAATGATCCGGGTGAATTTCCAAAAGCAGGACCCTCTCAAACTGCGAGAACAACCCGAAGAGATTGTTAGTGAAATGGGCCAAATCATCGGTTGGGTGACGAAGCTGGATGAAATGATCGAAGATGAATTCAGCTTTTTCCAAGATTCCCACATGAATTTCCAACGGCAAGCGCTTGAACCCATTCTGAAATCTGCGGTGGAAATGGTACAACCGGTGATTGATGAGAATCAGATTAACGTTCGGTTGAGCCTCCCGCCGGAAATTCCGCCCCTTCTTCTTGATGCTGATAAAATGCGGATTGTCTTTACGAATCTAATCAAAAATGCTTGTCAAGCGATGCCGTCGGGAGGGATGTTACAAATCGTCGTAGAGGTGGAAACATCTCAGCAGAACGGAGTCACTGTCATTGTGAAGGACACGGGAACGGGGATCCCTGCAGACGAACTCTATCGAATTTTTGAACCTTTTTATACGACTAAACCTCGTGGGTTGGGACTTGGTCTGGTCAATGTAAAAAACATCGTCGAGGGGCATAACGGAACAGTAAGGGTGGAGAGCGAGATTGGCGTTGGAACGACGTTTTTCGTTAGGCTTTAGCTGGTCTCTATTGTTTTCTCAGGCAATATATTTTAACCCAGGTTGCTAGTTGTCAAAGCCGTACTCGCACGTGTGCAGTGGACTTGGCAATCCACTGCACACGGTGATTGATTTTAGGCAATTACACATTAACGGACACGAACCATGAAACAGGCACGAATTTTAATCGCAGACGACGAACAGGCAACCTGTAAATACATTGATACGCAGCTCAAGATGGAGGCGTCGATTGATGTCTCTGTCGATTTTGCCTATGATCGGGATACGGCAATCGCACGATTAGACGAAAATCCGCCCTATGATTTGATTCTAGTTGATCTCTGGATGCCGGATGCACGGGGAATTTTAGATAGAGAAGCGGGGCTAAAAGTCCTTAAGCAGAGCAAGCAGCAACACCCAATACCACAAGCCGTAGTAATCACTGCCAACAGTTCTTCGGAAACCGCGCTTGAAGCCAGTGGATTAGGGATTTATGACTATATCAGCAAGCCGATAAACTACATCCGTCTGATCGAAGTGGTCAAAGAGGTGTTGAGCCAGCGCAACCAGGAGCCACCTGCTCAAGATGACAATATAGGTTCTGCGGACGACTATGAAATTATCGGCAAGAGTCCTACCATGATTGAGGTGATGACAACGGTTGGACGAGTCGCGCGATCAGAGACGGATGTCTTACTCTATGGCGAAAGCGGCACCGGAAAAGATTTTGTTGCACGTGCCATCCATAAGCATAGCCCGCGTTGCAAGGGTCCCTTTGAGGTCGTTAATTGCAGCGCAATTCCAACGGAGTTAATTGAGGCGGAGCTATTTGGAATCGGTAGACGGGTGGCGACATCAGTTGACCAACGTCCGGGCAAATTTCAACAGGCACACGGTGGGACCATTTTCCTTGATGAGATTGGTGATTTGAGTCTAGAGATGCAGCCGAAATTGCTGCGTGTACTGGATTATAAAGAGATTCAGGGTGTTGGGGTAAGAGTGCAACGGGTTGACGTTCGGATTATCGCTGCGACCAATCGTGATCTTGAGGCGGCTGTGGCTGCAGGAACGTTTCGCAACGATCTCTATTATCGTTTGAAACCGATAATTGCTTTACCACCATTGCGTGAACGCGAAGGAGATATCGAGTTGCTGGCTTGGCATTTTCTTCGCAAATATTCCTATGCGCTCGAACAGAAAGGCCCCGTTGGTTTTGATGATGCGGTGCTTTCAGCATTTGAGCAGTATCATTGGCCAGGGAATGTGCGGGAGTTGGAAAAAGCAATCGAATATGCAGCCCTCACCTGCGCGGGACAGCAGATATCCACACGCGATTTGGTGCCGGAGATCTTTGATAGGAGTGCGAAATCTGTTCCCAAACCCTTTAATCAAGAGGCGGATGGAGGGAACACCAACGTTGATTTTCAGGCAGCAGATTTTCGCAGTTTACTTGACGCTGCAACGATTAAGGAAGCTTCACAGGGATTTGAGCGAATTTTCTTGGCGCACAAACTCAAGCAAAACCGCTGGAACATTCAAGCAACGGCGGAGCAGATTGGCATTCGTCGCCAATCGTTGCACCGTAAGATTAACGAACTGGGTTTGCAGCGAGAAGATCCGAGCAACCTGTAGCGTTATTTGTGTCACGTTCGTGTGACACCGTCACATTCAGATGACGTTGGCGTGATGCTTAAACCGTCTTGGAATTGCCGATTGAATACGATTATTAAAAAAAATGACATTTTTTAATTGATAGCCGTCAATCTTCTCTACTTCTGCTTTCCTAATTGCGTTATTTTTGGTCTCCCTTTCCCGTTTCCCCCTAATTTCCAACTTTTCGCAGTATGGCATATATATTGCCTCAGATAAGGGAAGGCAATCAAAAATTTGAGTGTTGGGGGAAAGAATGGCTCGACAGATAAGTGAGGTTACACGGCTGAAAGATACTACTGAAACACCCATTGAAGATTCAACAATCCCGAAGCTGCGTTTTGTGCCCACCGATGCACAGATACACGAGTCACCTGAAGAATATCCGATTGACGCAGCCGATGATAGCACCAAGGCCTTGGAAACTAGCTATTCAGATCGGGAGGACGGTTTATTAAGGACTTACCTTCACCAGATTGGAAAAATCTCACGCTTAACTCAAGAAGAAGAAACAAATCTGTTCATCAAAATTGAAAAGCGTCAGGTGCAAATTGATGAACTCTATCAGGAATTGGCAACCTACCTGCCCGACATCTCTCTGGACAATCCGTCCTCTACTGCTATCCTGAATCGGAGAATTATAGCAGAATCCGTCCCACGTCCTACCGAAAAGTACCTTTTGGATTTGGTGCGACACATAAAATTATGCAATACAGAAATCCACACTGCTAAGAATCGCATTGTTGAAGCGAATTTAAGACTAGCGGTTTGCATCGCGAAAAAATATCGCGAACGAGGACTTGATTTACTCGATTTGGTTCAGGAGGCGAGCCTTGGACTCCTCCAGGCCGTAGATCACTTTGATTGGCAGCGAGGTGTCAAATTTGGGGCGTATGCTTCGTGGTGGATGCAGCAGGCAGTTGGCTATAGCATTGCCAATCATGGACGGACGATTCGTCTGCCAGCCTATATTCTCAATGAGATTCGGAAAGTAAATCGAGTCGAAGCCGATCTGCATCAGCAGGCGAACCGTGAGCCGAGTCGAGAAGAGCTTGCCGAGGCATCGGAACTTACCGTAGACCGGCTCCTACTATTAGACCAAATAACTGCTAATACGGTATCGCTCGAGGGTTACACTCGCTCAGGTCAAGGTGGAATTGAGGATTTTGTTGCGTGTGAAAAGACCCCGAATCCGCTAACGGAAATCACGCGACAAGATTTGACGGACGAAGTGAAAACAGCCCTAACCACGTTACCACCACGCGAACAGCGAATTGTTTCCCTAAGATATGGATTAGAAGATGGGGAAGAACATAGCTTACAGGAGATTGGCACACTTCTGAATCTTTCTCGGGAGCGGATTCGACAGCTTGAGGTGAGAGCCTTGAATCGGCTGCGCCATCCTGCTCGATGCGAGCGTTTCCGGGATTTTGTGGGTGCATAGCCTAAGAGGAAGGCGGATTCGCCCCTTCGCGGCGCGAATCCGGCGATTCAGCAGGATTAAAAATGCAGTCGAGACTCAACCACAGATCGCGAGAGTAACGGAAGAAGACGACGGGGAAAAGGGCACTGAAAGCTACCCAAAGAATGAAGTTCGGAAGAAAAGAGATAGGGGTGAAATAGTCCAACACAAAATATCCTGCAAATGCAATGAGAACGGTCATGCCGTAGTTGATATACATTGCCCCAACAAAATATCCCGCCTCGCGTTCAAACCTGAAGTGGCAACTGCTACACTCCAAACGCATTTTGAACATACCTGAAAACATTTGACCTTCACCACACCTTGGGCACTTTAAGCGCAGCCCGTCTATGAGAATCTGACGCTTGCTCCGTTTCCGCATCTACTGTTTTCCCTCCTTGAACTCCCACCTTTAATAAGTTATAATTTCCAATCGAGAGCCTAATTTTAGCATCGTTTATCGGAGATGTCAATTTAGTCTTGGTCTCAGGAAGGAATCGATCTCACTTTCGCCCATTGATGCCGACACCAAAAGCTTCAGTCCATCATGAGCGTTGAAGCTTGCAACCGCACCGTGCGTTTACGCCGTGCGATACGTTGAAGCGGATACAGGACTTCCTCCCCGTCCCGGATGATGGTGCGTTTTTCGC
>JAKZSX010000427.1:0-5797 GCA_047517405.1 Candidatus Poribacteria bacterium | reverse complement strand
GGCACTCTGGTCGTTGGCTGGATTTGCTGGGAGTTTGGTCGGTGGTTTCCTGCCAAGTATCTTTGCCATATATCTTGGCGTTTCGCTTGACCAAGCCGCACCTTACCGATACTCGTTGTTGGCTGCGAGTCTGTTATTGATTCCTTCGGTTCTAGCGATCGTAGCGACCCGCGAAGGTCACGCCCAACCCCAAAAAGAAAGACAAGCTAAAGCGGAGCCGTCCCCCGTCCGGTTGATCGCATTCTTGACGTTGATTCGGCTCCTCGTGGTAACCGGCGTGGGCACGCTCTTTACCTTCTTTAACGTCTATATGGATGCCGGCTTGCACATCTCTACGGTTCACATCGGTATGCTCTCTGCCATCGGTAGGCTACTCTCCATACCGACAGCGTTGATCGTACCCCTGTTGACAGCACGGTGGGGCAATGGTCACATCGCTGCGTGGGCATCGCTGGGAACAGCCATCGGCATGTTGCCGCTGATCCTTATCTCTCACTGGAGTGCAGCCGGACTCGGTTTCATTGGGGTACTTGCCCTAACTTCGATCCGGTATCCGGCCTTTCTGGTCTACACAATGGAGGTGGTGTCGCCAGCCCGGCGAGGAACGATGTCCGGCGCCGGTGAGATGGCATCGGGGCTAAGTTTCTCAGCCATGGCACTGGGAGGCGGTTACATCATCAAGTCTCTCGGCTACCGCAGTTTTTTCCTGACAGGTGCGAGTCTGACCGTCATCGGTACGCTCATTTTCTTGATACACCTCCACGCAAGACAGCGGTAATGCACCGTTGTGATCGCCCCGGTAAACCCGCGCAGGGATTGAGGGGGACTTGCGTAAAGTTGCATACGAGTCTGGTTAGTTTGGTACTATTCGTCAACGGCCTGATACATCTTTCGTATCACTTCGTGGATGTCTGGCGCATTGGCAAGGTAGCCATTTTCTGCCTGTTCTTTGATATCTTGAGGAATACCGTGTAGCGCTTCAGCAATGGGACCCGCAATGGCACCAAGGGTATCGGCATCTCCCCCTAGAGAAATAGCATTACGCACCGCATCTTCAAAACTATCTGACTCCAGTGCACATGTAATCGCCTGCGGCACCGTATCTTGGCAAATCTCATTAAAGAAGTAATCGGGGCGTATGTCGTCTACAGTCTGGGTCAAATCGTAGTAGTATTCAGCGGCGATAACCTCACGGATAATCGTTACATTTTCGCCTTGATATGCGAGCCAGATGGCGTGCGTTGTCGCTCTCGCGCCTTTGATACCTTCGGGGTGATTGTGGGTGATGGCGGTTACTTTGTCGGAGGCAACGAGTGCTGCCTCTAAGTCGCCACGGTGTAGGAGTGCTGCTGGCGAAACGCGCATCGCTGCACCGTTTCCGTAGCTTTCGTAGGGTACAGGCTCGTTGGAATAAATCCAGTCTCCAAACATTCCGCCGTAACCACGTCCCGGATAACGGCGACACCACTCTTGCATCGTCTCTGCGGGTGGGCGGTCGTGCATCAAAATATCAGCGACAGCGGCAGTGCAAACCGAATCATCTGTGAAATCACAGCGGTGGCTAAAAAAAGTGAAATCTTTGGTTTTGATTCGGTCCCACTCGTAAATAGAACCAACAATGTCACCGATAATTGCACCTAGCATATTCCCTCCATGTGGCATAGCGTCTGTCAGAACAATCGGGCAGATTAATCGAAAAGGAAAAAATTGCCCACGGACTTTGCAAAAGCATAGCACAATTTGACTGCACGAGCAATCGCCAAATCAGCGACAAGTGGATTTTTTGTTTCTCCCTTTTCGGGGTTGTGGTATAATGATACACCTGTCTCGGTTTCAGCAAACATCTTTAGTATAGCATTAAGATATGAATCTCGACCGACTGGAAAGGGAGATCCAATGCAAGTCGCTTTGAATCCCGATGACATCGGGACGGTTCAAGTCGCTGACAGCATTACCAAACTCGGACCCCAATTCCGGGGAACCGTGCTTGTCGCCGGCTCCCACGGAGGCAGCTACTGCGGATATCTAGCCGCACTGGCAGGCTTGCGCGGTGTAATCTTCAATGATGCAGGAGTTGGATTGGATAGCGCGGGCATCGGAGCACTCGATTACTTACAGCGGTTAGGGATGGCCGCTGCGACGGTTGCCCATACATCGGCGCGCATCGGAGACGGCGCTGACATGCTCGCACGCGGACAGATTAGCCATTGTAATGCGATTGCCAACGTCCTCGGCTGTGCGGTAGGTCAGACATCCCGGGAAGCGGCAGAAGCCATGCAAGGTGGTAAGACGTTTGAAGGCAATGCACCGACCTACGAGGAAACGCGCAAGTTGCTGCGTGAGGTACCGGTGAGGGTAATCGCCTGCGACTCGGCATCACTCGTCAAGCCGGACGATGCCGACGCTGTCATCATTACGGGTTCACACGGCGGGAGACTTGCTGGAAGACCCGGTTATGGACTTGCAGTGCAGGCGCGAGGTGCGGTGTTCAATGATGCCGGTGTCGGGAGGGATATGGCAGGGGTTCAGCGTCTCGAAATTCTAGACCAGAACTCCGTTCCAGCGGTCACAGTTGACGCAATGACCGCTCGCATCGGCGATGCACTTTCCGCGTGGGAGAGCGGAATTATCTCACACATCAACACGCATGCTGCTAAACGTGGCGTCACCATCAGCATGACGGTGCCCACTTTTGTCGAATTGCTTACTTCCTAACTGGGCGCAAGGAGAACCTATGTCTTTATCTCGACAGATGAACGGCGGACGAGCGCTCGCCGAAATGCTCAAGTGCCATAACCCTGCCCCGATGTTCGGTATGGCTGGGTTTCAGCTGTTGCCCTTTTACGACGCCGTGCGCGAACTCGGGCTCAAACATACGCTTATCAACGATGAGCGGTGCGGCGTGTTCGCCGCCGACGCATGGGCGCGGGTGACCGGACGACCTGGCATCTGCGACGCCACGCTCGGTCCGGGAGCCACAAACCTAGTGACCGGGCTTGTTGAGTCGTTGAACGCAGGAGTGCCCCTCGTCGTCATCGTTGGCAACAGCAACCGTGCCCATTCTTGGAAAAACATGACACAGGAAGCGCGTCAGTCGGAGATCCTCGCCCCGTCGGTCAAGGCGTTGATCCGGATCGAGGATGGACTTCGCATCCCGGAACTGGTGCGACGCGCCTACGCTATTGCCACCTCCGGGCGGCCTGGACCTGTCGTTCTGGATGTTCCCGAAGACGTGGCACACGGAGAATTCGACTATCCGAGCAATGAGTTCTACGCCGATCCAGAAACGCTCCGCATCCCTGCTCAGCGTCCCCGCCCTGGGCGCGAAGTCGTTGCACGAGCCACAGCACAGCTCCGCCGTTCCGAGCGACCAATCATACTCGCGGGCGGTGGTATCCATCTTTCAGGAGCTTATGAAGCACTACTCAGGTTCGCCGAAGATTTCAGCGTTCCGGTCGCTCAGACATTGAGCGGGAAGGGTGCCATTCCGTGCACGCATCCGCTGAGCGTGGGCTTGTTCGGTCGGTGGTCACGGATTGCCAACGACCTGATCGAAACCTCAGATTGTATCCTCGCAGTCGGCTGCAAGATGGGCGAGATCGCCACCAAACGCTACGCCTTGATGCCGCGAGATGTCCCGCTCATCCATCTTGATATCGTGGCGGAGGAGATTGGACGCACGACCCCTACGGAAGTCGCACTTTGGGGGGATGCCGCTGAGGGACTCCTCGACCTCCACGTCAGCCTATCTGACGACGCCGAAACCCTACAGGCGCAACACGCAGCCTATTTAGCGGAAGTAAGAGAACGGATGGCAGCTTGGCGGATAGAGGCAGAGCCCCGCTATGCCTCCGAAGAACGTCCGATTCACATGGCGCGATTGGTTCGTGAGCTGCAAGGTGTCATGCCCGACGACGGGATTCTTGTCGTTGACGGCGGATTTGCCGCCCATTGGACAGGACTGCTCTACGACTCAAACCGTTCAGGGAGATCCTACATCGCAAATCGGGGGTTCGCCTCCATTGGCTACGGTCTGCCGGGCACTATCGGTGCACAGCTTGCGACACCCGATTCACCGGTGATCGGGCTTACCGGCGATGCCGGATTCAACATGATGCTTGGAGAGCTTGAGACTGCGCGACGCCTAGGTCTCGGCTTCACCCTCGCCATCGTGAACAACGCCGCCTCCGGCTACGTCAAAGCCCTGCAGCACAGCCTGTATGGCGGACGCTACCAATCGAGTGACCTGAGCGAAACCCACTATGCGAACGTGGCTCGCGAACTCGGGTGCCACGGTATCCGCGTATCAGAGCCTTCCAAACTTGGCGCAGCGTTCGCCGAAGGTATCGCTGCACGGGATATACCCACCATAATTGATGTGATTGTGACCCGAGATCCGGCAAAAATGCTGCCCGGCATCGATAGTCGGACCGCGCCAATGCAGAAGGGCGATAGACCCGCATAGTAGGAGGACTGACATGCAGGCGATGAGGAGATTGCTAGTTACTTTGGTAGCCCCGGTATTTGTTGTTGTGGGACTTCACTGCGGAATCGGCCTGCCGGATATCGACCAACGAACCAATCTGCTACTCCACCGCTCTATCGTCACGCACAGTCCGCTCATTCCCCTCATACTGTTGCTGCTGGCGTTAAGGGTCGGCTTTGGATTATACGCGTTTGCGATGGGTATCAGCATCAGTTTCGCTGTCCACCACGCCTTTGACCTATTTCCAAGGGGTTGGACAGGGGCTGCCCTTATAGGCATCCCCTTCTATGGCTGGACACCGTGGCTATTTTCGTGGATATGGATTGCGTTTAGCACGTTCGCTTGCGCGTATCTTGCAGCCCGGTTAGTGCAAGGGCAGCTGGATAGACTGTGGTATCTGCTCGGATTTATCTATATTTTTATCTTGACTGCGCCAAAAGAACATGCCTGGTTCGGTCCTATCATCGCTCTCGTAATTGCTGTCATTGTGCTAGGGCGCACAGTGCCGATTCGACGAGTAAGCGATGAAACTTGAAGTGATAAGCATGGTTTTTGGGAGGAAATAAAAATGACGCTCACAACAGAGAAACAGCTTGAGATACTCCGTTCGATGCAGATCATCCGTCGCTTCGAGGAGCGTGCATCGGATGACTATCAGGCAGGTGCCATCTACGGTGTCGTGCATTGCTACATCGGTGAGGAAGCTGTTGCCGTGGGAATATGTTCAGCATTGAACAGGGACGACCAGATCATCAGCACCCACCGCGGTCATGGGCATTGCCTCGCCAAGGGTGCCGATCTGAATCGGATGATGGCTGAACTGTACGGCAGACAAGCCGGCTACTGCAAAGGCAAAGGCGGTTCCATGCACATCGCCGACTTCAGCATCGGTATGTTGGGAGCCAACGGCATTGTCGCAGGCGGCATTCCTATCGTAACCGGTGCCGGTCTGGCTGCCCAACTCGAAGGCAAAGGACGTGTTGCCGTATCCTTCTTTGGGGATGGTGCCTCCAACGCGGGCCCCTTCCACGAATCCATCAACATCGCAGCAACGTGGAAGCTACCGATGCTCTACGTCTGCGAAAACAATCTTTATTCCGCCGGCACCACAGCAGCCGAAACCTTAGCCCTCAGCGATGTGGCAGCCCGCGCCGCCGGCTACGGCATTCCGGGGGTGGTCGTTGACGGCAACGATGTGATGGCGGTTTATGAGGCAGCCGAAGCGGCGGTCAACCGTGCACGTGCAGGTCAGGGACCCACCCTCATCGAATGCAAGACCTATCGTTGGCGCGGACATACCGAGAGACCGGG
>JAKZSX010000426.1:0-5431 GCA_047517405.1 Candidatus Poribacteria bacterium | reverse complement strand
CCTTTCCGTTCGGCAGATTCGCCGGCTCGACGACATCAAGTTTTCCGACGCATCGGGTTTTGGAGTGAAAACGGCTAACGTGGCGACTATGCGCGGGTTCGGATTCCCGGAAGGGACCGTCCCCGACGGCTTCGGGATACCGTTCTATTTCTATGACGAATTTATGAAGCACAACAACTTCTACGCGTCTGTTGATGCGTTGCTCAAAGATTCCGCGTTTCGGAATGACTACGACACAAAGACTGCTGAGTTGAAAAAGTTCAGGGCGCACATCAAGGACGGTGAGATGCCTCCGTGGATGATGGATGCCCTTTCCGATGTGCAAAAATCCTTCCCAGAAGGCACCCCCATCCGATGCCGTTCCAGCACTAACAACGAAGACCTACCCAACTTCAGCGGTGCGGGTTTGTATGATTCGTTCACGCACCAGCCGGGCGAGGGGCACCTGTCGAAGTCGATTAAGCAGGTGTTCGCAAGTCTCTGGAACTTCCGAGCCTTCGAGGCGCGTGAGTTCTATCGTATCGATCACTTTGCGACCGCGATGGGTGTCCTGCTCCATCCCAATTTCGCAGGCGAGTTGGCTAACGGTGTGGCTGTCACCGACGACATTCTCTACCAAACTGAGGGGACTTACTATCTCAACACACAGGTCGGTGAAGACCTCGTGACCAACCCCGATACGCAGTCGGTGCCAGAAGAGATTCTCTTAGATCGGTCGGATAGCCGTGAGTACAGGGTTGTAACCACATCAAACCGCGTGGCAGATGGGAAACGGATTCTGACGGACGAATACTTGAGGCAACTGCGTAACTACCTTGGCGTAATACACAGCAGATTCCGTGGTTTATACCAATCTGGTGCGGGCAGCAGGGAGTTTGCCATGGAGATTGAGTTCAAGATTACTGATAGTGGCAACCTCTCGATTAAACAAGCGAGACCGTGGATATATTGAGCGCGTCGTATGCTGACGATATTTTATCTCAATCCTAGGTAAATAGGATAACTCTTATGAAAAATCAATGGCGCAGCGCAAGCTGGAGACGGATTACCTCCTTATCAATCCTATGTATCACCATTTTGGGATTCATCGCCTATTTTATTATTGTCAAAATGGTGCAGAGCGATACGATGTCCGAATCCTTTCAGCCTCCGCAAAAGGTATCTTCATCTAAGCCCACTTTTGCCCAACAGGAGTGGACTTTTCCGCTTCACCGAGAGCTAACAGATTACGAGGTCATCGCCGAAAACAACCTATTTCGCCCACTTGGTTGGAAGCGGGAGGATCCACTGCCTGCCACCCCAACAGTCATCCCTGAACTGATTGCTGAAACCCCGCCCGCTCCCCCGCCGACCTACGCACTAGTTTTAACCGGGATTGTGAAAAACGGCGCGGACTGGATTGCCGTTGTCGAAGACCGAGAGCGGGGTGAAGGCATGTTTCTCCGGCGCGGTGAAACCCTGAAGGACGCACAGGTGCAAGACATTATGTCTGAATATATCACGTTGGCTCGCGGCGAGATGACCGTTCAACTTGCGCTGGGAGACAGCATTGAATACGGAATAGATGGACGGGTGCTGTTCGACACGACCGACACAGCGAAAATGCCGGAACCCGTTGATAAACCTAACACGTCTTCGGAAACAGGGGCGAATAGCGGTGACGATGCTGGACAAAGTCTTCTCGAACGGATGCGGGAACGGAGAAGAAAGGAATTAGGTCAATGACAAAATCTCTGCAACGGGTATTTAGCCTCAGCTGTTCACTGCTTTTTCTCTTGGCGGTGTCTATTGTGGCGCTCGGCGAAGACGGAGCTGCTGCGGGAGAAATTGAATCGAAGCGCATCTCTATGCGATTTAAAGATGCTTCGCTCGAGCATATCTTGGAATTTGTCGCCGAGGTAACGGGCTACACCATCGTCAAATCGGCAGATCTGAATATGCGCGTCACTATCATCAGTCCCGATGACATGCCGGTGGACGAGGCATTTTCGGTGTTGAACACTACTCTTGCGATCAAAGGATATACTAGCATCGTTAATGGGCGGAGTATGAAAATTGTTCCACTGTCGGAGGTGAAACTTGAAGCCACGCCGATACAGGTTGGAAGCGATCCGGAGAAGATGAAATCCGAGGATACCATTACCACGCAGGTGATGCCGCTCTCATCGGCGGATGCGACACAACTTGTCAAGGATCTCAAGGATTTTGTGCCACAATACGGTGTGATGACCGCTTATGGTCGAAGCAACACATTAATCATTACTGCATCTTCGGCGAACATCAAAAGGTTAGCTGAAATTATCCGGGAACTCGATATTTCAATGGCGGACCGAATCAAGATTGAGGTGTTTTCGTTGCAGTATGGGGACGCCACCAAGTTAGCCGAAGTTATCACCAAACTGTATGAGAAGCCGAAGGATGCCGAAGTCGCAGCGGAACAGGAACGGCAACAGAGGGGACGCCGAGGTGGATTCGGTGGTCGAGGTCAATTTGGTGGGACTGGTGGGGGTGGTGCTGAAACCCCAACCGATGAAAGTAGTCCCACAGAAGGCGGTGCGTTGCAGATGCTCGGCGAAGTCAAAGCGGTCGCCGATGAAAACACCAATTCACTAATTGTATCTGCTAGTCAACCGAACCTCATAGCAATTCGCAGGCTTGTTGCGGAGCTAGACGTGCAACGCTCTTCTGAGCCAGAGACGCGCGTGTTTTCCTTGCAATATGGCGATGCGACGGAGATTGCCAATGAACTAAACCAAGCATTTTCCAGTGCTGCGCGAAATGTCTTTACCGGGGCTGGTGGATTTGGGGGCGGTGGCGGCAGAGGCAGACGCTTTTTTGAGGAACAACAGCAGGAGCTCAATAGGCAAGGTGGAGAAGGTGTCCTCGGTCTGCCGGAGTTGACTGCCGTGCCAGATGCGCGAACCAATTCCGTAATAGTAACAACAACCGCGCAGCAGATGGAGGCTGTCCGCAAGCTCATTGAACAACTTGACAGAGACATAGCGGATTTCGCTGAGGCTACCCGGATTTTCACCCTCGAACACGCAGATGCAGCAAACGTCTCTGCTGTGCTCAACGAACTGCTCTCCACAGAACTGTTTGAACGCCAAGCAGCAACTCGCACCAGCTTCGGTGGAGGTGGGTTTGGGGGCGGATTTGGAGGTGGATTCGGTGGGGGATTTGGCGGTGGAGCACGATCCACCGGCGCGCTAGGTTCAGGTGCACAAACTGCCGATGCCGCGCGTGGACTCACGGGCAATGTGAAAATCGTTGCCGATGATGAGACAAACGCCCTACTGATTACCACGTTTGTCCGAAATTTCCCCGCCGTTGAAGAACTAGTCAAACAACTCGACGTTCTGCTCCCTCAAGTCCTCATTGAGGCGCAGATCATTGAGGTAACGCTCGATGATGATAGCGTGTTTGGAGTCGAGTGGATGTGGGAGCAGGGCACAACCCTCAACGATAAAACCTATCAGCAGGAGGGAACGACCGATTTCGGGCTGACCGATGAAATTTTCGGCTTGAAATACGGCATCGTGTCCAGCAAGCTAAACGCAATGCTTCACGCCCTGACGAAGGACACGAAGGTCAATATCCTCTCGACGCCGCGCATCATGACCAAAAACAATCAGGAAGCGATTATCAACGTTGGTCAGGCGGTGCCCTTCCTCGTCAGCACGCAGGAGACAGCGACAGGAGGCATCTTGACCAGCACAGATTTTCGGGATGTCGGTGTCATCCTGACCGTTACGCCGCGCATCAACCGATCTGGAACGGTTTCCCTCGATGTCAATCAACAGATTAATAGCTTGGTTGAATTTACGCTGTTCGATGCCCCAATCATCTCCACGCGTGAGGCGTCGGCGTTTGTGACAATCAAGGACAAACAGACGATGGTCATCGGTGGGATGATCAAGGACGACAAGACGAAGACCGTCCACAAGATACCGGTTCTAGGAGATATTCCGCTGCTAGGTCGGTTGTTTCGGCGAACAGATACGCGGCTTGAAAAAACGGAGTTGATGGTGTTCATCACGCCGCATGTGGTCTACACCGATGTGGACGCGGATCGGGTGACAGTTGAGCAGCGGGGGAAATTACATCTACAGAATGGCAAAACGGGTAACTAGCATTGGTGCGAAACAGTTCCCATCGCCTGACGGGGTGGGTGCCGAAAGGGCGTCATCCGCATGAAAACAGGGACGCGTCCTAACAGCACTAAAAAAATGAGGGTGGTGCATCGTGCAAAATGCCTCTACCGAGCACACCCCTTAACCTCGCATAATGGATTCAACCTCTGACAGCACAGCTTTGACCGCCGCCTGATCGACTCCTGCAGCGACCCCATCATAGCTAGCCGTGCGGATCATCTCCGCGAGGTTGTTTCCGAGTTGTTCCATCGCCCAGCCAATTGAATCGGGGACAGTCGCTTTATCGAGGTGGTGTTGGTCGTTTCTACCGGATGGATCGTAATGATAGTGTGGGTCTTTTCGGAAACAATCGAATCGAAGCAGTTGCACCGCTTTACCATCGACATCGCCGTAGACGCGAACGGCAGGACCGCCGTCATCGGTTATGCTCCGGTTATCAACGTGAAGTTCAACTCCACCGACTTGGAAAACCTTTTCCTGACTCATAATTAAAATCCCTCCTTATCGTATTGAATTGGTCGCCAAATTATACCACCTTCCGCGAGAGAACGCAATCATCTAAATTTTTCTTGGCACGAAACCGTTTTAATGATAGAATGGTCTCGATCTTATCATAACTTGGGGACTGATTGGAATAGCTCAGTTCACTTAACGATCGCATATCATCGCCACTGCAACTTTAACCACACGGAGGTTATCTAATGTTAGCTATCGGTATTTTCGCACCTCACGGAGCAGATCATGACCGCAACATCGCTTTTTGCCACGATACTGATGTTCACCACATCGTCTTGGGTGCCGCTGGAATCGCCGGTGCGGATGCCGACGGTGTTCCCTCAACCGAGGCACTGAAGGGGCTTGTGGGCAAATACGCCGATGCCGGGATCGCTGTCGCCGCACTCACGCCAGACCGCATTCGTCAGGCGGCTTTCTCTGACCCTGAGATCCAAAAAGAAGAGATGGCGACCTTTGGACGACTGATCCAAAATATGGGTGAAGCTGGCATCCCATACGTTCATCTCTATCTCAACGTTGATCCATTAAGTTCCTATACCGAAAGAGAGGGGCTCTGGGATGGCTTGGTTGAGGTCTATAACCAACTCACTGGTATTGCCGAAACTGCTGGCGTCCGAATCTCCACCCACCACTTCCATGTGCCGGATCGCCTGCTCTGGAACTATGAAACGATGTCGCGACTCCTGAGCGAAGTGAATAGCCCCGCCAACGGCGTTACGTTCTGCCAAGGGAAATCCCAGATGGCTGGCGACGATTTGGTG
>JAKZSX010000425.1:0-3093 GCA_047517405.1 Candidatus Poribacteria bacterium | reverse complement strand
ACGCCGCGGTCAAATCGGACTTCATAGCCGTCGGTTTCGACATGGAGGGTCTCGCCATCTATGGTAATCTCGGCGGCAGCCGTTTGAAAATAAAACAGACTGAGAAGTCCGCTCAGTATTGCTATGATCAAAACGGGCATCCTGTTTCCCTCATTACTGTCGGTGAAGAGCCGACAAAAATTTATTGCAGTATACCCCATGATAATTTAGCGGAGAGTTGGTTTCGGACGCAATGATAATTCATCTCACTCCATCACCGCTCAAGCTGTTGTATCGCCTTTCGTAACGCCTGCCGCGCTTCATGCAGCCGCGACCTAACACGCCCGACAGAGCAGCCAAGTACCTGCGCCAATTCCTCGTAGGACAGGTCTTGCATTTCGCGAAGAATCAGTATCTTTCGATAATCATCTTTGAGGGCAGCAAGTGCCTTCTGCAAAATCTCTCGTTGCTCTGCCAACAAGACCGTTTTTTCCGGAGTCGTCGTGTCGAGCGGTACCCACGGCTGCGAGTCGTCAATCTCCATCGGATCGGTCTTACGCCTCTGTCGCTGATCCTTCAAATTGAGACACCTGTTGGTAACAATCCGGTAAAGCCATGTCGAAAACTGGGATCGGAATCGAAACTGTCCAATATTTTCCCATAGCCAAAGAAAAACGTCCTGAGCCACATCGCTAGCGTCTTCAGGATTCGCGAGCATCCCATAAGCGATATTATACACCCACTGCTGGTATTGGCGCATAATGGTTTCCATAGCTCGCCTGTCACCATCTTGACATCGGCGAACGAGCTCATGTTCACTGATGTCATGGGATCTCGCTTCGCTAGAGACGTGTTGGTCGTTCAATTTTCTCTGCCATACAAAAGTTGGGACATACAATGGAGACTTATTCCGTGCTGAATCAGACAATCTGTTGATTTTACATTCTGCCGTCTTGGACGGATGAAGTCGGAAAAAGTTCGTGTTTTTTCGTTTTCTATGGCATCGTCCCTACGCAAATTTGAGAACCTCCTCGTATTCGTAATCAACAGATAGTTTGGCATTCCTCTTTGCATGCCTATATACTGAAGTCTATTTTATCCCGTTTCTTGCGGGTTGTCAAGCATGTGGGGTGGAAATCTAATACTTGCTAAACTATAGTGAATTCGTTATAATAACTCAAGTTGCCACCTATTCCTGTAGGTCGAGATTCATATCTCAGCACCTAAATATCGATAACTGATACAGAGCCCTAGTAGGGCGATGAGTGTATAGCCATACTGATTCGTCACAACCCTTTCGCTCCAGTCCAATGCATCAACAACCAAATGAGGATACTATAGATGGATACAACACAAGCTGTGGCACGGATTTTGAAAATCGAAGGCGTTGAATGGATATCCTGCTTCCCCTCTAACCAACTCATCGAAGCAGTTGCCCACGAAGGTATTCGGACCGTCATGTTCCGGCATGAACGCGGTGCCGTTATGGCAGCCGACGGATACAGTCGTGTCAATAATCGCAATAAATTTGGTGTCGTCATCACACAAGGCGGACCCGGTGCGGAAAACTCTATGGGCGGTATTGCACAGGCTTTTGCCGACAACGTCCCAATTCTGTACCTGCCGGGCGGTCCCGCAATTGACGAATATGCGGTTCGTCCGTCTTTCTCACCAGTTCGCACATATGAGACAGTATCGAAGTATGGCGAAGTCATTACAAAACCGAGTCAAGTTGCTAGCGTCATGCGACGGGCTTTCCACCACCTTCGGAATGGATGTCCCGGTCCCGTCATCGTCGAGACACCGAGCGACATTGGGCTGCAAGAAGTCCCAGACGATGCCCTCAACTACAAGCCACCGAAGCGAGCACTTCAGATGCCAGCTCCCGGCGATATCAAAGACGCTGTTAAAGAGCTGCTAAACGCAGAAAAGCCTGTTATCTGGTCTGGTATGGGTGTGTTGCTCTCCGGGGCAACCGAGACACTCACAGAATTTGCTGAGTTGACCGAGATACCGGTGTATTGCACAATGCCCGGTAAATCCTCCTTCGACGAGCGTCATCCCCTTTCCGTTGGCTCCGGTAGCGGCGCGACAACCCTCCCGGCACGGACGTGGTTACAGGAATCGGACGTGCTATTCGCCATCGGCTCAAGTATGACCCGCACCCATTACGGTCAACCGATCCCAGACGGCAAGGTCATCATCCACAACGCCGAAAGTATTGAAGATATCAACAAAGACTTCTCCGTTGACATCGGACTCCCCGGCGATGCCAAGCTGACGCTACAGGCTATGATTGAGGAAGCCAAAGCCCAGCTCGGCGAAAACGGGAGAAAGGGCAAAACGCAAGTCGCCACAGATATTGCCAAACTGAAGAAAACGTGGATGGCGGAGTGGACACCCCTGCTCACCTCCGACGAGGAGCCGATTAACACATACCGTGTGATTGGGGATATGGTCAAGGCAATGGATCTGGAGAATAGCATCGTCACCCACGACGCCGGTGCCCCGCGCGATTCGATCATGCCTTTCTACCCCGGAACGGTGCCTCACAGCTACATCGGCTGGGGCAAAACCACCCACCTCGGCTTCGGCATACCGGTGATGATTGGGGCGAAGATCGCAAAGCCCGATAAGTTCTGCTTGAACTTCATGGGCGATGGTGCTTTCGGTATGTCCGGCTTAGACATCGAAACCGCCGTTCGCGCCGGTGCACCTATCACTACGGTTGTTCTTAACAACGGCGGCATGGCGACCTACCCAGGCGGCTATCCGATAGCCCGTGAGCAGTTTGGCACAACAGAAATGACGGGCGACTACGCCAAGATTGCGGAAGGCATGGGCGCGGTCGGTATCACCGTGACTAAACCGAGTGAAATGGTCCCAGCGCTTGAGCAAGCACAGCAATTGAACGCGGAAGGTAGCACGGTACTGCTTGATGTGCATACCAACATGGAGGCACGCCGATCTCGTTTCAGCTAGGTTCTGCTGACAGTGATCCTAGAGCGTGTTGACATTTATGTGAGGCATGTGCGTAATCGTAGGGGCGAGGTCTCCTCGCCCGTTCCCCAACGGGTTGGGAGACCCAACCCCTACGGAGGCTGATGAGTGCCT
>JAKZSX010000424.1:0-13312 GCA_047517405.1 Candidatus Poribacteria bacterium | reverse complement strand
CCCTAAAGGCAGTGGCAAACTGACGGCTCGTCCCCCGTTCCTTTTCGATTAACTCTGCCAAACCTTTCCCAAGTGCGGGTACTTTGTTCTTGAACTGTGTGACCGCCGTTTCCCATTCGACGTATGCTTGCGGACGGTGGGCAAAGAAGGTTTCGAGCGTCTCGATCAGTTGCGTAGAATCGGTTAAATCGGCGTCAAGTACGTGTTGATCATTCTGCCAAAGGATAGCACGTTTTGGGGTTTGAAAAAGGATGTTGTCGCGGGGATAGCCTGCCTCAAACTTGCGCTGAACTTGGATTGGTAGGTTGTCGTGGATGTCCTTCGCCTCCCAATAGCCGTGGGACAATTGGAAACTGTCGATTAACGCACCGTCAATTACAATCCGCTTGTTTTTAACCCCCCTAGCCCCCCTTATCAGGGGGGTCATTGAGTGCTCAGGCACTAGGATCCAGTTAAATTGCCGTCCGCAGTATTCGAGTAGGGATTGGAATGCCGATCGGACGGCGGTTTCGTGGGAGACACCGATTGACTCGAAACGTTGTAGGGATTCGTAGTAGGCTTTGACGGGTTTGTGGGTTGGTTTGAGATTGAGGGGTGTCATGTGAAAGATTGTCGAGATGTGAATATCGATCTACAGTCAATTAACGTAAATTGCTATCGAGTTTTCATACTCGACACTTACTAGAAATAGCCAAATTTACATAAGATCCAGGGTGCTGAGCGACGAGCAGTGATTTTATCGACATATCGTGCCGCAATCCAATGCACGACACATGTCGCCCCTCTGGGGCTTTAGTATTTGCGTATCCTGTGCGCTATAAACATGCCGCCCCGCTGGGGCTAAATGCGAAGACGGGAAAACGAGAAAACGGGATAGTCCTAATAAGAATCGGTGCATCGTAGGAACAACGATCGTTGTTCCCTACAACTCGTTTGCCTTAGCAGTACCGCCGAGGCTTTGGGTTGTGGTGATTCGTTCTTGCTATACACATACCGCCCCGCTGGGGCTAAATGCACCAATGGAGTGCTTTTCGTGTTCCACCTTCAATACCACATTGCGCTCCGCTAGAGTGCGGGGATTAGCCTCGTCACGTTTCTATAGACATATCGCTCGGCTGGAGCGAAAAACAGGCGAATCATTCACTACCGCTACGCCCCAATCACGGGGGCTTGGTTTCCAAGCCCGATGGGTTGGGAAACCCAACCCCTACGCATTTAACTTCAGTCCCGTGCGCTATAAACATGCCGCCCCGCTGGGGCTAAGTGCCAAGACGGGATAACCAGAAAACGGGATAGACCTAATAAGAGTCAGTGCATCAATGGGGTTTTGGGGCGGGCAAGATGCCCGACCTCCAAACTATTGGAGTGAAATCAGTTTCAACGTACCAAATTGCTCTGCGCCCATTGAGCAAACGTCGCGTTATACTCGGTCGTCGGTTGATGGGTATAGGTGGTCGGTAGTGAACCGCCAATTAAATCTTCCAGTTTCCCTTGCAACTGACTGACAACTTCGGGGTGAGCAGCAGCGACGTTATGTTCCTCCTTGGGATCACTGACTGAATGGAATAGGCGTGGGTTCGTATCTGCGTTCACGGTTTCGAGCATGAGGAGCCATTCGGGTGTGCGAACCCCAGCGGTCGTCGCCCAACCGGTGATGACGTGGTCGCGCTGCCCCTCTTGTGAACCCGACATGATGGGCAGGAGGTTATAGCCATCAACTGCTCCACCCTCAACTCCAGAGAGGGAAAGGATTGTCGGCAGCAGATCGATATTCTGGACGTAAGCGTCGATCGTTTTGCTGTGGTATGCGGGATCCGGGTGGCGAATCCAGAAATTGAGCCGACAGTTATAGGGGTGCATCGCGTCTGCGGTCTTGCCGAACTGCGCATGGTCCATCAACTCGGTGCCGTGATCCGAGACAAAGAAGATCGCCGTGTCATCCCATAGGCACAGGTCGGTGAGGACATTCAGTAGGTGGCCAATCCATTTATCGACAAAGGTAACGTAGCCGTAGTAGAGGGCTTTCGTGCGGCGTATCTCATCGTCCGTCAAAGCTTTATAATTCTGCACCATTTGTGGATAGATATAATCCTTGACGCCATCCGCTTTGAAATATCGATCGGCGAAGTGCATCGGCGGATCCCAGCATTCGTGTGGTGTGAAGCTATCGATCCAGAGGAAGAACGGTTGATTTTCGTGGTTGTCCTGTATCCACCGCGCTGCACTGCGAAAGACACGCGGGGCGAGGTAGTCCTCCTCGCCTCGTCGATCCTGCATGTTCAGCAGGTATTGGGCTATACCGGGTCGGTCTGTGGGATTGGCGATTTCGTCAGGCAGGTAAGGTTTCATATTGATAGCAGACAGGGGTCCGCTGCGCACCCGGTCCGATTCCTGCCCACGAATATAATCGTAACTCATAAAGCCGCGTGTAAAATTCATCGTCGGCTTGAACATATGATAGACATCGCTGACCAGTCCTGTTGCCACACCGTTAAGTAGCAGATGCTCCGCTAGTGTCGTCTGTGCCGTAGGGATAGCGTGCCAGCCGTATATATTTGGGACTGAGCCACGGTCATCAAGGTGGAAACGCCATGGGTAGGACCGCATACCTGTAAAGAAGCCACGTCGCATTGGGATGGTTGGTTCTCCTTCTCCCCAAGCATTATTGAACACCGTGCTATTTTGCCGCAACTGATCTAGGTGAGGGGTATCAACGTAATCTTCCCAAGTGTGATCTACCACATCTGCTCGGAGTGTATCGCAGCAGATGACAATCGTGTTCATTCGTAGGGATAGGTAAGCCCCTCACGGGGCTTTCCCCCCCTCCGAACCGTGCATGCGACTTTCACCGCACACGGCTCTCCGAGTTATAAATGATGGTTAGGTCTTGGCTTTCATCAGCCTGAGATAATTGATACCTATGTCGGCTAAGTCCGCCATTTCCTGACGATTGTATAAGCCGTGAAGTTCGGTATGACATTCGGGGTGTAAAAGTGTTAGGTTGCCTAACTTCCAATCCCCGCCGAGACTTCGTGGCTTGATATGGTGTTTATGTAATTGTCCATCTTGAATGTGATTAGATGTTATATGACGATTACAATAGTCACATCTACCCTGTTGTTGCCTAAATAGTTTCGTGAGTGTATCACTCCTGAAAATACTATCTTTGGCGTTCAGATACATTCGCTTTTCCCAATATGCGATGGTATTCACATCATAGACCCGTATATCTTTTTGAATCTTAATGAATCTTTTGATGGGAATCTGGTTCATCTTTGTAAGATGAGTTCCCGTTTCCTTATCATGAAAAACCCATCGTCTATTGCCTATCGTTTTGATGTATCTGTCTCTCCTGTATTTAGCGGTGCTGTTGGGGTGTTTCCTTTTAGTCCATTGCCATGCCTTTAGCCAGATATAATTGTCTATGGCATTAAAGATTTGTTTTGCTACGCAATGTCTATAGTAGTTACCCCAACCTCTAATTATGGGATTGATATTACCGATAAGTGAGTGAGCCGATGAGTTTGTCAATTCATTAAACTTCTTAGCCAGATTGAGTCTAACGTTCACAACGCTATCTTTAGATGGCTTGATTAGTAACTTGTTTTGATATTTCCGAAAGTTGAATCCGAGAAAATCGAAGCCGTTACTAATTTCAGATATTAGGGTCTTGTTATCCGATAATTCTACCCCTACTTTGTTTATAAGGAATGCCTTGATATGTTTCCTGATGTCTATTGCCTGTTGTTCGGTTTCAACAACTATAACAAAGTCATCGGCGTATCGCACAAGCCAACTCATCTTACGCATTGTTAAACCGCAAACCTTATCCACTTCCTCATCAAGACAGGTCAAAGCGATATTTGCCAACATCGGGCTGATGATTCCACCTTGCGGTGTCCCTTGATATGACGGGGTTGAATCATAACCTGACATTATATCTGCTTTAAGCATACCTTTGATGATTTGGCGGATAGGGTTCGAGATTTTCCACACGGACATCGTATTGATGATATGGTTGTGGTCTATGTTATCAAAGCACCCTTTAATATCACCTTCAATTACCCATTTCCTTGATTTAGGTTTCCCTAATTTGTTGAATAGGTCGGACATTGCATCTTGGCAAGACCTTTTCGGTCTAAAGCCGTAACTGCAATTCTTGAAGTGATATTCACAAATGGGTTCAATAGATTGTCGGATAATGTCCTGAATGATTCGGTCTTTGATGGTTGGTATTCCTAACGGTCTTTTTGACCCGTTAGGTTTCGGAATGAACACCCGTCTGATAGGGTCGGGTTCTTGGTTGATGTCTATATTTTCAAGCAGACTCAATTTTTCCAAGTTCCTTTTATGCCTATCTTTGGGCATTGCGTATCCGTCAACCCCTGCCGTATATTTCCCTTGATTCATTGTGCAAACTCGGTGAACCGAGAGAATCTTTACGGCTCTTGACCTTTTAGACAGGATATGTGTATACCATCTTATCTTGAGTTTATCATCATTCGCAACCGCTTTGTCGAGACGCCTTTGGATAGTCAAGACATATTTTTCACAGGCAGAGATATTCGCTGTTGAAAATGTGTCCGATTGTGTTAGATGACAGGCTGTGGTTGCCTGATTTTCATCTTTCTCAATTAAATCCATGTTGGTATCCTTTCTAAGCGATGACTCTGATTATACTCAAGTATCAAAATGATACTCTAACTAATCTCCTCACCCTTGCCTTCTCTTGCGAGATGGTTTAGGGTTTCTCCTGCTCTTACACAAAACACAAAACACATTCACGAATAGTTTAGGTTCTGACTGTTCCCCGATGCCGTTGACTTGCTAATGATGTAAGCTACACAATACATCATCTTTTGCTAACATAGTTACCTAATGTTAGTCTTGGCATATACCATTTTGGTGATGGGCTGTTACATTATAGATTTACCCATTTGACAAGTAACGAGGCGTAAACGTCAGTTCAGTTTTCACTTAACCTTGCTATTCTTAACCTGACCCGCCTGCAAGGGTCTATATTCCCTTTTGGCGTTAGCCTTTTCCCTTTGCTCTCCACACTGCCTTTTCAAGCCGTGCAGTTAAGGTGAGGTTTTCGATTGCAAGTTATCAAAGATGGATTTGAACCATCATTGTTTTGTGCTACGCAGAAGCGCACGGTAACTCCTTATCTGAGATGGATGGATTGCGTAAACCGTGCCTATCCTATCATACAGCACGCGTGAGACCTCAAGATTATAGTGGGGGTGGGAGAGCAAGTCAAGAAAATTCCGGGGCGGGACTAGGGGAATTGCATCTGTTATAGGACTTAGACAGCGCGGATCACAGGTTAGGAAACCTGTGGCTACGAGCAGATTTCCATGGTCCTATGCCAATTGCGTTGGGGGCGGGATTGATTGTATGCGAAGAACATGAAACGTGATGCGTGAAACGTGAAAACCTTCTGTTCATTAGTTCATTGGTTCATTGGCACAGTCGGGCAAGATGTCCGACCAACGAGATTCATAGAAAAAGAAAGTTGATTTCATATTTTCTCATTGACATTGTGAACTGAATTAGTATAATTGGAGAATCTGACATCAAAACAAGATAGGAGCTTAATTTATGAAACAACCGCTAAAAGCAACAAAACTGACCGACCTCTTGATAGTGGGAGCACTCCTGATTGGCGTTTGCCCGTTGATTGGCGTGTCAATCGCGGAGGCACAGGATGCCGGGGCGACAGCGGACCGAGCGGAGATCTCTCGTATCTACTCGGTTGTTGCTAGCATCTACGAGGAGGTCTTTAATACGGGCACACTGGATCAAGTAGATACGCTAATTTCCGCGGAATACATTGATCATAACCCAATCGGTCTAGGTGGTGAAATTGGCATAGAGGGATTCAAACAGACGGTAAAAGCACTACGCTTTGCCTTTCCCAACCTGCATTTCACAATTGAGGAGATCCTTGCCAACGGTGATAAGGTGGTGATTCGTACTACCATGAATGGCACTCACAAGAATAGCTTTCTGGGGGTTGACCCAACTAACAAGCAGGTAACGGTGACAGGATTCGACATCTTTCGGATAGCCGATGGAGTCGTTGTGGAACGCTGGGGCACACTCGATGGACTAACCCTCATGCAACAGATGGAGGTCTTGATTCCGATGGCGTGGCAATATACGCTGCTTGGCGCGCTAGACCAAAATGAACGCAAGCCACTGATTGAGGAGATGAGCGAGACTGCCGAAAAGAAGCGAGATATTCTTAGGACCGACCGGCAGCCCGTAACGGAGCTCGTTCATCTGGATCAGTTGATGCATCAGTTTCAAGCGGATGCAGGCAATGTTCGCGTGGTCGCTCTGCTCTCTCCCGGCTGACCGAAATGTCGTCGGGGGGTCTCCGAAATAATAAAACTGTTCGAAAGAGTTCCAGATGAGCAACTGCGGGCTTATATGATCTGGCAGCCAATTCTTAGTAGCGACGATCGGGTTTCAGCAGAAAGACGCGCTAATGAGTTTCCTCACGAAAAATTTACGCATTTTTGGGATAGTAACAGTGCCAGCGGCAACCTTTGGAAGGACGTGCTCGGCCTAAGCGATACCGCGTGGGATGTTTATCTGTTATATAATGGGTCGGCAGAGTGGACAACCAATCCACCTTCACCGGATCTCTGGTTTCCCCAACTACATCATGCGACACGCGCACGATTTGAGGTGAAGACCAAGCAGCTCCTCCAAGAAATTCCGTAGGTATATCCATGTAACGATGAATCCCTATTTCCTCTCTGTTGCTCTGATAGCTGGTTCAATCATCGCCTATGAGATTACGCTGGTACGCTTATTTTCAATAGCGCAATGGCATCATTTCGCGCACATGATTATCAGCCTCGCGCTGCTTGGATTCGGTGCCAGTGGGACAGCGATTTCACTTGTGCAAAGTTGGTTGACAGAGGGTCGGCGGAAATCCGACGTGGCTGGGCAACGCTTCCACAATGCCTATACGATTTGTGGACTGCTCTATTCAATCAGCGTGGTTGGGTGTTTTGTGCTGCACCAATATGTGCCGTTCAACCCGCTGATGTTGGTCTGGCAGCCAAGTCAAGCCCTATCAATTTTCGCGCTGTATCTTATTTTATCGCTCCCATTTTTCTTCGGTGCAGCGTGCATTGGTTTGGCGTTGCTCCAGTTTGCGGGAAATGTCAATCGTCTCTATTTTTTCGATCTTTTCGGTTCCGGTATTGGGGCGTTAGGTGTCATTGTTACGATGTACTTAATTCCTCCGGCACAAAACCTGACACTCATCTCAGCAATCGGGTTTTGCGGTGTGCTGATCGCCAATTGGGAAAGTTGGAGCGCGCGATATTGGCGGCGAACTGTCTCGATAGCTGGATTTGCCGCTGCATTTATCGGCTACCTGATATTCAATCCTATCTCAATAAAGATTTCACCCTACAAAGGGTTGAGTAGCGCGTTGAACTTCCCGGATGCACAGATCCTGAGTGAGCGGCACAGTCCTCTCGGTGTGCTACATGTAGTTCGTAGCGACTTAATTCGCGCGGCACCGGGGTTGAGCCTAACCGCACAGCACCCGGTACAGCCACAGTTGGGCTTATTCACCGACGCCGACTCAATGACGGCGATAACTGACTTCAGAGGTGATTTATCAAAGCTGGGGTATCTTGGGGATACAACGTCGGCGTTGGCATACCACCTGATTGAGTCCCCACGTGTGCTGATTTTAGGTGCCGGTGGCGGTGGGGATGTCCTCAACGCGCTCTACCACGGTGCGGAATCGGTTGATGCGGTGGAGCTAAATCCGCAAGTCCTTGAATTGGTTGCGAAAGAGCACGCTGATTTTGCCCAGCACATTTACGCGCCAGATTCAACCTACCCGGTGCGGGTTCACGTCGCGGAGGCGCGTGGATTTGTGAGAGCAGCGACAAAGCGGTACGACCTCATCCAGATTGCACTGCTCGATTCCGTAAGTGCGTCCGCTGCGGGCACCCACGCTTTAAGTGAGAGTTATCTCTATACGGTTGAGTCAATTATAGACCTATATCAACATCTGACACCTGGGGGTATTATTTCGATTACGCGCTGGCTGAAAACACCGCCGCGTGATATGATTCGGTTGTTCGCAACAGCGGTTGAGGCGTTGGAAGGGATTGATGGCACGGTCCCCGCTCAACAGTTGACAATGATTCGCGGTTGGCGGACCGGCATATTGTTAATAAAAAAAGGGGATTTCCAGGTAGCGGATCGAACGAAGATTCACGACTTCTGCCGTGAGCGTTCCTTCGATGTAGCGTACTACCCCCAGATGCCGGAGGCGGAAGCGAACCGCTACAACCAGTTGGGGGAGCCGATCTACTTTCGGGCTGCGCAAGCGATCCTGTCCAACGATCGGCAACAATTTTACGAAGTTTATCCCTTTAATATCCGCCCCACGACCGATAATCGACCATATTTCTTTCAATTCTTGCGTTTCGATTCACTGGTTCAGATGGTCCGGACGGTTGGCAGAAGCGCCATCCCGTTCATCGAATGGGGCTACCTACTCCTGATTGCAACGTTGATTCAATCGATTATAGCGGGACTGATCCTGATTCTGATACCGCTCTTTTTCTTGAAACGGCAAGACGCCTTGCCTACCACTGACAACTCGCGTTTCGCCACTTGGCGAGTGTTCGGTTATTTTCTGAGCTTAGGCGTTGGATTTATGTTCATTGAGATGTCGTTCATCCAGAAATTTCTCCTGTTGCTTGCGAACCCGACGTATGCGGTCGCGGTTGTGCTGTGTGCATTCCTGCTCTTTGCAGGACTGGGTAGCCTTTTCTCGCTGAGACTGAGTAAGATTGGGAGGCTCCGGCGACATCCAACTGCCGTAGCTATCGGCGCCTTATCGGTCATCGCGCTTGTTTATTTGCAACTGCTGCCTCCGATTTTTCACCGCTTTCTGGCGAGTTCCGACATCCTGAAAATTACCGTATCAATCGGGCTGATTGCCCCCTTAGCGTTTTTCATGGGGATGCCTTTCCCGTTGGGCATAAATCGGTTACAGCGACACCAGCCGCATCTGATTGCATGGGCGTGGGGCATCAACGGGTATGCATCAGTGGTGAGTGCGATTTTGGCGACCTGTCTTGCGATTGCGTTCGGCTTTAACACCGTGATTCTTCTAGCGGTCGGGGTCTATCTCATCGGTGGGTGCATCCATCTCCGGATGGATCGGGAAGCCGCACCCTACCACCTTAGTCTCTCCGATAAAAGTTGACGAAACGCACATTTTCAATACAGAAGGAGGCATATCATGAAACAGTTTTTTTTGATTCTCGCCACATTTCTCTTGTTAATCGATATACCCCTGCACAGCGCCGGTGATTTCGACAGCGATCGCGAATGGATGGTCAAAACTCAGATCGACGCGGGTGGCATCACAGATGGTCGGGTCGGTGTCAAGAATACGTCCGTTTTGGAAGCGATGCGGCGTGTGTTCCGCCATGAATTTGTCCCTGAGCACCTGAAATCCAAAGCATATATCGATATGCCGTTGCCGATCGGGTATGACCAAACAATTTCGCAACCGTATATCGTCGCCTATATGACGGAACTACTTGATCCTAATAAAGAGCACAAGGTGCTTGAAGTGGGCACGGGTTCGGGGTATCAAGCGGCGGTTTTAGCGGAGCTGGTTGATCACGTCTATACGCTCGAAATTATCAAGGAACTTGGCGAAAGTGCGGAGAAACGCCTGAAGCGGCTCGGTTACGAAAACGTGACGGTGAAAATCGGTGACGGTTACTTCGGTTGGGAGGAACATGCACCTTATGACACGATTATTGTCACCGCTGCGCCGGACCACATTCCACCGCTGTTAATACATCAACTCAAGCCCGGTGGCAAGCTGTGTATTCCGGTTGGTGGACGTTTCCGGGTGCAGACCCTAACGCTCGTACAAAAAACAGAGGCGGGTTCAATTATGACAAGGCAGCTGATGCCGGTCCGTTTTGTCCCGTTAACGGGGGAGCGTTAACCCTAATTTGAGTGATTCAGCGCTATGCGCTGGTCTCTTTGAAGATGTTGAGGAGAATATTGTGAGCACTGAAAATACAAACGGTTTACCGACATGGGATTTGTCGGATCTCTACGATAGCATTGACGATCCGCGGTTAGACTCCGACTTAAATTCGATGGTCGATCAAGCGGCGGCGTTTGAGGCGAAGTACAAAGGACGTATCGCTTCAGCAGATGTGACCGCTGACCTGTTATGCAGCGCACTCAGCGATTATGAAGTCTTGACGACGACACAGTATAAGCCGGGGTCTTATGCTAATCTGCTGTTTTCGACGGACACCGCAGACTCCCGACGGGGGGCACTGTTGCAGAGGACACGCGAAGTCGGGTCCTCAGCGGCGACCCATCTGATTTTCTTCGACCTTGAAATCGGGGAGATTCCGCAAGACACCTTTGACAGCATCATCCATGATCCGCAACTCGCCCCCTACCGTCACTATCTGGAACATGAACGGGCATTGGCAGCACATCATTTAAGCGAAACAGAAGAGAAAATTTTGGAGGAGACGGCGAATACAAGGGGACGCGCCTTTGGACGACTGTTTACTGAAATCACGTCGCGCCAAACCTTTCGCATGGACGATAAGGAGCTGACCCAAAGTGAGTTGTTAGTGCACTTTTACAACCCGGATCGTGAAACGCGCAAAGCTGCCGCTTCCGCCTTAACGGATACGCTCAAGCAGGACGCTCATGTGCTGACTTTCATCTTCAATACACTCCTCCACGAAAAGCAGATTATAGACGGCTTGCGAGGCTATTCGTCGCCCGAAGCGGCGCGCCATCTCAACAATGAGGTGGCCGAAGCGGTGGTCAACACCGTTTCGGAGGTGTGCGTGGACAATTACGATATCGCTGCCGATTACTATCACCTCAAGCGGCGGTTGCTGGGGCTGGATGAGTTGACGCACTATGATCGGTACGCCCCGCTGCTCGGCGATCGTGGTAACGTCCCGTTCGATGAAGCGCAGGGGATGGTGATGGACGCTTTTGGTCGGTTTTCACCGAAGTTGGCGGAAATAACGGAGCCGTTCTTCAACAAAGGTTGGATTGATGCTGAGCTCCGTGCGGGCAAACGGGGCGGTGCATATTGCGCGGGGGTTACACCTGACTTGCATCCCTACGTTTTTATGAACTACACGGGCAAACCGCGTGACGTGATGACCTTAGCACACGAGTTAGGTCACGGTATTCACGATGTACTCGCTAGCAAACAGAGTTTACTCAACTATCACCCTGTCTTGCCACTGGCAGAGACTGCGAGTACCTTCGGAGAGATGTTGGTGTTCGACCAATTGCAATCCACATTAGAATCGCCGGAGGAACGTTTGGCGCTGCTGTGTGGAAAAATTGAAGATATTTTTGCTACTGTGTTTCGTCAGATTGCCATGTACCGCTTTGAACAAGAGGCACACCGTCTTCGCCGCGAAAAGGGCGAACAGACAACAGAAGCTTACTGTGAAGTCTGGCAGCGGATGATGCAGGAGATGTTTGGGGACTCGCTAACGTTGGGTGAAGACCATCAGTGGTGGTGGCTCTATATCCCGCACGTTTTCCAACTATCGTTTTACGTCTATGCCTATTCTTTCGGTGAGCTGTTGGTGCTGTCGCTCTACGCACAGTATCAGCGCGATGGTGAGTCGTTTGTGCCGCGCTACTTTGATTTGTTGAGTGCCGGTTGCTCTGCAACACCGATCCAATTGGTTGCTAACATGGGGATTGACATCGCTTCACCCGACTTCTGGCAGGGCGGCTGCGATTTAATCCGCGAAAAGGTGGAGCAGGCAAAGGCGTTAGCGGACACGATGAAGTAACATTTACAACCTAACTTATTAGGAGGAGAGACAATGCCAATTTACGAGTATCAATGCAAGACATGCCAATCCAAATTCGAGATACTACAATCTATCAATGCGGATAACAGTGAGCTCGTATGCCCCGATTGTGGTGCGGAAAAACCGACGAAGGTTTTTTCCAGCTTCGCATCGATTGGAAATGGGAAAGCCGCAGCCTGTGAAACGGGCTCGACATGAGCGATTCCTGGATTGGACGGTTCGTCCTAAACGGCTTAAGCAAAATATAACAGCAAGTCGCTACCTGTTGTTCCGGCACCTCTCTGGATCGTGAAACGTGATGTGTAAGAAGTTCATTATGAGTTCATTGGTTCATTTAGCCCCAAGGGAGTGATAGGTAGCAATTTATTTGTTTTAAGATGGTCACCCGTTTAACAGATGTAAAGTAGGTCGAAATTCATATCTCGACACAAAACTGTCGATTTTGGAAAATCGACCTACTGAAGTGATGTAATTTTCGCAGGGTTTACGGCATACGGAGTATGCCTACTACTATATAGGCTGAGCATCAACCTGTAGGGGTTGGGTTTCCCAACCCGTTGGGCGAGGGAACCTCGCCCCTACGATTAGGCATGTATCGGCGAATTACGGACACGCCTCACATAAATGTCAGCAGAACCTAGCCAAACAACGACTTCATGAATAACGTCTAGCCATACATCAACTTGCTTCTCGATGCGAGCATCTATCTTCAACCGGATTGGCTTGGTATCCTGCGGGTACAATTTCGATTCAAAGGTACAACAGTTGTCGTCATCCATTGGTGGGTCGGGCAACTGCGGTTCTGGCGGTTCATCGGATTCACTGCTGGGTTGATACGGTGCAGACTTTGGCGATACGAAGACTGATTCCGTTGCTTCAGATGGACTGCCATCAGAGACAAGATTCGGCTTCCACATTCCCAACGCCTGTAAGGCATTTTTATGAGGCAGCTGTTGAGACAACTGAAACTTCATTAACAGACGCTCTTCCAACGCAGCCGGCCTGAAGACTTCGTACATCTCCCACCTATCCCCATCAGTCACAATTATGTAATCAATGCCATCCCGATTCGCGTAGTTGAGAACCTGCATAATCTCATTGTATTCTAAATCGTTCCCTAACCTCTTTGCTTCAATCAGGGCAACCCGCCGACCGTTAGATATCAGTGCATAATCCGCTCGCTGTTGTCCTACCCTATATTCAAGTTCAACTGCATCGGGATCTGATACGTCCCAGCCCAATTCCCCCAATAGCGGATCAATCAGCACCTGCCGAGTGCGGGTCTCACCTCCAGACAAATAATCACGATGCGTCTCAATCATATCCTGTAACTTTTCAATGACACTTTGTAAGTCATCTAACGCCACGACTAGCTCCTCTTATCTGTGAACTTTAATAATGCAAGTTGCTAGATAGGCTGT
>JAKZSX010000423.1:0-6998 GCA_047517405.1 Candidatus Poribacteria bacterium | reverse complement strand
TGTACGACATAACCTTCCAAGTTGTGTAATTTGACTTTGACCCCCGGCCCCGAATTCCGGGGTAGGTGGTGAATGAGTGCCAATACCATTCATCATTTTTTATATCATGGCTTCGATTTGGAGTCAACAGAAAACTTCATGGTGTTACCCGAATGGCATGGACTTAAGGATTTCGTTGACCTCATCTGTTCGCCGTGATTCCCACCGTAAGCCTTCAAACGAGTCATCAGTTGTTGAACAATTCTTCAGCCCTGCGCCTCAATTCCTCAATTTCCTTCCGCATACGAATCCCCAATACCCTTCTTCACTAACCTGTTTCTGAGGTTAACTGACAGGATATCCTTACTGCTTTACATTCCCGCTCCAACGGTTCAAGGAGCAGTCGCCCATAGTCTTGATAACGCTCCTGAATCACCCCTGTATTGATTGGAGATGCTTGGTCCCCGTTTTCTTGGTCAATCTTACCATCCGGCATCCCACATGGACGTTCAACTGTGAAACAATCTTTATCGAGTGCCTAAACTCTATTGCAGGCACTTCACGATCTAGCCAAAATCACATGCCTAAGACTGGCGTGAGTCGCTGAAGCAACTTCCATGAACAATAGATATTTTGCACACTAATTTTTTTATTTACTTAAACACCCTTCAACACCTCCAGCCGTAACATTGCCTCAACAATTCGAGATTCGTAACATGAGTTCGGCGTAAGCATGCCGAATCCCTTCAATTAACCACAAAGACACAGGGCAGGAAGGACAGGTACAAGACCAGCCCCAACAAGGGAAGCCCCAACGAGAAGATGGGGATGGGTTTCTCAATTTGCGATTTGCGATTTGTAATTCTTCCCCGCTCCCTGTCTCCTCGTTCTCTATATCGAACTGACGTTTCGTAGTATCGCTGTTTTGTCTTGACTTACGAATTTTCGCATGTTATTATTTAGCATGCTAAACAAATAACAAGGCATTTACTCCGTATAATTTCGTTGCATATTCTTTCTTTATTGTAATAGTCAAGATGATGGCAGACACTTTAGTCCTACTATACTGTTAACAGTTCACAGGGTGCCTAGCATCTCGTTGACCGATACACTATTCTTTCTTTATAGGAAGGACTCACAATGGTTCTAGATCGAAAAGACATACGGGATGAAGTACTTATGGCACTCAGATGCATCATGCGGGCAATCGATCTCCATTCGAGTCATCTCGCGCACTGCCACGGGTTGACAGCACCTCAACTTATCGTCCTGGGTGAAATTTCACGGTCGGGGAAGATAACAGCGGGTCAATTGGCGGGAAACGTCAGCCTTAGTAATGCAACGGTCACCGGAATACTCAACCGGCTTTCAAAGCGCGACTTGATAGAGCGAAGACGCGCCGATGAGGATAAGCGCCGTGTTCTGGTAAAACTCACCGACTTGGGCAAAAGGGCACTTGCGAATGCCCCATCGCTACTCCATGACCGTTTCGTGAAGGAATTTGAGAAACTTGAGAATTGGGAACAAACATTATTACTTTCATCCCTTCAAAGAATTGCTTCGATGATGGAGGTGAAAAACCTTGATGCCGCGCCAACGCTTGTCAGCAGGGAAATCTCTGAGGTCACCGAAGATCCCCTTGCTGATCCAGTTCAAGATGATTCAGAGTAAACCCGAAATACGGAGATCAAAATGTCAGTTGTTTATCTTGAAGATATCGTTAAGGTTGTTGGTAACAAATACCTAGCGATTCATATTGCCGGCCTACGTGCGCGTCAACCGCAGTAAAAAGGAGGTTCCCCTTTTTACTGCGGTTGCACCCCGGAAACCGGCGTCAGAAGCCATCGAAGAACTCGTTGAGGGGAAGATTGAGTACAATCAATCGGATTCATGCCCGGAAAACCTAGATGATCCGTTTGATGTCAAGGAGAGAGATATACCTTAATGATTGAAGTCAGGGTAAACCCGAAGGAGTCAGTTGACGCCGCACTGGCGAGATTTAAGCAGATATGTCGTAGCGCAAAAATCGTTTGCAGGGCCACCGGAGACGAGTGCACTGAAAATCGGTCACAACTTGGGTTAATAGCAACGCTTGAACCCGGCCGACGGCACCTGCTTATCATCCTTTGAGTTAACAAGGGAGAAAAACTGTGAACAATCGAGATCGTTTGATAAACTACTCGGTCAGAAGGGGAGACGAGCCGGAATCCTTCGGAGTTGATGATGAGCTGACAGGTGACTCTAAACCTGAAAAACATCGATTAGCAATGTAACCGACCCAGAAATTCAATGAAGATAGAAATCAGGCAGAGGCATTGCCGGTTTCTAACGTTGCAAAACGAGATTCCGCCAGAAGGGGAGATGTTGATGTGTTAGGCGACATCGGTGATGGTGTCTTTTCTTATGTTCAGGAAATTGCACAAACGCCTCAATTGACACATAAGGAAGAAAGAAAACTCTTTGAAGCGTTTTCAGCGAGTACGCAGGAGATTTCAGAATTATTGAGAAAACTTCCGCCCCAGATTTTAGATGACCTCCAATCCCAATCGGTTCTTGGGCGTGGAAACAAAACGAAATCTCTAAACGGGCGGTGGTGGAGTCCAATGGAAATCCGCGTGATTCTGGAGCGAATTTCGACAGTGTTTGAAACAGTCCAAAATAGTCGCATCGAAGCAAATCCGGGGGAGAAAGATGCAATCCAAACAATCTGGAATCAGTTGATTATTGCGGTTGCAGCGATGGAAGCTGTGCGAAAGCAGATTGTCTGTGCAAACCTGCTGCTGGTTGCCAGTGTTGTGATGCAGTATCGCTCTTACACCCCTTCGCTCTCGTTGCTGGACTTGATGCAAGAGGGAAGCATCGGTTTGATGAAAGCGGTCGAAAAGTTCGATCTTCAAAGAGGTTGCAAGTTTAGCACCTACGCTTATTGGTGGATCAGGCAAGGGATTCAACGGGCATTGGCTCAACAAAGCCACACGATTCGGATTCCCGACTACATTGGATCTACACGGCAATCCATCACGAAAACGGAGGTCCGACTCGCCAGAGAGCTCGAACGTGAACCCAGCATCAGGGAGACAGCTTTGGCAATGGGGATCGATGAAGGCCGTGTCGTCGAAATTCTTCAGGCCGCAAAGGGTACGATTTCACTGTCTTCGCCGTTCTTTGATTTAACTGATACGACCTTCTCCGACATGCTGGCCGATGACTCACATGTCACTCCTGAAGAGGAATTGCTCTGTATAGGCAAGAGAGAGTCACTTGAAAAGGTACTCGACACATTAACACCCCGCGAAAAACTCGTGATTCAACTCCGTTATGGCTTAACTGACGGTACAGAGCATACCCTCGCGGAAGTTGGACAACAATTGGGGATTAGCCGCGAGCGGGTGCGCCAGATTCAGGAGGAAGTTCTTCGCAAACTCCGCCAAACGCCTCGTTCACAATCCCTCAAAGAATTGCTTTAAGTCGCCTTGACGGGCGAATAACGAAAGGGTTAAAGGTGTTTAATGAAAAGTATAAAAATCAAAGTAAGCACCTCGTACGCATAGCTCATAAATTCAAGTGCGATTGTATCTACAAATACGTCAACGACGACAGTGATAGTGTAATTCTGCTCATATCGGCTGTAATTCTCTTACGAATGCGGTTAAAGCATTGGCAAAGATTGGCACTTCTGAAGCCCTAATCGCTGTTAAAAATGCCCGATAAGTCGTGATAACGTTAGTTCAACGTCAGCCAAAAGGTCCTGTTTGTGTGAACGATTGATTGGCGGCATAATTAGCGAAGCAATTAGCAAAACATCATCGAGCTGAGAGTACGACTTGGCTCAACAGACTCAAGGAGTACTTCCAGTGAATTTTGAACAATTTTCTTTTGACCGGTGCATTGTCGCCGGAATTAAATCAGTCAATTACACTACGCCTACCCCGATTCAGCAGCAAGCCATCCCCATGGTGCTCGAAGGGCATGATGTGATGGGCTTAGCCCATACCGGCACCGGTAAAACCGCAGCCTTCATGCTGCCTATTCTACAGCGGTTAACCAAGGGCCCGTTCCGTCGCGTGCGTGCCCTCATCGTTGCGCCCACACGCGAACTCGCTGAACAGATTTACCAGATGGGTCTTGATCTTGGCAAAAATACCAAAGTGAACAGCGTATCCATCTACGGCGGTGTGAGCAAAGTTCCTCAGGTCTCGCGGCTGCGGAGTGGCGTAGAGATTGTTATTGCTTGTCCTGGTCGCCTGCTTGACCTCGTTTACGATGGCGATATCGATCTATCGAGCGTTGAGGTGCTGGTGTTGGACGAAGCTGATCGCATGTGCGACATGGGCTTCCTCCCGGATATTCGCCGCATCCTCAAGCTACTGCCGGCCCAACGCCAGACACTTTTCTTCTCAGCCACAATGCCAGAGGATATCCGCAAACTGGCAGATAATATCCTCAAAGATCCGGTCATGGTTCAAATCGGTAGGGCTGCTCCGGTGGAGACCGTTTCACACGCGCTCTATCCGGTGCCCGATAGCCTCAAGAAAGATCTTCTGCTGGCAATGTTGCAACAGACACCCACCGGCCGGGTCTTGATCTTTACCCGCACCAAGTATCGCGCCCGTAACCTGGCACGCGACATGGAAAAGGGTGGTTATCGCGCGGCAGCACTGCAAGGTAACATGTCGCAGAGTCAGCGGCAGAAAGCGATTAATGGCTTTCGCGCTGGGAAATACGACATTCTCGTCGCCACGGACGTTGCTGCGCGCGGCATAGACGTGTCGGAAATATCACACGTGATCAACTTCGATATCCCCGATACTGTCGATGCCTACACTCACCGGATTGGTCGCACCGGTCGCGCCCACCGGTCTGGTGAAGCATTCACGCTTGCCGGACAAGCGGATAAGCAGATAATACGAGACATTGAAAAACTGCTGGGGACACGAATCGAACAGCGGCGGCTACCTGATTTTGATTACGGTAGTTTCGTACCGGAAAGCCAATTCCAGAAGAACCATTCGAAGCCGCTACGAAAGACACTATCATACCACAAGCAAGACCATATTCGCCGCAATAAAGGTAGGAATAGCCCACGTCGCCACTCGCCTTGATAAAAATTCTATGCGGAATTTGTTCTCGCTAATCAAGAGATCGCTTAAGATACACACGTTACTTGGAAACACTCGGGCGATGTTGATCCTCACCATCCTACTCTCCATGGGAGGTTCCTGTGTGGCTACGTTCTCAGGGACTTCACCTGGTTTGCTCGTTCTGGTGCTCTCGTGGTCGCTGTTGGAATTACTCTGTTTTCGAGAGCCCGCGTAATTCACGAAGACATACAGACCCACGTTCTTACCGAAGAAACCGGACTAAGCCACCTCGATCCGGCGCACTACAAACAGATCGACGAGCCAGTCCCGGAGCGGGTGCACGAAGACTTGCGGACTCGGTTAGCAGTCGGCGTATGGGGACCTCTCGTCACTTTCGTTGCTACGCTCATCTGGGGGTTCGGTGACCTGTTTAACAAGTTGATTATGTGGGCGACCTAACTGCGTGTTCAACACGGACACCACCGAAGACCATCGCTTACCCAACCTCCTGGGAAACAGCCCTTTTCTAACAATGGAAAGGGTTTTCTGAGAGTTGGTTGCCCCTTTCGATGGGTCTCAAGCACGGTCGGGGTGAGGGGTAAAGCCTCTCCATGGCGGGGATTGAAACCCGCTTAATTGGCGCAAAAATGAGGTGTAAACATGAAAAATACAAGCAAAGTCGATGAGTTCATAGACGAATTGAAGCATGGGGGGCAGTTTGCTCGCGGCAATGCCGCTTATGTGTTGGGTAAGATGGGTGAACAAGCGGCACCTGCGCTAATCGACGCATTGAATTCGGAGCATATTGAGGTTCGCAGGTATGCCTCGTATGCGTTGGACAGGATTGGTGATTCGACGGCGGTGCCCGCGTTGAAAAAGGCTTCGTGTGATGCCCATTGAGGTGTTGCGAAATGGGCGGCTGATGCGTTGAAAGCGATCGGAGCGTGGGCGCTTTGCGAGTTCTAGTGATACTGAACAACGGGAGGAAACCCAAATGAAAGACACGATTCAATACGACAAAGAGATTGTCGACTTCAAAGCAGCTATTGACATTGACCCTAATGATGCAAAGGCACATCACAATCTGGGGATTGCCTACGGTAGGCAAGGCAAGTCGGACTTAGCGATTGAGCCATTCAAAAAGGCTATCCTCATCAATCCGGACCTTGATAGCCCAGAATTGCGGCGGCGTATCCACTCACAACAGACAAAGAAAGGAATATAACTACAAGTGTCTTTCCCTGATACTGCGCGTCACGCCGATGAGGCTGACATCATTTACCCCGCAGCCATCCCCTTCGCACTCGTTCATCTTGCCTGTTTTGCGGTCATCTGGACCGGTTTTCAGGCTTCAGACCTTATGCTTTGTGGCGTATTGTACGCCATCCGCATGTTTGCCATTACGGGTGGCTATCATCGATATTTTTCACATCGTTCCTTCAAAACCAGCCGTGTATTCCAATTCTTGCTCGCGTTCGTTGGACAGTTGTCGGCGCAACAGGGTGCGCTTTGGTGGGCTGCCCACCATCGCAAACATCATAAATACTCCGACACCCCACAAGACGTACACTCGCCACTTCAAAGCGGTTTCTGGTTTGCCCACTTCGGTTGGATTTTTTCGGCAACCAAGTGCCAAGCGGATTACGACCTGATGAAGGATTTTACGAAATTTCCCGAGCTCGTTTGGCTCAACAACCACAAACACGCACCACCAGTGCTGTTGGGAGTCGGGGTGTGGTTGGTTTCCGGTTGGTCTGGACTGGTGGTCGGTTTCTTCATCAGTACGATGCTCCTCTATCACTGCACATTTGCGATTAACTCGCTGGCTCACCTTATCGGCAAACAGTCTTACGTCACCGGGGATGACTCGCGCAACAACTGGTTTCTGGCACTCATCACCTTTGGTGAAGGGTGGCACAACAACCACCACTACTTTCA
>JAKZSX010000422.1:0-11969 GCA_047517405.1 Candidatus Poribacteria bacterium | reverse complement strand
CTTGTCGGCTCGGTTTCACAACCAATGTATGGATTTCCCAGACGTTCCCATCATAGTGACCCAATCCACCGATCCAACCGACAATCTCGCCGCTCTGGTCAAGGGCGATGCGGCTGATCCGATCTTTGCCAAAGGATTCTTGCACCTCCTCCAAAGCAGCTGCTATGTTGGACCAAGCGTTTGGCGCGTGTGCTTTGAATCCCTCAATCAACAACGCTGCGACCTGCTTGATAGCCCATTCATCGTCCGGCGAGAGTGTGATAATTTGCACATCCAGATCGCTCATACGGCATCTTACAACCTATTTAATCCAGCTCATTGATTCGCCGCGGACTAGGAAAGAGCGTTCATCCCATTGACCGGGGCGTTCAACCGGAATAGCACCAGTTTCCACCGCCACATCCAGTGGGTTAGCACGGGTCTCTAGTGGAAGACGAACTCGTTCGTGCATTCGGGCTGATTCGTAGACCGCCATCATAATCTCCAGAGCAGCCTTTCCATACTTTGCTTGTCCGGGATAGTCCTCAATCTTGCCATCGATCCAGTCGCAGATCGCATACGCCTGACTTGTGAAGGCACCCCCATACCCCGTCCGATTTTTTTCAGTTGGCTCAAACACCTGCCACCCTGCCTTATCAGGGATCATATATTTCAGGCTATTATCGTTAACCTCCATCATACCATCGCTGCCGTATACCGTAGCGCCGACTTGATAGAGTCCGCCACTGATGGGGACTTCGTTCTCAATGACACCTTCCACATTGTTAGGATACCCGATCAGCCCACAGCAGCGGTCCTCGACCCGATGCCCGAAGAGATAGTGGTCGGTTTTGCGTTCCACAGAACCCATGACCCACTCCACCTGTGGGTTCCCTAGCACAAAGAGTTGGAAATCGATACAGTGGGTCCCTGTATTCAGCATCCCTGCTCTCACCGAGGACCAGAGCCGGCGGGGTTCACCGATGGCACCGTCCGCAAGGAGCCGCCTCGCTTCCTGCCACGAAGAATAGAAGCGACGTTGATGACCGATCGCAAATTTAACCTCGTTGCGTTCACAAGCAATCATCATCGCTTGGGCTTCTCCGAGTGAGCAAGCCATCGGTTTCTCACAGAGTATCACTTGGGGTTTGTGAACCGCTGCTGCAATCGTCATCTCAGCGTGTTGCGGATTCCAAGAGCAGACGCTGACGATGTCCAGATCCTCCTTTTCCATCATCTCTCGGTAGTCGAGATACTGGCTTTTAACGTTAAAATCCTGTGCATAACTTGCCAGTGCTTCGGGATGAGAATCGGCGATCGCAACAATTTCGGTGCGGTTACATTCGGTCCAACCTTGACCGTGTGAACGTGCAATACGGCCGCTTGCAATAATACCAACTCTGAATTTTTTAGCCAAGTTGAATTCCTCCTTGTTATCTGATGAAAAAAACAGAAGCTAACCACAATTATTACTTTGTGTATCCTAGCACGGCATAAGCCACTGCGTCAAGAGGTTTTGCGCACTTTGAATACATCTCCGAATCTGATTGATTGCGCCACGGATACATGCTATAGTTATGACCTGAATCAACAAGGAACTACAAGGATATCCCACACGAAAACTACGAAGTCTTACTTTGACCACTGATCTAAATCTAACGTTGTAACTCCAACCTGATTTTGTTGATAATTGGCACTATTTTGAGGAGGATTTTAATAATGGTCACAAAGACAACCGCTGAACTTGACAAACTTATCCGCGAGGCACTGCTAGCCGCGGGAGCCGATGAACGTAACGCCAACCGTGTTGCGGAAGCGTTGGTTTTATCGACCTTGCGCGGCGTTGATACACACGGCATCCTGCATCTGCCGAGCTATGTCGAGAAGATTCAAGCCGGTGAAATTGTTCCCACCGCTTGGCCCCAAATCCGGCAAGAGGACGCCACAAGCGCACTCATCGCGGGTAACTGGACCTTTGGGCATGTGACTGCGAAGTATGCGATGGAGGTCGCAATAAAGAAAGCCGAAAGCCACAACGTGGCGGTCGTAAGTGCCGTTCAGATAAACCATATCGGACGTCTGGGCGAATACGCCGAAATCGCAGCCGCCAACGGGATGCTATCAATAATCTGGGCTGGAGGGTTCGGCGCAGAAGAGCCGGTCGCTGTTCCCTTCGGTGGGCGACAACCGGTACTGAGCACGAATCCAATTGGCATGGGCTTCCCCGTCGGTGATGGTCCCCCAATGATCATCGATTATGCCACAACGGTTGTTGCGGGGAGTAAAGTCCTCACGGCGCGGGACAGAAACGCACAACTGCCGCCGGGTAGCATTGTTGACAAGGATGGAAATCCTTCCACAGATCCGATGGATTATCTGGAGGGCGGTTCATTGCTCCCCTTTGGTGGGCACAAAGGCTACGCCTTGATGCTAGCGGTGGAGTTCTTTGGACGGGTTCTGTCCGGAGCGGATGCCTTTTCTAATGAAGAGAAACGGGGCGGTGCCATTTTCCGCCACTCCGGCGTTACCATGATGGTCATGAAGGCGGATCTGTTTCAGCCGTTGACGGACTACTCGACGCGAATGGAGGATTTGGGGAATCAGATCAGATCCGTGCCACCGGCACCCGGTTTCGAGGAGGTAATACTCCCCGGCGATCTTGAGGCACGGGCAGAAGCGACTCGCGGACGCGACGGCATCCCTATCGCCGATGCACTCTGGGAAAGGTTAGAAGCACTCGCTGAGTCATTGGGCGTAAGCATTGATTAACCCGGATTACCATCTTACCCTTTGAGATTGATGTAGGTCGCCTTGTGTAGGGAACGCAGATCTGCGTTCCCTACGGAAGCGGGAAAGATCGTTTAGACTAGGAGTTTCAGGATAGGGTAGAAGACGCGGTTGGGTTTATTTTGGGAAAGACAACTCGGATCGTAGCGGGGAAGTTATTCGGATTGCAGACTTGACCAATCCGCACGTCGCCGGTGGCACTCATGAGCAGATAGGCGTCCTCAAATGAAATATCAAGTTTGCGTTGGAGAAGGCTCGCCATCTCCTCACAAGCGATTGTGATCGCATCAACCAGTTTTGGGGCATCCCCTGTGGTTATCCATGTGTCCGCTGTTTCAATCCACGGACGGGCGATAGACTCACCCTTGATCAGTTCTACCCCCACGGTAACTTCCGCACAGATTTCTATCCCAAGCATAGAGATTTCCCCATCACCCATAGCGGCATGAACGTCGCCGAGCCCAAACAACGCACCTTCCACAAACACGGGCAGGTAAACACGCGATCCGACTGTTGCATCGCTGTGATCCATGTTGCCGCCGTGGGGACCGGGGTAGAGCGTTGGCACGGCTTCTTCAGCGGGTGCAGTGCCGATGACGCCAACCATCGGACGAACCGGAAAACGGATCCGATCATCAAAGTGAGCGGTATCTCCTTTGATGCGGATTATTTTGGTCACGTAACGTTCTGCGAGATGCCCCAAGTTTCCCGTGCCGGCTTTAATCCCGATAAAACCTTGCGAAGCGAGTTGGATATCCTGAATCTCAATGCAGAGGGTATCCCCCGGCTCGGCACCACGCACGAAGAGCGGTCCCGTGGCAGGGTTTAGCCCGCGTGGGTGTGGCTTGTCGAGGAGGTCGTTCTCACTCAGAATCGTGCCAGTACGTGCATCATAGGTCTCAAACCGGATTTTATCCCCCGAATCGACTTCACTCACAGGACGATGGTCACGGCTGAAACTGTAAACGATACGGTCGCGTGTGATGATGTGCATTCTGATGAAGCCTCCTCGAAATGATGGGACAATTCGTCTACAGATTCGTTATTCCGCGCCGAACGGGTAAGATTCAATGTCATTTTCCACTACCTTCAGTAGGATAGAGATTTCCCGCTTATCCTCCGCATCCAACTCATGTGGCGCAGGTGCCCGTTCCACCATAGAGGTCAAGACACCTCGACGTTTAAGAATGTAACGGACAAACTGATGGTTTTCCAAGTTAATCAGAGGCAGCAGACGGGTATGTAACTCCCGCGCACCGGTTTCGTCGCCCGCCCACCAAAGCTCCATAATCTTTGCCAGCAAATCGGCAAATTCACACGCCGGCATACAACCATCTGCACCACGTATCATCTCCGCCGGCAGCACCTTACCAGCAGCACCCCCGAAGATGGTCTTGATCCGATCCCCAGCCAACTGCTTGACTTCGCCAATGTGCTGTGGTCCCGGCTGCCTCTCCTCTTTGACATACTCAATCTGCGGGACATCTTCTACGAGTTGAACAATCTGCTCCCCGGTCAGCGGTGCGTAACCATCGGCATTCTGCACCATAATCGGTCCATCGAAGGCCTCCCCAAGCCGCTTGAACATATCTATCGCCGTCGCTGCATTGGTTCGTGCCGGTGCCATGGCGATTATCGAATCCACCCCCGCCTGCTGTGCTGCCCTTGCATAGAGCATCACCTGCGGCACAGAAATGCCAGAGCAGCCAAAAACGACCGGCAACCTGCCATTAACTGTTTCGAGAACGGCATCCAAATTGCGAATGCGTTCCTCCTCGCCAAGGAAGTAGAACTCCCCCACCATGACGGGCCAAACAATCCCGTGCTGTCCCGACTCACAACAGAAATTGGCGGCAGCCTGTAGATCTGTTGTATGGATATCTAAGTCCTCTGTGTAGGGTGTAGGAAGCAGACCAAAAACTCCCTTTATCGGATCAAATTTTGTCATGTACGAATTCCTCTGTTTGTTGTTTTTCTACTTGATGATTAAAAAATTGGATCATGTTAAGAAATCATGCAACAAAAACCGAGTTTTTTCTTGAAAACTCGGTTTCTCTTTACGTTTTGGACTCTCTTCTGATATAATCCCAAAAATTAAGTATCTATTTCTGTTATTCTGATGTGAGTGCCTTTGGACGCCACAAATCCAACAACTCTCCTTGTACCTCATAATCCAATTCCATCCACTTTTCAATGGGAAGGGCGACATGGGCAAGTGCCGCCGTCGGCATCGTTTCCATTCGCCCTGTCAAGTGGGTCACAAGTGCCTCCATCCCAGGATTGTGCCCCACCACCATCACCCGCTGGTTATCGTCCGGCACGTTCTGCAAAATAGCGAGGTACAACCCTGGGCCCGCATGATAAAACTCCTGCGTCAATTCGACCTTATCCTCACAATGACATACTTTGGCAACTGCCTTGGCAGTGTTTCGCGCCCGCTTGGCAGTTGAGCTGATTATCCTGTCAGGCACCAAGCCCTGTTCCCGCAAAAACTTTCCCATTCGCAGCGCATCCTGTTTGCCACGCTTATTCAGCGGCCGATCATGATCCGCCAACGACGAATCTTTCCAACTTGACTTTGCATGACGTAAAATTAGTAGAGTCTTCATGTTTACTCTGTTTCTTATAAGGAATAGTTCACCTATCACCCCGCTGGGGTTTTAGGGTTGGTATTACCATGTTTTCTATATACATGTCGCCCCGCAGGGGCTTTGGGGTCGGGCTAGGAAGCCCAACCTGCAAACTATGGAGAAGGGTAGCAACTTTGGGTTAATATATTCAAAACTATCTTATCACAAACTCAAGCGGACATCCATACAAAAACTTCTTGTCGAAAAATGAGTGTTCAGCTATAATGAGCGGGCGGTATGCCACGTGAACCTATGAACTTTCTGCTGGAACAGTTTCTAGGGCAACCCGAAAGGCACCAGCTAAGCTCTTACGAATAATAAACTATCCCGAAAATTAGGAGGTATGTGTATGCCTGTACCTATGACAAATGCCGACAGCAAGCCGGCAATAGAATTCACCGAAGACCAGAAATTCATCTTCGACACACGAGGGTGGATAGCTCTCCCCGGCGTGTTGACCGACGACGAGGTCGCTGAGATGCAGGATTTTTGCTATCGTCTGAAAAGAGATCCCGAATCCATTCTTGAGCATCATCGCTCATCCATCGGTGGGCCCCTCGAAAAATTGACCGACCACCCGATTGTCCTCGGCTTCATGAATGAATTTGTTGCAACAGGTTACGCAGCTGAGGAGTGCTACGGCTTTCGCTTGGAAGGCACATTCCTGACAATCCGATCCAAGGGACATGACAACTTCAGTCCTCATGGCGGACGGGGCATGTTGAATTTTCCGGGCAACTCGCATACTTATCACATGCACCACGACAAGGCGCACAGTGGATTGACGCGGGTTGTATGGGAGCTGAATCCAGTCAAGAAACGTAGCGGTGGCACCCTGTTCTTGACGGGAAGCCATAAAGGTGCGTTTCCTCCACCAAAATCGACGCAAGATCGGGATTGTCCGCTGTGGGATGATTATTCCTGTCCGGCGGGGTCGGTGCTATTTTTCACGGAAGCGATCACCCACACCGGCGCGCGGTGGGAGGACGATATGGTGGATCGGGTTGCTATTTTCAACTGCTACAATGTTGTCGGTAACAAATGGCATAAGTGGGAACCCCATCCGAAACACCTCGCCGAAATGCCATTCAAACGTTCCACGCTCTTCCGTCCCGTTTACTGTCAGGATAACGTGCCTTCAGCGGCGGACGGTGTGTAATATGGGTGGTAGATAATGCTTCACCCCTCAGCAGGTTTGTTGGCGGGTTCCGAAAAATTGGGTTCGCCGACATCACTCAATTGGAGGTCATACATGAAGATTACGGCGGTCAAACCGTTTGTTGCATCAACTGGAAATTTTTTTGTTAAGGTCGAGACGGACGAAGACATCTACGGGATTGGAGAAGGGGGCTTGAAACGGCGTGGGCGAGCGATGGCGGAGGTCATCCATTCGTCTGAACCCACTCTACTCGGTCAAGACCCGTTTCGTATTGAATATTTGTGGCAGCGAATGTTTCGCGGCGGTTTTTTCCCCGGCGGCGTGATTCAGTCAGCGGCGGTGAGCGCGGTCGACATTGCGCTATGGGACCTTAAAGGTAAGGCGTTGGGTGTACCGGTATACGAATTGCTCGGCGGAAGGACACGGGATAAAGTGGTCTGTTATCCTCACAACGGCGACCGAAACAGTATTGAATCGCTCGTCCAGAATTGCCAGAAGACCTATGAAGCGGGGTGGAAGTTTGTTCGATGGGGGTTGTGTGATCCGGAAGGCGACGATCGGTTTGAGCCGACACGAGCGGTTCGGTTCGGGATTGAGCAGGTGAAGGCGGTCAGAGAAGCGCTCGGTGATGATGTCGAAATTCTCGTGGATGTCCATACCCGATTGGATCCACCTGCCAGCATCGAATTCTGTAAGGGGGTTGAGCAGTATCGGCCCTTCTTCATTGAAGACCCACTCCGCAGTGAAAATCCTGCTAGTCTGAGGTTGGTTCGACAGAATACATCGGTTCCGTTGGCGGTGGGCGAGCAGTTTGACAGCAAATGGAGTTTTCGGGAAGTGATTGAGGAGGATTTGATGGATTACTGTCGAGTAGATCTCTGCATCGCCGGAGGCTTGACTGAAGCTCGGAAGATTGCGGGTTGGTGTGAAACGCACTACATCCACATGGTTCCGCACAATCCGCTTGGTCCTGTTTCAACAGCAGCCTGTCTCCACCTCTGTTTGGCATCAGCTCTTGTTGGGGTACAGGAACTACCGCGTCCACCAATGACGAGCCTTACCGATGCCTTTCCGGTTCAGATGCCGTTTGCTGACGGCTATTTACTCCCGCCTGAGGGACCTGGACTTGGTCTTGAGTTCAATGAAGATGCGCTCATCAACGTCACACCACCAACTCCGGGCCCTCCCTCCGGTTTCCAAAGGGACGATGGGGCGTATACTAACTGGTAGGTTAATTCTCTAGCGTGGCATCAGTTTTTGGACACAGCCACCGACGTTTTTAACGAAACTTGGTCGCTTTTTGAAAAATAACAACCAAAATTTTCGATCTACATAGCAACTTGGGTGACGATAACGAAAAATTTACTTGGAAAGCTGGCAAAATTCTGGTAAAATTACAGATGAAGTTGGTTTCCAATAGAGGCAACACTGGCTGCACCCACTCAAAAACAGGAATAACAGCGTATTGCAGAACCAAGAATCTTTAAAAATACCGATACACAGCAACACAGAAGCCCAAGTGCTTTTTGGGCAATCCGATGCCTTTCTAAACATTGTTGAGGCGCGTTTTAACGTCAAAGTGCTATTAAAGAGTGAAGGCTTGGAGATCACGGGCAAAAACTTCGACGACGTTAATCGTGTAACCAAAACCTTTGAATCGTTACTTCATCTCATCCGAAACGGACAATCCATCAATGCGAATGATGTCAAATACGCGATTCGCACTTCCAAAGGAAATAAGCCCGTTCAGTTGGAAAAAGCGGTCGGTGAAACTATCTCGGTCTTTTCTAAACGTGGCGTTGTACGTCCGAAGACCCCTGGCCAGGAACGCTATGTGAGCGCCATCAAATTGCATGATCTCGTATTTGGTATCGGTCCAGCCGGTACCGGAAAAACCTATCTCGCAATGGCGATGGCAGTTTCTGCCTTGAAAAGTGGAGAGGTCAGTCGAATCATTCTAACCCGACCCGCGGTGGAAGCGGGTGAAAGACTCGGTTTTTTACCCGGCAATATTGAAGCAAAAATTAACCCCTATCTGCGTCCTTTGTACGATGCGCTCTACGATATGATGCCTCCCGAATCGCTTGAGCGTTATGTCGAGCGTAATGTGATTGAAGTGGCGCCAATTGCCTTCATGCGTGGGCGGACGCTAAATCACTCGTTTGTCGTCCTTGATGAGGCACAAAACTCAACCATTGAGCAGATGAAGATGTTTCTCACACGACTTGGATTTGATTCCAGAGCCGTTATCACCGGAGACGTGACGCAAACTGACTTACCGACCGGTACAAAGTCGGGGCTTGTTGATGCGCAGTCGGTACTGTCAGATGTTGACGGTATCGCGTTTATCGACTTTTCAAGGGAGGATGTTGTAAGACACGAACTTGTGCAGCAAATCGTAGAAGCATACGAGGAGCGCGATGCTCAAAAGTTGGGAAAAACCGATAACATCTGACTCTGATGTGCAAGTAGAATCAATCGTCCGTCGTAAGGGCGACTGCCAATGGTACTCATTAGCAACGAATGTCAAAATATCGATTTTGATGAAGCGATTATTTATAATGCGGCGTTGACCACGCTAAAGGCTCACGGTTCTGTTGATTGCGAGGTGAGCATCCTCCTGACGGATGATGCTGAGATTCAGGTGCTTAACTGCCAATATCGCCACATTGATGCACCTACTGATGTATTAGCTTTTGCAATGCGGGAAGGCATCGGAGGAGATTTGAACCCTCAACTGCTTGGCGATTTGGTTATATCCGTTCCAACAGCGCAGCGTCAGTCGATCGCCCATGGGCATTCATTAGATATTGAGCTTGCCATACTGAGTGTACATGGTACGCTCCATCTTCTCGGTTATGATCACCAAACCCCAGAGCAAGCGGAAATCATGTTTGGTAAACAAGCGGAATTGTTTCGTTTAATTAGCACTTAATCTTTGGGTTCCTCTTAAAGAGCTGTAGAGTCAGTTAGGTTCTATATTTTCGCAGAGAATTAAATCTCCTCTGGTTTACAAGTTGCACCTTGGGGGTGTGATCCCACGTTTGGACGATATAGACATAATTAAATTGGTTGGCTTGGTTGTCTTGTCGATCTTCGCGGTGTTGTTCTCTGTCGTGGAGGTGCTTATCAACCGGCTCAGCCGGAATGAAATACTGAATATAGCAGAAACCGGGGGACCGCAGCATGAGATTTTGACCTCTCTACTGCGCTACCCACAGAGATTTTCTGCGACGATTATCGTTGCCAAGAGCATATTAATCGTCTGTATTGTCGTTTTGCTGCTCGCCTTGTTCGATTTCAATTCTCTGAGAGATCGGATAATTGGTGCCCTTCTTGCGATTCTCCTCATTGTTGTTGTGACGGAGCTCCTCCCGAAAAATTATGTACAGGGTAGCTCTGAAAACTCAACAATCTCCGCCCTCCGTTTTGTGCACGCTGTTTATTGGGTCCTATATCCTCTCGTTAAACCGTTGTCCCTGCTTGGCTATCTTGGCGTTCGGACTCTAGGTGGAAAAATCCGAACCGAACAGGATGGCAGCGTCTCACCGGAAGACCTTGAAGCATTGGAAAATGTCGGGAATAGCCAAGACATCTTAGAGGAGGAGGAACGAGAGATGATTTCGCGCATTCTCGACCTGCCCGATAAGGTTGTCCGCGAGATTATGGTCCCCCGAACAGATGTGACATGCCTTGATGTCTCTTCCCCAAAGGAGATCGTGCTTCAAACTGTAATGGAGTCTCGGCATTCGCGTATTCCGGTGTACGAGGAGCAGATCGACCGCATTATCGGTCTCCTCCATGTCAAAGATCTGTTAGACGGTTGGGCAGAAGACCAACCCCTCGATCTGAGATCTATTGCCACAGATCGACCGCCTTTGTTCACGCCAGAGAGTAAAAAAATATCCGACCTCTTCCGAGAGCTACGGGCGAATATGCAGCACATGGCAATCGTTGTCGATGAATACGGGGGCACGGCAGGAATCGTGACGCTCGAAGATATTATTGAGGAGATTGTTGGAGAGATTCAGGATGAGTACGATTTTGACGAACAAGAGGAGCTCATTCCTCTTGCTGAAAATACCTATTCGGTTGATGCACGGATGAGTCTTATCGATTTCAATGAACAGCTAGAGACACAGATCGAATCGGAGAATGCAGACACAATCGGCGGATTCATTTTCGATCATCTAGGAAGGGTGCCCGACCAGGATAACCAATTCTCATACCAAGGATTGACGTTCACCATAGTGGAAGCGGATGAACGCCGTATCCATCGAATACGGATTCAGCGACTGAAGGATACGACAGAAAAATAAAAAAGTAGGCTTGACAGATTCTACAGTATATGATAAAATCAGACACCGTTTTGCCATAAACGGGGCGTAGCGCAGTCCGGTTAGCGTGCGTGCTTCGGGAGCACGAGGTCGGAGGTTCAAATCCTCTCGCCCCGATATTTACTTAGATTTATCAGCAGACATTGTGGCAGAAGCGTAGCGCAGTCCGGTTAAGGCGTTCCGATTGAGATCGGAAAGGTCGGAGCTTCAAATCCTTTTGCCCTAATTGTTTTTTTGTGGGACAATGGAACGATGAAATGAGGCAACAATAAATTCATCGCGCTGTTGTCCCATTTTATTATGGAGGTAAGATGCCAACTCAAAAAACGCAGGCGATTGTCATTCGTTCACATCCACTCGGCGAAGTGCACAAGATTATCCGGTTCTACACGGTTGAGTTTGGCAAGGTCAGCGCGGTAGCACACGGTAGTAGGAGACCCAAGAGCCGTTTCGGCGGCAGCCTTGAACTTCTCAACTACGGTAACCTTGTGTTCTTTGAATACCCGAATAAAGACCTCCATAGGGTCGATGACTTTGATCTGGTTGACGCCTTTGACCCGATCAAAGCGGACTTCGACCGGACGACATACGGCTGTTATTTGGCGGAGTTAGTGGATGCCACAGAACTGGCAGGGCAGCTAGCAGACCAAAGCGTCTTTCATCTGCTGCAGTACGCGTTGGAAACATTGGCACAAGTTGGGGATATCCCGTTGTTAGCACGTGCTTTTGAACTTCAATTTCTGGGATTGGCAGGCTACGCGCCCCAACTTTCGCGGTGCGTAGCCTGTGCGGAGACGTTCCACGGCGCAACGATAAATTTCAGCCCACGCCTTGGTGGTTTACTGTGTACAAATTGTGAAGGACAGGACGCAACGGCGAGATCGATTTCACGTGGGAGTTGTGAACTGATGAAGCAGTTACAAAAATTCGACTTTTCTTATCTACATCGCTTTCGTGCTTCCGATCTTAACCACAGGGAGCTTAAGTTTGTCCTCTCAAATTTTATCTCCTATCATACTGAACGCACTTTGAAAAGCCGCGAATTTATTGACAATCTGAAGGTGTGAGGTGTGGAAT
>JAKZSX010000421.1:0-3030 GCA_047517405.1 Candidatus Poribacteria bacterium | reverse complement strand
TGAAAACCATTTGTTCATCGGTTCATTGACGCCGTCGGGCATTGCGCTGTCATCACTGACGATATAATCGACTAAGTATTGCATGCGGCTTGGATGGGAGCCAAGCGTTTTCAATTTTGTCCACAGGATTGGGCATCCTCGGATATAGGTTTGCTGTCCGTAATTTTGCAGCCAGTTCAGAGGGTATGGGTTTGTATTCCAAATCACTTCTGAGGTGTCGGTAGTAACGGTGATGGTTGTAAAAGTGGAGGTTCTCTACACCAAACGCCAAGAACATGGCATATTTTAATCCGCTGATTCGACTACCGCTATGCAGGATGCGCGGATCAAAGATGACGCAATCGCCCGGTTGGGTTGCGACCCACTCGGCATATTTAGAGAGTTGGTCGGTATGGCAAAGAGAGGAAATAAGACTGGTCAAGAGATTCCGCTGCCGAGTCTGTTTTCTTCCCAGTTGTGCGTCAAGCCTGTGACTCTCTCGAATAAAACCGAGGCGAGATTGGCTTTCTTCGTAGCGTTGCAAGTAGATACCCACACGCACAATCTGGTAAGGGTGTCACGCTTCATCCCAATCCGAACCAACGCCGTAGGTACGGTTGACATTATCCCGATGCCATGACATCGAGGAGAATCCGGCGTGCAGGTCATTATGTTAGAGATATCGGATGTTCGGACCTAAGAGTTCACGAACTGTATTGAGCAGAGGTGAGTAAAATATGAGCGACCAGAAATCTCTGTTCTGATTGACGCCGTCAGGAAATGTCCAACTCCGCTTCCGTCCTTTAGACAATTCTTCCAATTTTGCTAGGTAAAATGAAACCTCTTCAGCCGGGAGAAGATTTCTCAGTACAATATAGCCATTTGTCCTGAATTCCTCTTTCAATTGACTCATTTCGTTTTTTCCTTTTAAAACACCATCTCCTTAGCTAAGGCAGTATCCAAAGATTGATCTGTCTTACTACAGGAAACATTCGTCACTACAGATCTGTTTTAGTAGGTCAATTTTCCAAAATAGAGATGCCGGTGTAGAGATATGAATCTCGACCTACGGGTGGTGGTAGCAATTGGGGTATCCGATTTAGGTCGGTTCAGTTTTAGATTTTCCAAAGTTCAGCAAGATGTAAAGCAGAATTGCATCAATAATCAGAACCCAGTAGAACGTCAAGAATCGCCACCCACCAACCGTAATGGCAAGGATTTCATTCGGTAGCAGCGGTCTGAAAATTAGATAGAACAGTGCTTCACTTCCACCTGTGGCACCGGGCGTCGGTATGAACAGTGTAAGAGTACAGATTAACCACTGTAGCACTAGAAAGCGGATGAATTCAACTTCCGCCCCTAAACTAGCGATAAGCATCGCAGCGACAGCATTCCGACATATCCATTGTATCCCTGCAATGATGACACTTAACAATAGGCGAGATTTGCCTGTCCCACCAATCGTCCGACAGACGTTCAAAAAATCTGCCCCGGCAGCCTTCAACTGCTCTTGAAGTCGTTCCCACCTCCGAATTCTGAATCCTGACTTTCGGCAAAGCAGCACCAGTCCACCTCCTCCAATCAAACCAACAATCAAGAGAGATAACGCCCAACGTAGATTGATTCCATCTGAAATCAGATTGAATATCGGGTGATTCCATGACGATGAAATGGTCATCGCAATTGGTACCGCTACGATAAAAAAGAGGGTATCTTCAAGTGATGGCAATGTTGCTAGACATGCTGCTGCGCCGGGCCTAACACCGACTTGAACCAGCATAGCAATCTTCAAGGGGCCGCCACCAATAGCTGTCGGTGTGATAGACGCCGCCAACTCATTGGCGAGAACAATTTTAAAAAGTTTGACCAGTCCAATGCGGTATCCGAGGAATCTCGTCCACATGATGGTGCGAATCGTGTGTCCCAGCCAAGGAACTAGAGTTAACAACATCGCTAATAAAAGATAACGCCCATCGAAATTGAGGAGTTTGGCGAGTTGCTGACTGTCCGTCGTCCAGAGGCAGAAAGCCAAATTTCCGACGACGCCGATGATGACGAGAATAAGCAGGGGTTTGACAATCCTGTCGAGATTTAGGAGGGACGTTCTCGGCTGTTTCTGTTCTGGGCTGCGATTTGGCTCAGTCATTTGTTCAATATCTCTTTCTATTTTCTTCAACGACGTGGTGGAATTATATACAAAGGATATTACGCGCTCATGGCAAAATTATCACAAATTCATAACGTTTCTCCTTCTTCGCGGTTTTGTCAAAACTCTGTTAAATTTCCGTAACATTGCACTGCTATAATGTCATAAATTGTTTTAATGAGTGAATTTATACAACGCTAAAACGGAAAGTTCAGTTTCTATTTTACCGATAGCGACTTAGGTTCTTCACAATAGTGCTGGAGGTACCAATGACACAGAAAAAGAAAATTCTGTTTATTTGTGGTTCGATGAACATCATCACTCAGATGCACCAGATTGCACAGGCATTGCCAGAGTACACACGCCATTTTACGTGGAGGGATTCCTCGCGTTGCTTAACAAGCTGAAGCTCCTTGAATTCACAATTATCGGAGACAAACGGACGGGGCAATCGCTTCGCTATCTTAAATCTCAGAACTTAAATATCGATTACGGGGGAGGGCAACACGATTATGACTTGGTCCTCATGTATAGCGATTTAGTGTTGCAAAAGAATATCCGAGATAAGAAACGGATCGTTGTGCAGGAGGGAATAACGGATCCGTAGCGATTCGCTTTTCGGTTGGTCAAGACCTTTAAATTTCTGCCGAGGTGGTTGGCGGGCACTTCAGCGAACGCAATAAGTGATTCTTACGATTTTTACTGTGTTGCAAGTGAAGGCTATCAAGACCTATTTATTCGAAAGGGTGCCAAACCTGAGAAGATGCGCGTGACAGGCATACCGAATTTTGACGACTGTAAACAGTATTACGAAAACGATTTCCCGCACAAAGGTTACGTCTTGGTTTGCACATCAGATTTGAGGGAGAAGTTCCGCTACGAGAACCGGAAAAAGTTCATTGAGT
>JAKZSX010000420.1:0-4202 GCA_047517405.1 Candidatus Poribacteria bacterium | reverse complement strand
ACCAGAAAAGGAAAAAATCTCCTCGACTAAATCCCGGATTGCGTTTCGGCTCGGGGTGTCCCCATAGGCAAAGTTCTCAAGTGTGCAAACATCATCGAAGCAGACAAACATCTCACAGATCGAAATCTCCCCGTCCCGCCCGGCACGCCCAATCTCCTGCGCGAAATTCTCAAGACTCTTTGGCAGATTATAGTGATAGATGTAACGGATGTTTGACTTGTCGATTCCCATGCCGAAAGCAATAGTTGCCACCACAATCCCATCGTCTGAATCCATGAACCAATCTTGCACTTCGGTCCGCTGATCATTTTTCATCCCAGCATGATAAGCTTGTGCCGGTAGTCCTACCGAGGCAAAATACGCTGCTACTTGCTCTGCCGTCTTTTGTAGTGTAACATAGACGATTGTGGGCCCCGCGGACTGTCCCTTCAACCTTTCTAGCAAAGCCTTATCACGATCGGCAGCAGTGATAGGCGTTGTCAACACTGTAAGATTCTTTCGGTAAAAACCGGTCCGAACTACACACTCGCCGGGTATACCGAATTCCTTACAGATGTCTTCAGCCACCTTGGGGCCCGCTGTCGCTGTCAATGCAAACAACCGCTCTGCGCGACAGGACCGCGCAAAACGAGCGAGTTTCAGGTAATCCGGTCGAAAGTTGTGACCCCACTCGGAAATGCAGTGTGCCTCATCAACAGCAAACATTGATATCCGTGTGTGCATAATCGCTTGCAAAAAGCGTTCGTTGTTAAATCGCTCTGGCGCCACATATAAGAGACGCAATTCCCCAGACCGTAGGGCTAACATGACAGACCGAGTTTCATCAGCCGACAGGGTTGAATCGAGTCGCTCAGCTGGAATACCACGGCTTTTGAGAACATCGATCTGATCTTTCATCAACGCAATCAGTGGTGAAATCACGATTGTTATGCCGTCGAAAGTGAGTGCTGGCAATTGGTAGCAGAGCGATTTCCCTCCACCTGTCGGAAAGATCGCCAAGGTAGAACGTCCAGCAAGCAGATGTTCTATGACTTCTGCTTGCCCCGGCAGAAATTGGTCGAAGCCAAATGCCTCGGTGAGCACTTGTTGAGCACGTTCCATGCAATATTATTCCTTTGTGCGCTATTGTCTGCCTTGATCCTTTATGAGTTGTTTGAATTTTTCCAATGTCTCTACCTCCAATATGCAAAGGACATATGCAGGTTGAAGTCGTGCACCACGGTTTCTTTAACCACGGGATCAACCTCGCGCTACTCAATGATTCCTTCCGTATTGTCCTCAGTAGATATCAAGTCCTCTCCCTATGAACCGTTGAACACATCCGACGCTGTCCTGCCTGTTTCGCAGCTCGCATCGTCTCTAGCTCATCTTCATCCCAAATACCAGCAATCGTCGTTTTACATTCCGGACAGCTGCCGTCTTTCACCCGGTGCTTCAGTATCCTGAACCCCCATCGCTCAATAAGCAGTTCGCCACAGCCGGGGCAGTAGGTGTTTTCGTAGCGTCCGACAGCACCGGGGCGGTTGCCGGCGTATACATAGTGCAGTCCGGCGTTATAGCCGATTTCCGCTGCACGGACAAGCGTGGAGACGGAGGTGTTATCCGGCTCAGTCAGCTTGTAGTCTTGATGGAAAGCCGTCACATGCCACGGGATATCCGGTGAGATAGACACAAGGAAATTGGCAATGTCTTTTAGCACTTCATCGGAATCGTTGAAACCCGGAACAATAAGCGTGACAATCTCAACCCAAAAATTGCGTTCATACAACATCTCGATTGTGTCAAGGACATGCTTTAGCACCCCACCGAGCTTACGGTAATTTCTGTCGTTGAAGTCCTTGAGATCTACCTTGTACAGATCAACCCATGGACCAAGGGCGTCAAGAACTTCGGGAGTGGCATTCCCGTTGGACACATAGGAGGTAACAAGTCCATGCTTTCTCGCCTCCTTGAAAATATCAATCGCCCATTCGCTCGTAATCAACGGCTCATTGTACGTGCTCGTAACAACTTGAGCGTTGTGTCGACGTGCAAGTGAAACAAACGCTTCCGGTGAAATATCTTTCAGCGGTGCCCCCGCATTTTTGTCGCGAAGTGCTTGTGAAGTAATCCAGTTTTGACAGTAAGCGCAGTGATAATCACAACCTAGCATCCCGAAACTCATCGCTAAGGCACCGGGAAATGCGTGGAAGAACGGTTTCTTCTCGATGGGATCGAGCTGCAACGCACCCACATAGCCCCACGGAACATAGAGCTTGCCCCCTTTGTTAAACCGCACGTGACAGATGCCGTCCCTGCCCGGAGGGATTTTACAGTTGTGACCACATGCGTAGCAGTGAACCCAATCTGCTTTGTCGGAAAGCTTTTCGTACAGAAAGCCTTCTTGAGTCCGTGCGGTGAGAGACCGTTTGAGCGTCATTACCTCTGCTGGTTGTTGTCTCGCCATCTTACCTCACTCCAAGTTCCCCTCGCTTCCACACGCTACACAGGGACAACCTAGTAGTATCACCCGTTCAAACCTGTATCGCACTGTTTATTCTGTCGCACCATCTGTAAATATAACCCATTCGCCTCTAAAACGCAAGCCTGTTTTTGCAAGACGGGTATATCCCCCACAATGGTTGAAATCTACGTTTACGTATAGACACAGCTGATAGAATCTGATATAATGTGGTAATGTTAAAACAGGGAGAGTGTTATTGTGCAACAACAGAACAAACCTGCTCAAAATGATAAAGCCCTTCGAGGATTCCTTCCTTGGATTGTTCTCGGTATCGGCGTGCTAGTCGTGCTCGTGGGAATTATTGTCAGTTCTATGCTAAAAGACAAGTCTCCCCCACGGCCCGTGGGACCAGCAGCGCGCATACCTAAAGTCAACCTCATTATCCACTCCAACGTTGGTGGGGCGGAGGTCTACCTGAACGACCAGCAAAAAGCGATAGTTTCTGATACACAACATAAAGCAACGCTATTCAACCTAGCACCAAAGACATATCAGATTACGGTGAAGAAACAGGGGTACGCCGATCGAACGGAGACTGTAGAGGTAACTGGACAAACAATCTCCCAAGTCGTGGAAATCAATTTGCAACCCGGGGAATAACCGAGTGGTATGGACTGGATACGTTTCGGACACCCACACTTCCTATATCTGCTATGGGGCACGCCGGCCTTTATCCTGCTCTACATCTACGCATTTCGGCAAAAGCGGAAAGCATATCAACGCTTCAGCAGCCATCACTTCTTCCAACGATTGACAGAATCCGTTCACTTTGGAAAGCAGAAGGCAAAAGTAATATTAATGTCCCTTAGCTACACTTTCCTCGTCTTGGCCCTTTCGCGTCCCCAAATCGGAACGACCGTTGAAATGGTTAAGCGGAGCGGATTGGATATTATGATCGGGTTAGACATTTCGGCGAGTATGTTGGCAGAGGACATCAAACCGAATCGGCTGCTCAAGGCAAAGCACGCCATCTCTTCGTTTATTGACCGGTTAGAGGGCGATCGGGTGGGACTGATTGCGTTTGCGGGAGATAGTTTCGTCCAATGCCCATTGACCATCGACTACGCCGCGGCGAAACTCCTGCTCGATGCCCTTGATGTCGATACAATCTCCCAAAGCGGCACCGAGATTAGCCAAGCCATTGAAATCGCCGCGTCCAGCTTCAACCGAGAGGAGGATAAGCACAAGGTCTTGCTCTTCTTCACAGATGGTGAAGACCACGGAAAGAAGGCAATTGAGGCAGCGAAAGCAGCAGCCAATCAAGGGATACGCATCTACTGTGTCGGCGTCGGTTTACCTAATCAAGGGACCCCAATTCCGCTCCGTCAGTCGAATGGAGAGTTCCTGGGATACAAGCACGATCGAGATGGTAAGCCTATCGTGACAAAACTAGAAGATGCGCTGTTACGGGAAATTGCACGACTAACAGGCGGGAACTATTATCAAGCCACACCGGGCGAAGCAGAAATAGATCGTTTGTTCTCAGAACTCGCCGCAATCGAAAAACGCGAGATTGAAGAACGGCAGTTTACCCGGTATGAAGATCGATTTCAGTATTTTCTGGGGTTCGCGCTCTTATTTTTAGTGTGGGAGTTTCTATTGTCAGAATCCCGACCCAACAAGCCAACCGCTATTTAGGAAAACTACCTAACCCTATTTGGATTAAGCATATAGTCGATTTTTCGACAACCCGCCCATT
>JAKZSX010000419.1:0-3010 GCA_047517405.1 Candidatus Poribacteria bacterium | reverse complement strand
TTCATGCGATCCCACCTCCGCGACCCTACCGTTGTCCAATACAATTAACCGATCCGCATTGCGTAAAGTGGAGAGACGGTGGGCAATCGCAAAAGTTGTTCGCCCCTTGACTAGCCGGGCGATGGCTGTCTGAATCTTTTTCTCCGTGGCACTGTCAAGGGAGGAGGTTGCCTCATCGAGGATCAGGATCTTCGGGTCATGCAGGATCGCTCGTGCGATGGCGATGCGTTGCTTTTCGCCGCCGGAGAGTTGGTTGCCGCGTTCTCCCACCTTTGTGTCGTACCCGTCTGGCTTGGCGGCGATGAACTCATGTGCTTCTGCCGCAATCGCTGCACTGACAACTTCATCCAAGGTTGCCTCAAGCTTACCGTAACCGATGTTTTCGGCAATCGTGCCGTCAAAGAGGAAGACATCTTGATGGACCATGCCGATATGGCGACGTAAATCTTCCAAACGAATCTTCCGAATATCCACGCCATCAATATCCACGCTACCACGATTCACATCGTAGAACCGACAAATCAGGTTAATCAGGGTGCTTTTTCCTGCGCCAGATTTGCCCACCAGCCCAATCATCTCGCCCGGTTTCACATCGAAGTTAATCTCGTTGAGGACGGGTTTGCCCGGATCGTAGCCGAATGTAACGTCCTTGAAAGAGACTCGCCCTTCCACTTGGGGGATGGGGATCGCCTCCGGATCGTCAAACGACTCGGGGCGTGTGTCGATAATCTCGAAAATCCGCTCGGCACCGGCGAACGCACGGGTGATAAAGTTATTGATTTGGCTAAAGAACTGCAAGGGACGATAGAGTTGCCAGAGATAGCGAACAAACGCCATGAGTACGCCGTATGTTAGCTCGCCGCGCAAAATCTGCATCCCACCAAAGTACCAGATGAAAAACATTCCGAGACTGACAAGGAAATTCATTACAACGAAGAAGATGAACCAATTACGTTCACCGCTAACACTCACCGACCACAGCTCCTCGTTGTGCACATTAAAGCGCGCCGCCTCTCGGTCTTCTTGTGCGAAGGCTTTTACGATACGAATACCGGAGATAGACTCATTGAGATGGGAGGAGAGTCGTGACCATTTGGCGTGCCAACGGATCCAGATACGTCGCATCCGTCCCCAGATGAACAAGCTCCCCACTACAATGAGTGGCACCGGTAGCAGCGCATAGAGGGTCAATTTCCAGCTCAGGTAGAGCAACACTCCGAGTGTACCCACTAACATCAGTGCATTGCTCAGCATAAAGGGAATACCAAAAAGCAGAAACATCTCCAGTCGATCGGCATCGTTGGTGAATCTAGATATCAGGTTACCTATCTGCCGCTTCCCGTAGAATCGCAACGGCATATACTGCACATGTTGATAGAGCTGGCCACGGATGTCCTTGCTGGTCTGGCTTGAAACTTCGGCTCTCATGAAGCCGCTGATAATTTCAAACAAGAAGGTTGACAGCATAATGCCCAAAAGCCCCAGCGCGGGCCATATCAGCAGCCGAACATCAGCTCTCGGTATGAGAACATCATCAATGACATATCGATATATGAGTGGGGGGATTAGGTTGATTAAAGGGCTTGCCAACGCGAAGATCATGAGGATGGCGACTTGACCCCGGTAGGGGCTCAGATAGCTAACGATTCGCTTGAGTGTATCCCATTTTTTCACGCAAGCCGGACAGATTCCATCTTTCTCGGGCAGTAACCGTCCACACGTGTCACACCGGGAGCGTTCAATCTCCGTCGGCAATGTCAGCGGCTCCCCTTTGGTGAGTTGCTTGATAGCTTCGGCGACCTCAGCGAACTTGGGGATCAATGAGTTGGAGTAGTATAGATAGGTCGGTTCAACCCCGCCGTGTTCTACCTCCAGACGACCGGCACCGACAAACTCCTCGATCTTCGTTTCCGTGATGACTTTGAGCGGCACCTCCACAACGCCATCGGCTCCCTCTGAGGGAATGACAAGCAGGCGTTGGTCGGTTACCACCAGCCACTGTTCCCCAAAAGAACCGTCATCAATCAGATCGGTAGCAACTTGAATATGCGTCTGTTCTTCGGGGGGTTTTATATTTTGCAGCTTGGCATCTACCTGGGGAGGCAGTGTTTCGAGAAACGGTTTCATTCTTGTATGCGATCTCCCCTAAGGGTGACAAGGACGCTGTAAGACATGGAAAGTCGTATCCAACTTCTTCACATCTAGAGATAATCGAGAAAGCCGAGTTCCCGTTCTCGATCAATCCAGTGCTGACGTTTTTCGCTACCTTCATGATTGGCAACCCAGTAGTTCATGATGTCTCGGTGGGTCTCAAACGGCAGCCCAGAATTATTCGGTTCTTTTGCGCTATTGGAGGCTCGCTTGCGGGTTGCAGCTTCTTCTTCAGGACCTTCGGGATTCTTATAGTAAACCACCGTACACATCCGGCGGTCAATTGCGCCGCCCCAACTAGCATGCCAACAACGCACATCAAAGGCAACCACATCACCCGGCTCCGATTCACAGACGTAAGCCGGAACATCACAAATCTCAAGCTGGTAGCTGTCCAGATTCTTCCGCAGCGAACTGTGTAGTGGATTCTTGTGCGATCCCGGAATCAGCCGCAATGCACCGGTTTCTGCCCCGACCGGTTCAAGATAGTAGGCGAACTTGACACCGTAGCAATCCTCGGTCGGATCCACATGGTGGTCGGGATGCCAACGTGTATGACCGACATAGCGGTTGGCATCGGAAACGATACCGAGGGCATCTTCACCATACAGTTGTTCTGTTGGCTTGTAGAAACGTGGATCCTCCATCAACCCAGCGAAGAACGAGGTCTCAGGGCCCATCGTCCGCACCCAATGTCTATACGTACCATCAAAGGGAACGTGGCGGTAGGCGGAGGTTAAAGCGTGTTCAAACTCCGCATTGATGGTTTTCATCTCCTCCGGGCTAAACAGCTGCCGGAAGATCAGGAATCCAAAGGTGTTGAAGTGATTCACCTGTTGTTCTGTGAGCATAGTATACC
>JAKZSX010000418.1:0-4042 GCA_047517405.1 Candidatus Poribacteria bacterium | reverse complement strand
CGAATCCTGACATTATCTCTGGGATCCTTTAGAGCATCAATGAGCCCCGGCACTGCAACCCCTTTCATCGTCTGCAACGCAGCACCTGCACTCGCACGGAGATCATCGTCATCAAGCAAACTAATCAGTCGGGAAATTGCTTCTTCGGCTTTTAAGGCACCAAGTGCTTGCGCTGCGGCAGCCTGTGTGCGCATGCGATGATTTTCGCGCCGAGTTGTGTCGATATACGCGTTTGCAAGGTAATGGTAATTTGATATTAGTTCGATATACTCATTTGAATTTTCATCTGGAAGAATATTTTGAGCATCGGTATCAAGAACTTCAATTAGAGGATCGATAGATGCTTCGCCGATCACCGTCAGCGCCTTAATCGATTCGGTCCTGACATAAGCATCCAGATCCGCCAATAAGTAAATTAGCGATGGGATGGCTTCCTCCGCCTTGAGTTGACCAATCATTTTTGCTGCATGCATCCGCACTTGAGCGGCATTGGTCTGCGTCGCTAGATTGAGCACTGGCAGAATTGGCTCATCTTTAAGTCGCTCCAGCGCAACGACAGCGTTGTAGAGCACGTAGGGAGATTCGTTCTTGTTTTTCAGGATGGATTCAAATGTGGGGATTAGATTCGAGTCTTCCAGATCTCCCAAATGCTCGACAGCACTCTTTCTAATATCGGCGTCCGGGTGTTGTGTCGCCTTAATCAGCAGGTCGGAAACCGTTGGGGTATTGCCGAGTTTTTGAATTAGCATCATCGCCGCACCGCTAGCCGTCGGGTCAAAGCACTTTTCAGCCTCCAAGAGCCCTACGATAGCGGTGGAGTTGGGCTGACTGACCAGCTCTGAAAGGAGACTGGTGTTTTTTTCAGCGGCTGCAGCGAGCGCATTTGCGAGTAGACCAGCAATCGAATTTCTGGACCGGGTGAGCCGCTCCAAGCGATCGAGGTCGTCAGAATCTGGATCCTCTTGCGTTTCCAATGTTTTTATATCCTCATTGAGCGGCTGTAAATAATCAACAACCTTTTGAATGGTCCCGTGCCAAGCAGCTACGTCAGTACTCCATCCCGCAGCGGTGTGTAGTTGAAGTAATGCTCGCAGCGATTGCGTTTCTGGAAGATCCGGGGCGGTTTCTATAGCACTCCGGGCAGCAGCATAATCCGCTTTCGCAATTGCTTCCCGTGCTTCAAGGATGTTTTTATCTTCCTTCTCGGCGCAGCCGGTGAGGAGACCGATTGCCAGCGCACAACTGATTAACAGAACTAATGTTTGCTTCATTTTTTATCTCCCTTTTTTATCTATGATGCGTAAAACGTAAATTCTAATCCATTGTGATTTAATTCCCCGCAATGACCAACTTCGTCAGGTCGGCAAGCGGATATACCTTTTGTGCAATAGTATTTAATACCGCAAGTCGATTGGATCGCACAGCGGCATCCTCCGCCATGACCATCACATCATCGAAGAACCGATCAATTGAGGGTTGAAGTTCACCGAGATGTGCGAGAAGCCGCTCATAATCACGTTTCTGAAGACATCGGTTTAACTCCGCTTGCGCGGCATCGACAACTTTACCTAACTGTTTTTCGGCGTCATCCTGAAAAAGGTCAGACTGAATTTCTGTCGGCGGTTGGTCCGGCAAAATTCTCAGCACACGATTCAGTGCCGGATATACCCGGTCAAAATCTGGTCCCCCACGGAAAGTTTTAAGAGCCGCCGCCCGCTCTAGGATATCAATTACATCAACTTCACCCGTTGCAAGGACTGCATCGATAAGGTCTGGCGCGTAGCTAAGGTCTGGTGTGTAACCTTGTCCACTCAGAACCACTTCCATTCGCCCTTTGATAAAATCAAGCACAGCGGTCTTTGTATCTCCGACGAAATCTACCCGATATAGTTCAATTGCCTTCTCAACGACAGGAGTCAGCGAAAGGCGGTGGTTGCGCTCGTGGAGGATGCGTATTGTTCCGATTGCGTGTCGCCTGAGCGAATACGGATCTTGGGAGCCTGTGGGTCGCTCATCAATACCGAAGTACCCAACGATGGTGTCGATTTTATCCGCGAGCGCAACGATTGTCCCGACATCGGTGCGTGGGATAGGCGCGTCGGCAGCGATCGGTTGATAGTGTTCTTCAATTGCTACTGCAACTGCATCGGGTTCACCAGAATTTTCGGCGTAATATTTCCCGATAATCCCTTGCAGAGACGGAAATTCAATCACCATCTGCGTTGTCAGATCCGCCTTACAAAGCGATGCCGCTCGGATGATGTGATCTCTAACGCTTTCATCAACGCCGATCCGTTCTGCGATAAGGGTGGAAAGCTCCTTCAATCGGGTGAGCTTATCGTGCAGCGAACCGAGTTTCACCTGAAAAACAACGTTGTGCAGTCGGTCAACTTTATCCGCGAGCGAAGTCTTCTGATCTTCGTTATAGAAGAACGCCGCGTCATTGAGTCGGGCATGTAAGACTCGCTCGTTGCCATGCCTGACACCGTCAAAGTTCCCATCGGTCCCGTTGGAAATCGCTATGAACTTTGCCGCTAGCTTTCCATCAGCCTGCCATATCGGAAAGTAACGCTGTTGCGTTTTCATAGGGGTTATTAAAACTTCGGTCGGCAAAGAGAGATGAGATTCGCTAAAACTACCCACAATTGCTTGGGGATTTTCGACAAGAAAATTAACGGTGTCTAGCAATTCCGAATCGATTGTGTTCAAACAACCTTCAGCCTTCAAGATGTCCGTGACTTGGGTTTCGATCTCTTTTCGCCGCGCCTCCGGATCGACAAGCACGTTGACCATGCGCAAACGCTCAATATAATCTTCAAGCGAAGCAGAGGAGAGTTCAATCGGTTCAGGGTTCAACGAGCGATGACCGTAGGTCTGTCTGCCTGAGTGCAGAGTGTCCAGTTGGAAGTCAACCACCCCATCCCCCAGTAAGGCGACCAGCCACCGTATAGGACGCGTAAACCTCAGATTATCCCAGCGCATCGTTTTGGGGAAACTCAGGGATTGAATCCACCCAAGAATCAGCGTTTTCAGGAGGTCATGGGTCGATTTTCCTTTTTCGAGCTTATCCGCAGCGACATATTCCCCGCGCTGCGTTTCAACGATTTTTAGCACTTCCACGTTGACCCCTTGTGTTTTTGCAAAACCGATTGCCGCTTTTGTGGGATTCCCGTCCGCATCGTAGGCGACGCGTTTCGGGGGACCGACCACCTCAGTAACCTGATCGGGCTGCAGGGTCACTAGCCCCTTGACCCATAACGTTAAGCGTCGCGGAGTCGCCAGCGTCCGGATATCTTCGAACGGTAGCCGAGCCCCTTCCAGCGATTGAGAGGCAACCTCCCGGAACTGATCTAAGACTGGTGGAATATAGCCTGCGGGAATCTCCTCCGTTCCAATCTCCAGGAGAAAATCCGTAGATGCTTCGCTTCCGGTTTGCTCTTCGATTTGTCCCGCAACCTCCGACCGAGAGTCTAAACCTCTTTTTTCATCCACCCCTGACCCCACCTTGGGTTTCCAACGATTCAACAGCGGATGCCCCATCTCCTCACGTTGTGTGACATAAGCCCTTGCGGTCCGTTGTGCGAGGCGTCGGACGCGCTCAATGTAACCCACGCGCTCCGTAACACTGATGACACCGCGGGCGTCAAGGACATTGAACGTATGCGAACACTTCAGGACATAGTCCACCGCCGGCAGTATTAAACCGGACTCCAAACAGGCTAACGCCTCCTTTTCATACGCGTCAAATAGGCTAAACAGCGTCTCAACGTTCGCGCCCTCAAAATGATATTTGGAATACTCTACCTCGCTCTGGTAATGCACATCCCCATAGACAAGTTGCTCATTCCATTTGATGTCGAAGAAACTGCGGACATCTTGTAGATAGAGCGCGATGCGTTCAAGTCCATACGTCAATTCAGCACAGATCGGATCTAATTCGATACTTCCCATCTGTTGAAAGTAGGTAAACTGCGTTACCTCAGCACCGTTCCACCAGACCTCCCAACCGAGTCCAGAACCCCCTAACGTCGGTGCCTCCCAA
>JAKZSX010000417.1:0-4705 GCA_047517405.1 Candidatus Poribacteria bacterium | reverse complement strand
GCACTGAATGCACGTCGCGGTTTCCCCGTTCGATTCACCCCGGAACGGTGTAGCAGAAGATTATTCAGCAGGACGACTTCTCCTTTCTCCACTTCCAGATTAATGGCATTCTCTTCCAGTTGATATTTTTCAGCATCCGCTTCCGTGGCAAAATGTCCCTCATTTATCACACCGTGTTTATGGATGCCCGGCACGATTTGCATACAACCGTTTTCTACTGTTGCGTCGTCTAACGCCATCCAGACGGTAATAATTGGGTTGTGGTCCAGTCCCCATCCTATTCCAACATCTTGATGCCACGGTAGCACTGTGCCTTGGTTGGCGGGTTTGTTCATGAACATTGCCCTGTAGATCGAAACATCTTCGCCGATATAGTGCCGCGTGATGTCCCGTAGGAGTAGGTGCTGCATGTAGGAGAGGAACATCGGATCTTGTTCAAGGTCCATAATCTTCCGATATTGGAGCGTCGCGCCTTTGTGTCCCACACTCTCCGGAGGAGCTTCGCGATAGATGCCTGTGGTGCTATCGAGTTGGAACCTCATATTCTCGTAGGGCACGTTGCCCAGCATAATGTCATCAATCCGTTGCTGCAATACAGCTAACTCTTTCTCTGACAGGAGGTGTCCGAGTCTCACGTAGCCCTCCTCCATGAACTGAGTATGCGCTTGATGCCCGAATTTAACATGTGCCTTTGTTGACATGAGTAAAAACTCCTTTTAGACGGTTGGGTTAGCTAGCAGGGTGACATTCGTCAATCCCAAATTGTATGGTATCAGTATAATTGCTAAATGACGAGATCAGAACTCTTGCGCCTCTGCCTGTTTCGGCGGCATCACAATAATCTCGATTCGACGATTTCTCGCTCTACCTTTAGGGGTTTTGTTTGTATCAATAGGACGGTAGTAGGCATAGCCAACTGCGGCCAAACGGGCGGGATCTACACCCGCGCGCGTTTGCAGATACCGCACAGCAGAAATCGCCCGCTGCGTAGATAAATCCCAGTTGTTCAAGACTGAGCTTCTGAACGGGACGTTGTCCGTATGACCTTCAACCCGAATCTCTCGATCCGGATAGCGGTTTAAGAAAGCCTGCGCGATCTTGTCCAAGACACGCTTTCCATCAGTCTTAATCTCGGCTTTTCCGGAGGCGAACAAGATCTTATCCATCAGGTTGACTGTCAATTGTCCTTGGAGTGTTGTAATGGTGATTTCTTTCGCTTCAATTTCCTTCTGAAGCTCCTGGCGGAGATCTTGAAATTCTGCTTCTTTCCGTTTTAATTCCTCTTGCCTGCGCTGTTTCTCTGAGAGAAGCTCCATCGCATCCGCTTCCGCCTTTGCTTTGGCTTCAGTCAAGTTAGTTGCGCGCGTTTGTACCTCGTCGATTGTATCCTCTAGGAGCGTGATTTTGTTTTTCTTTGCTTCAAGTTCCGCTTGGGTTGTAGTCAATTCACCCTGTAGTTGTTCAGATTTTTTTTCGTATGTAATCCGACTTGCCTGTTCCGCTTCAAAGTTGCCCTTAAATTTGAATATGTAGTAGCTCATTATGGTGACGAGAAGGAGCAAGATAGCCCCGGCAATGCCGCTAATGAGATACAGTTGTTTTTTCATTCGTTTCTCTCCTCTAGCCCCGCCTTCGATTTCTGTTTTACGCAGAAAACGGGTTCAACTGGCAATTTGGTTACAAATGGGGTCTAGGTAGCAATCGAGATCTGCCTGTACTTGTAACCACATGGTTGAGGTATAATAGTATCATAATACGGATTAAATCTCAAAGAAATTTCCCCTGCAGAAAGTTATTGACACATTGGGTGTTGCTGCTATAATTAAGTTCGTAAGGAATTTTTAATGTTTGCTGCGTTGGAGGTTTGCCGATGAGAACACTTCCGGTTTTTCTTTTAATCTTATTCCTTTGTTGGGGTTGCCAACCTGCTGAGAAGGAACCGCCACGAAAAGAGGAACTGAGTCGCGAAGCGACCCGGCTCAGGATGGGAATGATGCTCTCACCGGAAGATCCGACGGGGCATCTGGAACTCGGCGAAGTATACCACGAAATGGGGGAATATGAGAAAGCCGTTGAGCAATTCCATGAGGGATTGGCAGTTGATGAAGAAAATGCAGAAGTGCACAATGCACTCGGTTTGGTCTATGTAGACATGCAACTAACGGAGCCGGCAATTAAGGCGTTCCAAAAAGCGACCGAACTCTCCCCTGATAATCCGATCTTCTACAACAATTTAGCGTATGCTTATGACACGGCGGATAAGTTTGGCGAAGCGATTGAAGCCTATCGCAAGGCGATTGAGGCGGACCCGACATTTCAAGATGCCTACTTTAATCTGGCTGGCGGTTATCATGCTCGCGATCAGTTTGAGGAAGCGATTAGCTATTATCAACAAGCCATTGAGCTAGATGAGAGCGATCCGGATGCACATTATAACCTCGCACATGTCTACCAAGAGACAGGGCAGGTTGATTTAGCGATCCGTGCATACGAAAAGTCTCAGTCGCTCAATCCGGATGATACCGAGGTGTACTACCACCTTGCGCGGATGTACGAAAAGCAAGGAGATCGGCTCACGATGAAACGTTATCTGGATCGTTTCCTAGAACTCGCAACCGATCAGCCTCAGTTTCAAGATGAGATTGAGGCTGCCAAACAGATGTTGGCGCAATAGCAGATCTAGTAGTCCATCTATCTTAGTAATTACGGATATGTAAAGGCGGATGGGATGTTAGACGATCTCTCCAAGCTTATTACCGAACAACGGAACCCAAACTCAATTAATATTGACCTCAAATCAACGGAAGAGATCTTGCGGATTTTCCACGAAGAAGATCGGAGAGCAATCGTGGCTGTGGAAGCCGAATCCGCATCAATCGCGCGGGGGATAAGACTCGTCACCGAAGCGTTTCGGTGGGGTGGACGGCTTTTTTATATCGGCGCGGGAACAAGTGGCAGGCTAGGTGTCCTTGATGCCTCCGAATGTCCGCCGACGTTCAGCACTCCGCCTAGCATGGTCCAGGGAATCATCGCCGGCGGGGACCGTGCGTTACGTCGTTCGGTTGAGGCTGCGGAGGATAAGCCTGATGCCGGGGCGCAAGCTATCCGTGATCATGGTGTTACCGATCGGGATGTGGTAGTCGGCATTGCTGGTAGCGGTCGCACGCCTTATGTGCTTGGTGGGTTGGAGGAAGCCCATCGAATTGGTGGCAAGACGATTTTCCTCTGCTGCACCCCGCCCGCTGATAGCCTGAAAGCGTTTGTGGATGTCTTTATAGTGCCAGTTGTCGGACCAGAGATTATTACTGGCTCAACGCGGCTGAAAACTGGGACAGTGACGAAGCTGGTGCTGAACATGCTCACCACCGTCTCGATGATCCAGATTGGAAAAGTTTACGACAATTTGATGGTCGATATTCAGGCGTCGAACGCGAAACTCATTGATCGGGGTGCGCGCATCATTATGGAGGTTACGGGGACGGATTATGCGACGGCACAAACGATGTTGGCGCGCGCCGGTAGCAGCGCGAAAACCGCGATTGTTATGCTTGTGAAGGGGGTCAATCGGATGGAAGCCGTTTCGCTATTGGAGAAAAACGATGGATTTCTGCGGCGGGTATTGGAAGACACCTCCTGTACTAGGGTGTAAATCTTTTATTGAAAGGTACAACAATGAAAAATATCATCGCGTGTAATTTGAATAGCTATGGACAATTTGGCGAAGGTGCGTATCCGCATCTAGCGAAGATTGGATTGACAAACGTCGAGATCGGTGCCCCTGCGCCGGGGGAAGTCGATAATGTGCTTGCTGAGCTGAAATCCCACGGACTCACAGCGACCAGCGTCGCCGCTGGCTGCAATGTTCAGGATGAAAATATCATCTCAGATTTTCAGGCTTGCTTGGACGCTGTGGACCGAATCGGCGTAAAAGTCATCTTTACCAGCGCTCATGCCGGCGACCACGATCGAAATATCATCTATGAACGGCTAAGGCAGATTGGAGAAAACGCCGCACCGCTCGGAATCAAGGTCTGTTTGGAAACGCACCTCGATCTGGCGCACAACGCCGATGTCGCGCTCGAAACGATGCAGGGAGTCGATCACCCGAACATCTGTATTAACTTTGACACCGGCAATGTCTATTTCTACAACCGTAACGTCACCGCAGTCGGGGAGCTCAGGAAGATTATCAACTATGTTGGTGCTGTTCATCTCAAGGATACCAACGGCGGGTATCGGACATGGCACTTTCCGGCACTTGGTGAGGGTGTGGTTGATTTCAAAGGGGTGTTTCAAATCTTGAACGACGCTGGTTTCTGTGGTCCCTGCGCGATGGAATTGGAAGGGATTGAGGGCGAAACTATAGATGAGGCGGGAGTGCACGCGCGGATGGAGAAGTCTGTGGCTTATCTCAAGAATATTGGGATAATGGATTAGGGAAAGTTTCAACATATAGGTTTCGTTGTCATTGCCCTCAATAGGTGTTGACATCGTGGCGCCAGGTCGCTAAAATCAGATCTAAGTTGCTGCCCGTTTTACGGCATACGGAGTAGACCTACTACTGTTAAAAAATGTGAGAATGGGAGGAATGAGTAGATGGCTGACGCACTGTCACTTGTTGCATATCCAGATTTAGAAAACCGAGTCAAAGCGATAGAGGAGGACGGTTTTGTCTACTCTCCTGGGGTTCTTAACTCCGAAGAAA
>JAKZSX010000416.1:0-14017 GCA_047517405.1 Candidatus Poribacteria bacterium | reverse complement strand
ATCGCACAGTTTATTATGCCCGACATCTGTTGGTGTGGCGGCATAACAGAAGCTCGAAAAATTGCGGTGCTCGCTGATACCTATTACCTTCCCATCGCGCCACACAACTGCGGGGGTCCCGTCCTGCATATCGCTTCAATTCACCTGTCGACGCATCTCACAAACCTGTTCATACTCGAAAGTGTCCGTCGCCACTATCTCGTTCAATATGATAACCTTGTGACAGGACTGCTCCCGGTCGAGGAAGGGCATCTGGCCGCGCCGGAAAGTCCTGGGCTTGGCATCGATCTCAAACCGGAATTGCTAAACGCCCCCGGAATTGAAATTGAGACAATTGGCAAGTAAAACGAAAAAATTATCGCTCGCAGTGGATTGACAAATCCACTGCAAAACCGCACAGATGGATTGGATATGTCTATCCAAAAGCAATGTTCAGAAACCAATCAATTAAAGTGCTAAAGAAGGGAGTGATGCTATATCCGCAGCTTATTACATCTTAAACCGTATGTTATTCGCTACCGATCCGCTGTTATCGCGAGCTTTTTCTTTGTGCTCACGACAAATGTGGTGATTGTAGTGCAGCCAAAGTTCCTGAAGTGGGTTATTGATGATCTTGGTAGATCAATTACCCCGCGCAGAGTCTTTTTCTATGCACTACTCATTTTCGGGGCCGCTCTGATCGCAGGTATACTTCGATTTGGTCAGCGCCAGGTCATCCAGAGTGCGGCGAGGAAGATGGAGTACCATCTTCGGAACGATTTCTTCACGCATCTTCAAAAGCTGCCTGCGTCCTACTATCAGGATATCCGCACGGGCGATCTGATGACGCGAGCAACCAGTGACATGAACGCTATCCGGATGGTGCTCAGTATGGCGGTGTCAACTACAGCAGACGCTCTTATCTTCTTCGTGTTGGCACTAGTGATTATGCTGCAGATCGACGTACAGCTGACGCTGTTGGCACTTCTGCCGTACCCGATCCTCGCCATCTTGATAAGGGAATTGGGGAAGCGAGTCTACAAACATTACGAGCGCATCCAAGAAGGCTTTGCAACCATGAACACCAAAGTGCAGGAGAATCTGTCCGGTGTGCGTGTTGTCAAAGCGTATACACTTGAAGAGAGTGAAGTGAACGAGTTTGAAGTATATAACCAGGACTTCGTGCAACGCAATCGCGATCGGATTCGGCTGACAACCCTCTTCTTTCCATTGTTCCGATTCTTACCTGGAATCGGCGTTGCTGCGCTCCTCTGGCTCGGTGGTATCCGGGTAGTCGAGGGAAAAATTACACTGGGCGATTTTGTATCTTTCAACGCCTATCTGATGATGTTCATTCGTCCGATGATTACGTTTGGCTTTATTGTCAATACCTTTCAACATGGTGCAGCGTCAATGGGGCGAATCCGCAAGATTCTTGATGTCACACCCGAAATCGCTGATGAAACAACGGTACGCCAAGACATCAAAGAAATTCACGGTGAAATCGAATTTAGAAATCTCAACTTTGCTTATCCTCGCGGGGAGCCGGTGCTCAAGAATATCAGCCTCAAGGTTCCGCGTGGGTCCACGGTTGCAATTGTCGGTGCGACCGGCAGCGGTAAGACCACTTTGATCAACCTCGTCCCTCGCATCCGTCAAACCGAGCGGGGCACGGTCTTCATCGACGGTGTTGATATTCAAGATATCCCGCTGCAAGTCTTGAGATCGAATATCGGTGTCGTTGAACAGGAGCCTTTTCTCTTTTCCGACCTCCTGCAAAACAACATCGCTTACGGCGTTAGCAATGCAAACGAAGTCGAAGTCAAGGATGTCGCTCACACCGCCGATCTGCTCGATCAGATTGAGGAATTTCCCGATGGGCTAGAGACGTTCTTGGGTGAACGTGGTCAGACCATCTCAGGAGGACAGAAACAACGGACAGCGCTCGCACGCGCAATCATGATCAAGCCGAAGATTCTGATCTTGGACGATGCGTTCGCAAGCGTAGATACGAATACAGAGGATACCATTCTCACACGGCTGAATGAGATTATGGAAGATCGCACGACGATCCTCATATCGCACCGCATTTCGACCGTTAAGGCGGCAGATTTAATTATCGTCTTGGACGATGGGGAGATTGTCGAACGCGGTACGCATGAGGAGTTACTGGCGCGTGACGGCATTTATGCCAGCATCCATGAGAAACAGTTGTTGCAAGAAGAGCTAGAAGCACTTTAGACATCCCTCTAACGTTCACTTGCTGTATATCGGACTGGCTCTCTTTGCAACTAGCTAGCTGCGGTCTGGAAGCGTTCCCACGCTTCGCCGGCTGCCGCGGCTTGGCGTTCCAATTCACCGCGCCAACCGATGACCTCACCAGCCTTGATGCGCTGGATGTCAAAGCCTGTGTATCGGTCATCGAGCGAATCTCCCAGTTGCTGGGTTGCTGCCCAGCGGTCCCAAGCGGTCTTCATCCACTCATGCGGCAAGGCTTCGCGCACAGCGGGATCAAGTTGCCACGCGTGCCGCACGTCTGAAACTGAAGGCTCGCCGGTGAACTCGCCTGACCATTTCGACCAACCGATTGACAGCGTGTTTCGCTCACGCTGGGGGACGGTTTGCCCGGTGTGGATTGTTACGCCATTGCGGATGAGGGCTTCTCCCGCTTTGAGTCGGATTGCAACCTGACCCGGCAATGGATTCACGCCGTTCCAGCTCGGTGTGTGTGGGACACCCTGGTCCTTCATCCCTCTCGGCAGGAGTACATCATGTTCCAACGCCGAACGCCATCGATTGTGGCTGCCCGGTACTAGCTCGTGGCATTCGTCGTCTGTTAGTGCCAAGAACATGCTCACGCCGTTTCGTTCCGTGACAGACTTCGCGTTATTTGCAACGATTTCTTTCCAGCGGATTCTCTCAGTCTCCTCGGAATACGCTTCGGGTCCCTCCCCCCGGTCGTGCTGCGCGAAGTATTTCTCCCCCGTGCCCCACCATGTTGTATCTCGGTGCCAACCGAGTTTGTTCTCGTGCGTACGGGCATTGCACCACAGCAACAGCCCACCGAGCACCATATCTTCAGGTTGGAGCCCGTTACACCAAGAGGAGACGAAGTCAAGGAAATCTGAAGAGCCGTGGAACTCAGCAAAGGTGGGTTCATTGAAAGCGGGATGGATAAGCCCCCGAATCGCCCACGGCTGATCCTGTCCTGTGCGGTGCACGTAGCCCTTCGAGCAGTCGATCTTGCTATAAACATGCTCCGGTGCAGACGCTTCGGTGACGCGGCGACCCGCTTCGCGGAGAATCGGGATCCAGGAGTTGCCGACAAAGTCGTTGATGATGACAAAACCGTGCTCCCTGAGGTGTTCCAACCGCTCTGGCGTGGCTCCGGGAGCTGAAAGTTCAGGCTTCGCATCAGCAAAGGCAGCGGCGCGGTAAGGTTCCGTCGCCGGTGATTGATCAGTATTCATTTTGATTCCTTTCGACCCAGCCCAAACCTTTAAGGCTGGGCATACGGGTCAATTTTGAAACGGTATTTGATCGATCGAGGATTGACCAAACCCTTTGAAGACACGAGCGGGACGGTGCCCCACCCGCCATTCAACCTATCTCCTATAGCACGGAGATTATGGCATGAACACACAAAATTGTCAAGGGGTTTTGGTATGGGGGCGAATCCCCACGAAGCGCAAACACAAGGGTTGCTCCGACTGAATCTAAAATCGTCTCAAGTATCAGCAAAACCTAGGTTCTGTTGACATTTCATCGCAATCAAACAATCGAGAGGTGTGCACAGACACATGGTCCTTCGTAGGGATTGGGTTTCCCAACCCTTTTGGTCACACATCAGAGATGATTGCGGACTGCTGTAGATCGATTTTCCAAAATCGACGTTTCGGTGTCGAGATATGAATCTCGACCTACAATCAACTCAACCCGTATGGTTTGGAGGTTCCAACCCGCGTTGGTCAAGGGGCGAGGGGACCTCGCCCCTACGATTACGGACAGTTTTACATAAATGTCAACACGCCCTAGCAAAACTGACCTTCATGGATACCGGTGTCTGCAGCGTCTTTGGTATAATCAAGTCTCTTGACAATTTTTATCTAATTGCCTATAATGCTTTATCATACAGGCGAGCAGCATAACCCAGTAAACACAGATTACAAATGACTCCAGATTTAAGGAAAGAAAAATAGATTATGGGACAAGGAGGATTCATCTATGTTTGGTAGTGGTGGTGGTAGTGACAGTGGTGGTCAACTCTACGACTATAGTGAAGAAGAAGAAGATCTCGGTAAAGTGTATGATCGGGTGTTGATGCAACGACTACTCGCTTACCTGAAACCATATTGGCTTGAAGTTGCACTCATCGTGCTTCTGATGATTGGCTACTCGGCATCTGAAATACTGCTGCCCTATCTGACACAGCTTGGAATTGATAACCATATTCAGCCGGGAAATCTGCAGGGACTGGAAACGATTGCGATCTATTATGTCCTCGTTCTAGTGGCGAGATTCATATTTACCTATTTTGAAGAATACCGAATGGAGATGGTGGGGCAGAAAGCGATGTATGATATGCGAATGTCGCTCTTTTCACATCTGCAGCGGTTGGATGTCCGTTTCTTTGACACCAATCCTGTGGGCAGGCTGATGACCCGCGTCATGGGCGATGTTGAGGTGTTGAGGGAGCTATTCACCTCTGGAGTCATTACACTTTTTGGAAACCTATTCCACATCTTCGGCATCATGGGAGCGATGTTAATCTACGATTGGAAGTTGGCAGTGATAACCTTTACTGTATTGCCGATCATCTTTGCAGCGACGTCCGTTTATCAGGTCTATTCCCGCCGCGCTTTCCGTGATCAGCGCAAGTATCTCGCTCAAATCAACGCGTTCTTGAACGAAAATATCGTCGGCATGACAACGATGCAGCTGTTCGCGCGGGAGCCGCGCAGCTGGCTACAGTTCGATGAGAGGAATAAGCAATACCTCGGCGCAAACCTGCGTAGCATCTTCTACTTCTCGCTCTTCTCCCCGATGATCGAGGTTAGTGGCTCGCTCGCGCTGGCGGTTATCATCTGGTATGGCGGCGGTCAGATCCTACAAGATGCGATGACTATCGGCGTATTGTTCGCTTTTATCCAATACAGCCAGCGATTGTTCTGGCCCATTCGTGAGCTCAGCGAGAAATACACAATCTTCCAAAACGCGATGGCATCGTCTGAACGGATCTTTGACCTGATGGACACGCAGCCGACAATTGTCAGCCCAACTCCAGCCAAAGCATTGGACGGGTTAAACGGCGAAATCGAGTTCCGTAATGTCTGGCTCGCTTATAACGCAGAGAATTATGTCCTGCGCGATGTCTCCTTCAATGTGAAGGCGGGCGAAAAAGTCGCAATTGTGGGCCACACAGGGTCAGGCAAAACATCGATCATCAACCTGCTATGTCGATTCTACGAAGTGAACAAGGGACAGATTCTGATTGATGGCATAGATCTTCGGGAAATGGAGTTGCAAGATCTCCGCCGTGCCATCAACATTGTGCAGCAGAATATCTTCCTGTTTTCTGGGACAATCGAGAAGAACATTACTCTGAACAACCCGGAGATTTCAAAGGAGGATGCGATTGCCGCTGCAAAAGAGGTCCATCTAGATAGGTACGTGCAGAGAATGCCGAATGGCTACGCAACTGAAATCAGAGAGGGGGGGGCAGGCCTATCGGTTGGACAGAAGCAGCTCGTCGCCTTTGCGCGTGCGCTGGCTTCTGATCCCGATATTCTTATTCTCGATGAGGCGACCTCCAGTGTAGACACCGAAACCGAGCTCCTCATTCAGGACGCCCTGAGCCGCCTGATGGCAAATCGGACATCAATTGTGATTGCGCACCGGCTGTCGACGATTCAGAACGCAGATAAGATCATTGTCATGCAGCGCGGCGAGATTCGGGAGATGGGGACGCACAACGAATTGCTTCAGCAGCGCGGGATCTACTATCGGCTGTATCAGCTTCAGTACAAAGGGCAAGATGTGGGATAACCCAAGATACAAAACTGTCGATTTTGGAAAATCGACCTACAAGAGGGTAACCACAAGTTGCTTTGAATCCCGAAAATACCAACGATATCGCGCCATAGTTCTAGGCTCAATTCACCAGACACGGTTGCGCGACACACCGGGTATTGGCGTTGTCATAAATGTAGGGGCAGGTCTTGTGCCTGCCCAGTTGGATTCAACTTACCAAATATCAACAGAACCTAGCGATTGTGAATAGTTAATTTATCCAACTGTGACATTTTGCTTGACAAATCACTCTGAAAATGGTATTTAATTTGTTAGCATTCTCAAGAATAGAGTGCTAAAAAAATGTGTGAATTGAGGCGATCTCGTTGACAACCCCTGTGCTAGATGCTCGAAAACATGCCGTTTTAGAAGCGATTGTCGATTGCTATAACCGGACAGCTGAGCCCGTCAGCTCACAGAAAATTGTGCGGGACTATGATATGGGGTTAAGTGCGGCAACACTTCGGAATACTATGGCAGATCTGGAGGAGCTTGGCTATCTGACGCAGCCGCACACTTCCGCTGGGCGTATCCCAACGGAGCTAGGCTATCGTGTCTATGTCGATAGCCTGATGACCGACCAGAAGTTGAGTCGAAAGGAAAGGCAATTTATCCGAAATAGATACGCCTCATCTCGCCGCGATTTTGAAGAGATTATGGAGCAGACATCCAAGATTTTGTCTGCGATTTCGCATCATATCGGCGTCGTCTTGACTCCAGAGTTGCATGAGAGTATTCTACGCCGTCTTGAGCTTATCTCGATTGATAGCGAGCATATACTTGCGGTCTTACTGATGGCTTCCGGCGCTGTCAAAAATCAGGTCGTTTCCATCCCTAAAAATCTGTCCGATGTGGAACTCTACCAGATAAACCGGATACTGAATGAAAAGTTAGCAGGCCTGCCATTGAAACAGATACGGCAGATCTCACAGGACCCTGTGAAATTGAAAGCTGTTTTCGATCAACACCTATCCGATCCAATAGCGGTGGTAACACAGAATACTTTTGCGCTAGAGCAGGAGACCCATGTCTACATTGATGGCACGTCCAACTTCTTCAGTCACCCTGAGTTTGGAGAAGTCCAGAAAATCGAATCACTATTTCGGGTCTTAGAACGAAAAGAACAGGTTGCCGATATGTTGTCCGTCCGGCAAGAACCGCTCGGAATTCAGGTGCTTATTGGCAGCGAAAACGGCTGTGAAGGCATGGAAATGTGCAGTATCGTCAGATCAAGCTACCGGGCGCGCGGAAATCAGTTGGGGACGATAGGTGTTATCGGACCGACCCGGATGGCGTATCCACGCATCGTATCAATTGTCAGATTTACTTCCCAGATGATTAACGAACTGTTTGAAGAATCACTTTAGTATCAGCGAAATGCGGGAGTCATTTTGTAGCTATTCCTTAGAGAGGTCATGTGTATGTCAGAAGATAAAAAAACAGATACAGAAGAACAAGAAATACAAATAGAAATACAAACAACCGATTCGGAGGAGACAGAAACCCAACCAATCGACGCTGATTCGGAAGCATCACCCGAAGCGGAAGCGCTTGCCAATCTTAAAGCTGAATATGAGGCATATAAAGCGGAGTCTGAGGAACGACACGACCAGATGCTCCGCACAATCGCGGAGTTCGATAATTCAAGAAAACGAGCTGAACGCGAGAAAGAGGAATCCTTAAAATACGCACTTGAAAGCTTCGTGAAAGAGTTGGTTCCAACGATCGATAGTATCGAAAGAGCGATTCAGTCGACAAAAGAATCTCAAGATTTTGATGCCCTTGTTGAGGGAGTTGAGATGATTCACAAGGGCTTTCTCAGTGCCTTTGAAAAGCGCGGTGTTACTCCGATTGAAGCCGTCAATGAACTGTTCGATCCTATGCAACATGAAGCAGTGATGCACGTCGAATCGGAAGATGTCCCCGAAAATAGAGTCATTGAAGAGTGGCAGAAAGGGTATATGTTACATAATCGCGTGATTCGCCCATCGATGGTTTCGGTCTCTAAGGGAAAGGGCGAACAGGTTGCGGAAAGCGAAGCTCCGGGCATTGAGGAGGAAGAATCGAATGAGTAAAGTAATCGGCATAGACCTCGGCACAACGAACTCATGTGTCGCCGTCTTGGACGGTGGGGAACTCAAGGTCCTCGAAAATGCTGAAGGTAATCGCACCACCCCGTCTGTTGTCGCCTTTACGAAAGATGACGAACGGATTGTTGGACAGGTCGCAAAACGGCAGGCGGTGACAAACCCACAGAACACCGTCTTTTCCGTCAAACGTTTCATGGGGAGACGCTACAACGAAGTTAAAGAGGAAATTCAGCGGGTGCCTTATGCGGTAATTGAGGGCAGCGGTAGCGAAGCGAGAATCAAGATTGATGGTCGTGAGTACGCGCCTCCTGAGATTTCAGGACTCGTTTTGCGTAAAATGAAGGAGACAGCGGAATCGTATCTCGGCGAAACGGTGACACAAGCTGTTATTACGGCCCCCGCATATTTTAATGATGCGCAACGCCAAGCCACCAAAGATGCTGGACAGATCGCAGGACTAGAAGTGCTGCGAATCATTAACGAACCGACAGCCGCCTCTCTCGCCTATGGATTAGATAAAAAGACAGATCAGAAAATCGCCGTTTACGATTTAGGTGGCGGCACCTTTGACATCTCGATCCTTGAGATTGGCGAAGGCATTTTTGAGGTCAAAAGCACAAACGGAGACACGCATTTGGGCGGCGATGACTTCGATGAGGAAATTGTCGATTGGTTAGCCGAAGAATTCCTCAACGAAAACGGCATAGATTTGCGGCAAGACCCAATGTCGCTCCAACGTCTGAGAGAAGCAGCGGAAAAAGCGAAGTGTGAATTATCAACGGCACTACAGTCAGAGATTAATCTGCCCTTCATCACCGCAGACGCAAGCGGTCCCAAACATCTGAATCTCACACTCACACGCGCAAAACTAGAGCAGCTCACCGCAAATCTCATTGATCGAGCAATTGAGCCGTGTCGCCAAGCCCTCGCTGATGCCGAGTTACACCCATCGGACATTGATGAAATTGTAATGGTCGGCGGTCAGACGCGGATGCCGAAGGTGCAGGAAGCGGTTGAGCAGTTTTTCGGTAAAGAGCCACACAGAGGGGTCAACCCTGACGAAGTGGTCGCTATTGGCGCAGCAATCCAGGGCGGTGTTCTATCCGGCGATGAAGGGGTCAAGGATGTGTTGCTGCTTGATGTTACGCCCCTTTCACTTGGCATCGAAACACTTGGCGGTGTCTTCACTCGCCTGATTGAGCGAAATACCACCATCCCAACCAAGAAAAGCCAAACCTTTTCAACAGCTTCGGATAGCCAAGCAGCTGTGAGTATACATGTCCTACAGGGCGAGCGAGATATGGCAGTTTATAATCGCACGCTCGGCCGATTTGATTTGATAGGTCTCCCCCCAGCACCGCGTGGGGTGCCACAGATTGACGTAACCTTTGATATCGATGCGAATGGTATTGTGCATGTTTCTGCAAAAGATCTTGGGACAGGGAAAGAGCAGAAAATCCGGATCGAATCCTCAAGCGGCTTGTCTGACGAGGAAATCGACCAAATGGTTACAGACGCCGAAGAACACGCCGATGAGGATTCACAAAGGAAAGAAGCAGCTGAGGTTCACAACAGTGCCGATTCGCTAATCTATAGCACGGAAAAATCCCTCAACGAATATGGGGATAAAATCTCTGAAGCAGATCGTGACGAAGTTCAGGGTGCGATCGAGAAGTTAAGGGAGACGTTGAACGGAGATAACATCGAAGCCATTAAGGCGGATACCGAGACGTTGACGCAGGCAAGTCATAAATTAGCAGAAGCCATGTATGCCCAAGCAGCAGCCGAATCCGAGGCTACAACAGAAACAGAAGATGCAACGACAACATCAGAAACATCGGACGAAACTGTTGTTGATGCTGAAGCGGAAGTTGTCGATCAAGACATGGACGACCAGAAAGATAAAAAATAGTGGGGAGGACCCATGGCGCAAAAACGCGACTATTATGAAGTGCTCAATGTTAGCCAAAATGCAGGCGAAGATGAGATCAAGAAAGCTTATCGTAAGCTAGCAATTAAATACCACCCTGACAAGAATCCCGACAATAAAGAAGCCGAAGAACAATTCAAAGAGGCAACCGAAGCCTACCAGATATTGCGTGACGCCGAGAAGCGTAGCCGCTATGACCAGTTTGGTCATGCAGGGCTAGAAGGGATGATGGGGGCCGGCGGATCTGATTTTGGCGACTTTGAAGATGTTGTCGGAGATATTTTTGGTGACTTCGGCGATCTCTTCGGATTTGGGGGGTCTAGCCGCAGGCAAAGAGGTCCCAAACGTGGGCGGAGTCTGCAATATGATCTGCAAGTCTCTTTAGAGGATGTCATAGTTGGAACAACCTTGACCATTGATGTCCCTCGCTTGGAGACCTGTCAAACCTGCCACGGTACTGGTGCTAAAGCTGAATCCAAACCTGAGACCTGCCCAGAGTGCTTTGGACGTGGACAGGTCACACGGACACAGGGCTTCTTTAGTATGTCACGCACCTGTCCACGTTGTCAGGGTGACGGCAGGGTGATTCCAAACCCTTGTAATGAGTGCCACGGTCAGGGACTTGTTCGGAAGGTTCGTCAGATTAAGGTTCGTATCCCCAAGGGCGTTGACACCGGCGCTAAGATTCAGATGCGGGGTGAAGGCGAGGCGGGAGTCAACGGCGGACCGCCCGGCGATCTCTTTGTTATGGTCCATGTGGCACCCCACGAACTTTTTGTGCGCGAAAACAATAATCTGGTGACAAGCACGAAGATTTCATTCCCACAAGCTGCACTCGGCACCACAATTGAAGTCCCCACGATTGACGGCACAACCAAACTCACGGTTCCCAGCGGCACACAGTTTGGTCAGAGATTACGCATTCCCCATAAAGGCGTTCCCCACTACAACCACTACGGCTACGGGGATCTCATCGTTGAAATCCAAGTCGAAACCCCGAGGAACTTAACAGAGCAAGAAAAAGAGATTTTGGAAGCGTTTGTACTAGCTCGCCATGAAGGTGGAGCCGAAGAACATTCAAGATTTTTCGATAAGCTCGGACACCTTTTCAATCGTCATGATGAAGACGAAAGCTGATGATTTCGTATGGATTGTGAAACCGCAGCAGTGAACTCCCTGATCAAAGAGCTATGAAATGGGCTCAGGTAACAATCGCAACCTCTCAAGAGGCATCGGACGCTGTCGCAAACTATCTCTTTGAACACGATGCTACAGGTGTCGAGATAAAAGACAGCCCTGCCTCAAACGCTCCTACCGTCACACTAATCTCCTACTTTCCGACGGACGACCTCATTGGCGCGCGAGTTCAAGATCTGCGCGAATTTTTAACCAACTTAACTCAAGCAGGAATCGATGCACAGCCTGCAAAGGTCTCGCTAAAGTCCATTGAGGCGGATAATTGGTCAGAGCAGTGGAAATCAGCCTTTCCGCCTCAAAGGATTGGAAAACGCTTGGTTATTGCGCCGACATGGGATGATATTGTGCCTCAACCCTCTGAGGTCTTCATCCGATTGGATCCGGGCATGGCATTCGGCACAGGGCAACACGCCACGACACAACTCGCGTTGGAATTACTGGAAATAGCCATCGCGGACACCGATGTCGTCGCCGATATTGGCACAGGTTCTGGAATCTTGGCAATCGCAGCCGTCAAGCTGGGAGCCAAGCGGGTTGATGCCGTTGATTTGGATGCGACAACAATTCCAATTGCCCAAAGCAATATTCAACTCAACAAGGTGGAATCAGTCATCCGTTTGTATCATGGCGATGGACTGAACGCACTTGAAAAGCAGATGGCTTCTACACTCCCTGAAAAGACAGGGATGAGAGATTTGCTTTTGCCGAAATATCCGCTCATCGTCGCCAATATCCTCACGAAAGTCCTCCTGCCGATGATTCCTAGATGTCCGAAATTCCTTGAGCCGGGGGGACGGTTGATACTGTCGGGAATACTTGCAACGGAAACGCAGCAGATCGAAACCCAGCTGGGCGCAAACGGCTTCCAAGTGCTTGAAATTCGTCAACTGAAAGAAAGAAGTGAAGCGACGCAAAGCGGGGAGAATTGGGTTGGTATTTTAGCGCGAATGGAAAGGTGATAGGGTGGTCTTTAAAGTGAAGGGCATTTTTCTGGTGTGAGCAATACACAATAGTTTTCACGCATCACGTTTCACGCTCTTCGCGTTTTCCATTTTCTTTTGACATGAGTCCTTTTCTTCTACTAGATGTGCTTAGACGGAATACCGATCTTCCCAACCGATTCACCGCTGGCAACCATCGGGTATACCGGACGCGACCAGAAGATGCCACTTTCGGGAGCCCGGATAGTTTCCCGCAGATGACCAAACACATCGTAGATTTCCGCGATCGGCTGATACACTTCAACCCGTTCATACAGGTCAGCTTGGTAGTACACAAAACCGCCCTGGTCACTACAAAGTGACACAAACCGATTGATAATGACCTGCTGCTGGGGCAGTTTCGGCTCGCCGTCGATAAAGCCGTAGTATTTGAGGATGTTCAGTACACCCTGCACACCTTTTGCGATGCTAGTAGCGTCCCAACCGTGACACCCACCTAACTCCGGATCAATCGTTGGAATACCAACCTCCGGCGCAGCTTGTGCAAGTTGTCCCTTCGGTCCCTTCTGATCAAAGATGTAACCCATCCCAAAGATACGCGCCAACTCAAGACAGGCTGCATGTTGCGGGTGTTTTGGGTCAACACGCACCCGAACCTCATCGATCATAGGGTGGACTCCGCCTTGATGCAGGTCAATGCAGTAATCGGCTTGGCGGATGGCTGTATGAAAGAGCTTGTAAGCAATTCGCTCACTGGAGGTGCCGTCAGGGCGTCCCGGGAAGCATCGATTCATTTTCATGTTATCGACGGGACTGTGGGCTTGTCTAGCGTGAAATGCGTGAAAATTCACAATCGGAACAGCGATAATTCTGCCTCGCAGACTATCGGGGCTAATCTGGCGTAAAATCTCGTGGATGACGGCAATCCCGTTGAGCTCGTCCCCATCGCTCGCTGCTTGTAGGTAGAACGTTTTCCCACTTTGTGCACCGTTAATTAAAACTATCGGCAATCGGGAGGGTGTGCCATCCTGCATATTCCCCACTTTCAAATGCCCTTCGACGCTTTGCCCCGATTCTGCTATCAATGAGCCGACGACAAGTTTGGCTCGGTTCATGTCCACCTGCATGTTTCCCTTCAAATCTAAGATTACGCGTTTTTTTACGCTCAGAGGTATTTTAACACCTATCATCGGTGATTGACAATAGGAAAAATGCCTCTACACTTCATACCGCACCGTTGCAAAATGTATCATGTTGCAAAATGCAACATATCAAGCCCAAAGCCAGTGCTGACGCGCTGCAGCCCTCCTTTTCTCTCAAAATACCCCCGTCTGACCATCCGCGCCTGTCACATTTTGAAACAATCCAAATACTCCGTTCCGTTCAACACTCTCTCCCAGAAGATCAGTCATAGCAAGGCTAAACCCTATTTATAGACCTCGTCGCCGACGTTGGCACAGTTTATGCGCCATAGCCGTCCCGTATCGCTATGCTGGAGACTATTTTACTCCACACTCCACCATCATTCTATGTTGGAGAAAATGCAACACAAAGGCTGAAAAAAGCCGGGAGAAGTAACAATGTATCAAGGAAGTCAACCGCTGACAACAGAACAACCGATAGACTATATCCACACTGTGCATGAAGCGCTGAAGCACCGCAAGGAAGAGGTTTCATACACCTATCTGATGGGTGTGTCCGGTGAAGCCTTCCGTTTCTTTTATAGCCGCACAGACCCTGAAGCGGGGATGAATACCTTTTTTCACAACCCACTGCGCGCAACCTGCCGGACGCTCGGCTATAGCTTTGAA
>JAKZSX010000415.1:0-2698 GCA_047517405.1 Candidatus Poribacteria bacterium | reverse complement strand
GCTACCGAATATCAACCGGAGTTATTTGTCCTTGAGGACCTGTTCTTTAGTAAGAATGTGAGTAGTGCGTTTGCTGTGGGAGAGGCGAGAGGTGTCACTAAACTTGTTGCTGCAAGTACAAATCGGCAGGTCTATAGCTATACGCCTGCTCAGCTCAAGCAAGCGGTTGTGGGATATGGTAAAGCGAGTAAGCGTCAAGTCCAAGAGATGGTTAAGCTTTTACTCAGACTCAAGGAGATTCCTCGTCCAGACCACGCGGCAGACGCGCTTGCCCTAGCAATTTGTCATGCACGTTCCCATAAGGTACTCCAATTGCGCGAAAGGCATATCCACTCATGATTTCGTTCGTAAAGGGCATCTTAGCGGTCAAGGGGCCAAAACAAGCCATTGTTGATATTAACGGAATCGGATACAGCGTTGATATTGCAGTGGGTACAGAAGCTCAGTTACCAGAAGTTGGATCCGAAATCACACTTTACACGCATTATCATTGTCGGGAAAACGAAGTCAAGCTTTATGGGTTTACGTCACAGGATGAACTCACAGTTTTTGAAACCGCCCTTGTGGTAAAAGGGGTGGGTCCTACCTTAGCGTTAAATATTGCGTCAAAACTCTCCCCCGCTGAATTTCAACGTGCAGTCCGTGATGGCGACCACGCCACTTTGATGCGAGTCCCGCGCCTCAATAAAGAACTCGCACAACTGATGATTATGAAACTCAAGAACACCATTCGTAAGATTCGCTTTGATGCCAAAGTTGATGAAATTGGCAGCACCGAACACACGGATGCGGGCGTGAAGGTTTTGATGGGCTTGGGAGCCTCTGAGTCCGCAGCGGAACGAGCAATCGTGGATGCCCAGAAAATTTTGGGAACTACGGCGAAACCGGAAGAGTTGGTTCGATTAGCTCTTGCTCGATTAAATCAGTGATCCTGACCAATGAATTATGACCAATGAATAAAGAGATGCACACACTTCTCAACGACCCGGATAACGAAGGATTAGAGGACAGCCAGTATAATCTCAGGCCACAGACTCTTGATGAATTCATTGGACAAGAGCGGATCAAGGAGCAGCTGCGTATTCATATTGAAGCCGCTAAAAGTAGGGGACAAGCATTATCGCATATTCTCTTTGTAGGACCACCCGGACTCGGTAAGACAACATTGGCTCGGATTGTTGCCAACGAAATGGGGAGCAGCTTAAAGTCAGCAATTGGACCCATGATGGAACGTCTGGACCTTGCTACAATATTAACCAACCTTGAAGAACACGCAATCTTTTTTATCGATGAAATCCATCGTATGAAGGGTCATGTTCAGGAGTCGATGTATCCTGCGATGGAGGATTATAAGATAGATTTGCCTATCGGTCAGGGACCTGCGGCGGATATTATTACCGTGCCGCTCTCCCATTTCACCCTTGTGGGGGCGACAACCCGTGAGGGATTGTTAGGCGGACCGTTTCGAGATCGATTTGGCAACCGCATCCATCTCGATTATTACTCGCCGGAGGAGATTCAGATTGCTATTAACCGACTCAGCCAGCGGATGCAGCCACCCGTTAAAATTGAAGATAAAGCGGAATACGAGTTGGCTCGCCGTTCAAGAGGCACGATGCGTATTGCGGAGAATATGTTGAGAAAGGTCAGGGATTACGCAACCGTCAGAGCTGATGGAGTTATCACTTATGAAATTGCTCAGGAAGCGTTGGACTTTTTCAAGATTGACGAACTCGGCTTAGATGACAATGATAGAATCTATCTGCGGACTATGATCGATAAGTTTCGTGGACGGGCTGGCCGGAAAGCGATGGCAATCGCCATCAGTGAAGATGAGCGTACAATTGAAGAGGTTTACGAACCCTATTTAATTAAGATTGGCTTTCTGAATTTGACGCCGATGGGACGGGTTGCAACGGATGCGGCTTATAAGTACCTCGGCCTTAGCCGGCCTAAGTCTCATTCTCAGTATCAGTCGACGCTGTTCTAAATTTTTTAGGACTTACACGCTTCAGTTCTAAAAGTAAATACGGACGCAGATTTCGCAGGTAAGATAGAAAAACCAAAGAGATCTGTGTTCCCCGAATACCCAGCATGTAGCGCGATAGGCTCCGTCTGATTGAGCCATACACTTTAGTGCGACGTTGTTGGTATCTTCGGGGTTCAAAGCAATTTGCATTTATCAGCGTCCATTTACATCCTTAAATCCTGATGGGATTAACTGTAGCTGCCCGATTCATCGGGTGCTTGCGGCGATAAATCGCCGAACTACAGATCTTTGAATGGTCAACTGCGTAAGTCCTATTTTTTTAATCTGTAAGAGGGCTGCGAATCTGATCCTTCCGTAACTATAACAAGCATGAAACTCACCGATTATGACTATGGCCTACCTGAAGCACTGATTGCACAGCAGCCCTGTCCGCAAAGGGATGCATCCCGCTTGATGGTCGTGGATCGCCAAACACGCAAAATTCACCACACACAATTCTCCCAAATTAGTGAGTTTCTGCCCGGTCGTTCCCTGCTTGTCATCAACGATACCAAAGTCATCCCAGCGCGATTAATAGGTCGGAAACTTTCGACCGGTGCAAAGATTGAATTGCTCTTAACCCGTCAGAAGGGGGCAAATACTTGGGAGGCACTGGTAAAGCCGGGGAGACGTGTCAAGTTTGGAACGCGCCTCGTGTTTGAGGAGGGA
>JAKZSX010000414.1:0-14898 GCA_047517405.1 Candidatus Poribacteria bacterium | reverse complement strand
CACAAAAGCGGACGGATATCTAACTCCCGATGCCTACTTCCCCGCGCCCCACCATTTTATCTTTGAATTTGACGAATTGCAACACTTTACGGTGTTTCGTCAGAAGACTTTAGGTGTTTACCCAGAAGACTTGGCTTTGGGATTTGATCGTCAAGCGTACCTCCAATTGTGTGTCAAACATCAAGAGATGGCAATTCAGAAAGGCACAGATCGCTTTAGACGAAAGACAGCGGATTTTCCGTTTTTCAACGGTCGGGCTGCGCAACGCGCCTTTTTCGACACCTTCCGGGACTGGCTGCCACCGTTGCACGGGCTAAAACCAACCTTGCGTTTAGCGGAATTTGAAGTTACTGACATTCTCAGCGGCAAATTGACCGGAGAAGTCGCGAGGAATTGTATTCGCTCGTTAGTTGAGCAGCGACTGGCTCAAGGAGAGCCAGTTGTGTAGCATATCACGAGTCATTTTTCAAAACTACCCAACAGCAATCTTTTAGACAACTCCGTTAGAAAAAGGAAGTAACATCCTAAATGAGCAAACAACCGACTGGCTCCTTTTCTCTCTCAAACTATCCGCTGCTTCAACAGATCGGAAATACACCACTGGTCAAAATAGACCTATTTGCCGATGAGTTGCCCGATGTAGCAATCTATGCAAAAGCAGAGATATATAACCCAGGTGGATCCATTAAAGATCGGCCTGTGCTGCGTATGTTGACCGAAGCCATCCGATCCGGCGAACTAACGCGTGAGAAGTTCATCTTGGATTCGAGTTCTGGAAACGCTGCAATCGCTTACGCCATGATCGGCACCGTTTTAGGCTACCAAGTTGAATTGGTCATCCCCAGCAACGCCAGTGAAGAACGAAAAAAGCGGATTCAAGCGCACGGCGCAAATATCATCTACACGGACGCAATCCTTGGCTACGACGAAGCCCTCCGCGAAGTCCACCGCCGACACGAAGAAACGCCCGATAAATATTACTTTGCCGATCAGTACAAGAACGAGAATAACTGGCGAGCGCATTATGATACAACAGCGATAGAAATTCTGGAACAGACATCAGGGAAGGTCACCCACTTTGTCGCAGGGGTAGGCACAGGGGGAACAATTACCGGCGCTGGACGACGCCTCAAAGAACACAACCCGGACATTCAAATTTGCGGTATCGTTCCTGATGAATTTCCGGGCATTGAGGGTCTCAAGCCAATGGGCAGACCTGAAGACATCGTCCCAGAGATTCTCGACGAGGGTATCATTGATCAAAAGATCTGTGTTACCATCGATCACGCGTATGATATGTGCAACCGTCTAGCAAAGCGGGGATGGTTCGTTGGACAGTCCTCCGGAGGATATCTACAAGGTGCTTATGAAGTTGCTAAAGAGATTAAAGAAGGGATTATCGTTACGGTCTTCAACGATCTCGGTGAGCGATACTTCAGCACAAGGCTGTGGGATTAGAATGGAGAATTTCAGATGTCGCAAGACCAGTTAGACACTTTAGCTTTTTCACATGAAATGTACGATCAAGCCTCTCGTGCACTGGCGTTTCAGGCTTCGACAAGTAGAGAAGCAGAGGAGTGGCAGCGCGATTTGAGAGCCAAGCTGGTTGAGCTTCTCGGCGGTTTCCCGGACGAGCGGTGCGAATTGCACGCTAGAATCAGGGAAACGAAGGAGTTCCCGACCTATACCCGTGAAACGGTGCTGTTTCAAAGCCGTCCAAATATGACTGTGTTCGGCTATCTGTTGCTGCCTAAAAATTATGAAACGCCGGGGCCCGCTATTCTTTGTTTGCATGGACATGGACGCGGCGTTGATGACATCGTTGGGATTCAGGAAGATGGCACGATGCGGACGGAATACGGCGAGTACCAAAACGACTTTGCCCTTCAGTGTGTCGATCGTGGCTACGCTGCGTTGGCAATCGAGCAGTTTGGATTTGGTCATCGTCGAGACGAAGCAGCGTGTCAGCGGGGAGGGGGCAATTCATCGTGTCAACCCTCTTCCGGGGCGGCTTTTCTGCTTGGGCAAACGATGATCGGTTGGCGGGTTTATGATGCAATGCGGTCTCTCGACTACCTTTCAACACGTCCTGAAATTGACATGAACCGTATCGGTGTCATGGGAATCTCCGGCGGCGGCACGACGACTTTTTACTCAGCAGCAATAGATGAGCGGTTCAAGGTTGCTGTCGTCAGCGGCTATTTCAATACATACCGTGACAGCATCTTGAGTATCAGTCACTGCATCGACAACTATATCCCCGGTGTGCTCAAGCATGCGGAGATGTATGATATTGCAGGCTTGATTGCCCCGCGGGCGATGTTTGTCGAGTCCGGTACGGAAGATACTATCTTCCCAATCGATGCCACCCGATTTGCGTTTGACCGAGCGCAGGAAATCTTTCGCACCTTCGGCGCCGAGGATAGGTTGGGGCTTGAGGTTTTTGAAGCTGCTCATAGCTTTCACGGGGTTGGGGCGTTTCAATTTCTCAACCAAAATTTATGATAGATAGGCAACTACCGGCACTAGTTCGCAACTGTTGATACGCTCCCCTGTCAAAGACTGAAGGTGAAGCGTGAAATGTGAAAACAATTAACGATATGGAAACAGCATCCTCACCAGCTAGTACTAAAGGTTAGCAGATGAATAGCCACCAGGAGGTTAGGTTGGAACGCACACCTGTCATTGAGTTATTTTCAATTGGAACCGAGTTAGTCCTAGGACAGATCCAAGATACCAACGCCCACTGGATTGCACAGCAGATTCTGCAGTTAGGCGGACAGCTACGTCGTGTGACGATGCTTCGGGATGAGTTTGACGAAATGTTTGAAGCTATGGAGGATGCAATCCACCGGAAAACAGATCTGATTCTCACAACCGGAGGACTCGGACCGACACCCGATGATATGACAGTGCAGATTGTTGCAAAAATCCTCGGGGTACAGCCTGTCGTACATGAGGAAACATTAGCCTCTTTTATGGAGAGGCGGGGTTTGACAAACCGTGACGACGTAACCGATGCGATGGTTAATATGGCAACCGTTCCTGTAACCGCTGAAGTTTTTCAAAACCCGGTCGGTTGGGCACCGTGCGTACGGGTTACCAAAGATTCGTCTTTGATTTCGTTGATGCCCGGTCCACCGCGCGAGATGAAGTCCATTTTTGAAGCCTATATTGCCCCGCTGATTGCTGAACACTATAGCGCGAGAACTGCAACGTTGCGCGTTTATGTAAACATGTTCGAGGCGGAAGTCTCACCGCTCTTGCAACAGGTAATGGGCAAACACCCAAACCTGTATTTGAAAGCTTATGTCGCCTTGCGACGCGATGACAATCAGTATATGCCTGTTGATTTGGTTTCGACAGGTAGTGATGAAAGCGATGCTCAATCTCAACTTCAAGCAGCAGCGGATTCACTTCGCACACTCGTCACTGAAAAAGGGAAGATTTTCAGTCTTAAAGACACATAAACATCCAGTTATTCACGAGGCTGCAACTTGACGTTTTAGTCCATATCGTCTAGCTTGCACGGAAAGATAGGAATGGAGGGAAATCCTTTCCCTTTGAGCCATGCTTGGTTGAATCTGGCAAATTTCCATTTATGACGTACGTTCTAACCATTTAACCTGTACAAAGGAGATGTATACAAGTGAGAGGCAGAAGACCTGCACAAAGTAGAGGACCTTCACAAAGTAGAGGACCTGCGCAAAATAGAGGACCTGCACAAGGATCAGGAAAAAGCAGAAATAAAAAGAAAAACAAGCGTGATCTTCGTAAGGATAAGGTTGAGGTTCGCGCGGAGGAAGAAACTACGGAAACCAGAGATGGTGTCCAATCTCGGGTCCGGGCAAAGGAAGATAAAATCGAAGTTCAAGGGATAGTGATTGAAACCCTGCCCAATGCCATGTTTCGGGTTGAATTGGACAACAAACATGAAATCTTAGCGCATATTTCCGGTAGGATGCGGAAGAATTTCATTAGAATTCTGCCGGGAGACAAAGTTCTCGTCGAACTTTCGCCTTACGATTTAACCCGTGGACGTGTTATTTATCGAGATCCGGGGCGGCGATCCTAAGGTTAGACTCATCGCTGAACAACATACCTACTTACATTGAAGCGCAGCATACGTACGCTGCCCCTCAATTATTTGGGGTGTGCACTATCCGAGAGAAAGCGAATCTTTAGCACAGAGACCGCCCACGATGTGGTTAGGATTCCTTAATCTATAATCACCAGAATCGCAGCTTGTCCAGCTAGGGACATTTCTCCACTCAACTTGTATCCCGATCCCTCAAGACTTTGCGTCACGAGGGGTGTGCTCCGCAATAATTCATACGCCTCAATTCTCTGACGTGATACTTCTGGTTGACTGTCAGCTTTGACATCTCAGTTTAATCCGTCGAACCGATTACATCAAAGGAGCGATTCAGCTGGTCAGGTACCCATCTTGGAGGAGTAATGAAAACATCTCCATCCCCGCGTTCCGAGTCGCAGATTACTCTACGCGCTGTGCTATTAGGATTTATCCTAATGCCGGTGAACGCCTATTGGATTGCCATGGTGGAAATGGTCTGGCACGGCTTCCACTTCTCCGCAACTTCCATCCCGATGAATGTAATCTTCATCGTCTTTACCCTTGCCCTTGTAAACGCCGGCGTCTACCGTTTTTTTCCATCTTATGCGCTGACCCAAGCCGAACTACTTGTCATCTATATTATGATGGCGACAACGACATCGGTGATCGCTCACGATAACATGGTGAGTTTGATGGGCCCACTCACCCACGCGTTCTGGTTTGCTTCACCTGAGAATGAATGGAGACAACTGATCCATCCCCATCTCCCAAAATGGCTTGTCATGGAACACACCGAGGCGGCACGCCCATTTTACGAAGGTGGCGCGAATTTCTTCACTGATGGTTATCTACGCTACTGGATAGTTCCTATCCTAAGTTGGACAGCAATCGCCACGCTAATCTTCTTTCTGGTCGCCTTCCTGAATGTCTTAATCCGACGTCAATGGATTGAGCATGAAAGGATGCCGTATCCGATTGCTCAGTTGCCGCTCGATATGACGGCTCCGGGGATGAGCTTCTTTCAGAATCGTGCAATGTGGTGGGGGTTTGGAATTGCGGCGACAATCGAAATTATCAACGGACTCAATTTTCTGTATCCCTCCGTCCCACTGATACCGATCCGTGAACCGACCGCAGATCTCGCCTTGTGGCTGAATAACGAACCGTGGGATGCAATTGGGACGACCTATTTTCATTTAAGGTTGTTTATGATCGGATTGTGTTTTCTGCTGCCGATCGATTTAAGTTTCTCAATGGCGTTCTTCTACTGGGTAAGAAAAGCACAATTCATTGGTGGGCGAGCTGTTGGGTTGTATACGATCCCCTACTATCCCTTCCAGCCGAACCAGGCAGTTGGGGCGTTCCTTGCGATTATCGCAATGGCAATTTGGGCGGGCCGGAAACATTTCCGGGAAATTTTGAAGCGGGTCATCGGCATGAACACACCCCTCGATGATTCGCAAGAACCGATGCGCTATCGATCCGCCGTCATTGGCATCGTGATCTGTCTCGTTCTTCTCTATGTGATTTCCAGTCAAGCGGGAATGTCCGCATGGGTGTTCCCACTCTTTTTTGGTTTATACATGATAATTGCCGCGGCTGTCACACGCATTCGCGCCGAACTTGGTCCACCCGTGCACAACATGGGGGGCGTCAATCCGCAAACAATCCTGACATCGGTAGCTGGCGTGACAGCATTCGGCAAAAGCGACCTGACGCTGTTTTCGCTGTTTTCGTGGTTCAACGGCTCAAACCGGAGCCATCCAATGCCCCACCAGCTTGAGGGCTTCAAACTTGCTCAACGCACCGGAATTAATAATCGTCGATTGATGCTGATTATGCTCCTTGGAATTGCCCCCAGTGTTTTCATCGCTTTTCTTGTCTATCTCTACTGCCTGTACGATTTTGGTGCCTCAATTGCGGTAGACGCTCCTGGACAGGTGTTGGGACCGGGACAGGGTGTTTACAATCAACTCTCCGGTTGGTTCCAATTCCCTCGTGAAACAGACATTTTTGGCACTTTCGCAATCGGTTTAGGATTCATATTTACCATACTGCTGGGGCTTCTGCGGCTCAAATTTATCTGGTGGCCCCTGCACCCGGTCGGATATGCGATGGGTATCAACGGCGGTACAATGGATCACTACTGGTTCGCCTTAATTCTATGTGGAACCATTAAGTTCATCGTCTTCAAGGTTGGCGGAGCACGTTTATACCGGCGCTTCCTGCCTTTCTTCCTCGGACTTATTTTGGGAGATGTTGTGAGTGGGTGCTACTGGTCAATTCTGAGCGTGATTATCGAGACACCGTTGTATGTGGTCTGGTTCTGGTAGGAAAAGGAAGGAACATGGCGACAATCTTGGTTGACCCACGTCGGCAGATCGACGAGATCGATCCGAACATCTACGGGAATTTCATCGAACACCTGCGGCGTTGCATCTACGGTGGCATCTACGAAGAAGGCTCGCCATTGGCGGACGAAAGGGGCTTTCGGCGGGATGTTCTTGCAGCGATTAAGTCACTGAAGGTGCCGAATATTCGTTGGCCCGGCGGGAACTTTGTTTCAGCATACCACTGGATGGATGGCATCGGCCCCAAGGATGAACGTCCCCGCAAGATGGAGTTGGCGTGGAACACGGTCGAATCGAACCATTTCGGGACAGACGAGTTTATCCAATTTTGCCGTGAAGTCGGGACGGAACCGTATATCTGCGTCAATATGGGAAACGGCACAATGGACGAGGCACAGCATTGGGTGGAATACTGCAACGGGGTGGAAGATACCTACTATGCTAACCTCCGTCGGAAAAATGGGTACGACGAACCGTATCGCGTGAAATATTGGGCATTGGGCAACGAGGTTTCAGGGCACTGGAAGATTGGACACAAACCAGCGAAGGAATACGCTGCCCTTGCGTATGAGTACGCAAAAGTTATGAAGCTGGTTGACAAAAATATTGAACTGGCTGCCTGCGGTTCATTTGAGCAAAATGCCTCCGATATGAAGTGGAATCAGGTGGTGGTCGAAAAACTGGCGGACATCGCTGATTACCTCGCTATCCACATGTACGTTGGCGATTGGTACGGTGGCTATTATGAGTACATGGCCGCATCTGAACATATTGAGAAATTTATCCGCGCAGCTCGTGGGGTCATCGACCTTGGTGTGTATTATTCGGAGAATGGGAAGAAGCTGAAAATCGCTTTTGATGAGTGGAACGTAATGTATAGCCATGATCCTGAGCATCCGCAGCATGAGCGATACACATTGCAGGATGCCTTGGCGGTCGGGATGTTCCTCAATGCGTTCCTGCGTCATGCCGACGCAATCAAGCTGGCGAATATGGCACAGCTGGTAAACGTCATTGCACCAATTCACACAAACACAGAAGGACTGTTTTTGCAGACAATCTTTTGGCCCCTACAACTCCACACCCTCGAAAATGGAACGATTGCCCTCGATGTACACTGGGATTCGGACTGTTTTGAAACGGAACAATACGGTAAAGTTCCATACCTTGATGCCTCTGCGAGCTATCAGCCGGAGCTCGGGCGCATCTCGATTAACCTGATTAACAGGCATCGGACGGAGGCGTTACCGGTCACAGTCGAAAACCAACATGGGAATCTCAAGAGCGACGGTATCCTATTTGAGATTACCGGCGAAGATCCGCAAGTGATAAATGACTTCGATGAAGAAAACGTAAAACTGGTGAAACGGGAATTGGAGGTGCCGTCTAATCCATTCACGGTTACGCTGCCACCGCATTCGATTTCTATGGTGCAGGTATACCTTGGGTGAATCCATTCGCTTTCACGTTGTTGTAAGTTGGGTAAAATTCGGCAGCGTCCCGGCGGAGGACATATGCCTTTCCCTAGAATAAGTAAAAGGTATGAAAACGATGGGAACAGACACAGAACGCCCGAATCTTTTGTATATCCATTCCGACCAACACAACCCTGCCGTCATCGGTTGTTACGGCGATCCATTGGTGCAGACACCGAATCTCGATAGTTTGGCGGCACAGGGAGTTCTCTTTACAAACGTCTACTGCCCCTCACCTGTCTGTGTGCCGTCACGGATGTCAATGTTGGCGGGACGGTATCCATCTGAGATCGAGGTCTGGACGAACAACCATATCTTGGATTCCGGTGTGCCCACGCTCGCACATGCGATGGGAGCGGCAGGATACTATCCGGTGCTAATCGGCCGGATGCACGGACTAGGTCCCGACCAACTGCACGGCTATGCGGAGCGTCTAGTCGGCGATCATGGGGGTAATTATCCTGGCAGTGGGGAAGCACCGAAAAATTTGCGTGCTAGCCTGCAAAAATCGGGATCCGGTCAAAGCAGCTATCAAGTCCACGACGAGGATGTGACCGCTGCAACCGTAAATTACCTGAACCGGTTGGGTGTCCAAAAGCGGGCTGGTTTGCCAACAGAGCCGTTCTCCCTCTCGGTAGGCTTCATGCTCCCCCATTCGCCATATGTGGCGCGTCGGGAGGATTATGAACTTTATCGAGATGTCATGACCCTTCCCAAACATCCCGAACCGTTCTCCGATACGCTCCACCCCTACTTTAAGTGGTGGAAAGAGTGGGGAGGTCTCACAGATGTTCCTGAAGCAGAGATCCTGAGCGCACGGACAGCATACTGGGCGTTGGTGACACGGATGGACATAATGATTGGTGAAATTCTTACCGCACTCCGAAAGAATGACCTAGCCGAAAATACACTTATCATTTACAGTTCCGACCACGGAGATCAGGTGGGCGAACACGGACTGTGGATGAAGCGCACGTTCTACGAGGGTTCGGTTAAAGTACCGGCGATTCTCTCTTGGCCTGGTGCCTTGCCGGAAGGCGTCCAGTGCGATCGTGTTCTAAGTTCGCTCGATTTAAACGCAACAATGCTGGCAGCTCTCGGTGCACCACCCCTACCCAACGCTCGCGGCAGAAGCGTACTTGAGCTGGTGCGTCATCCCGATACAGAGTGGGAGGATCTCGTCTTCTCCGAATACTGTACCTATGAAGATTGTTTGCACCGGATGATTCGGCGGGACGAGTGGAAGCTGAATTACTATCACGGTCAAGAGCCGCAGCTGTTCAATCTCGCTGATGATCCTGACGAACTATTGGATCGAGCGCAAGACGCAAGTTGCCAAGAGATACGGGAGCGACTGACCGCCGAGGTTCTGGAAGGTTGGGATCCCGAAGCAGTTGCCGAGAAGATGGCACAAAAACGCGCAGACCTAGAGATAATCCGAACTTGGGCAGGACACACTAAACCGCAAGACCAATTTCGTTGGGAACGCCGTCCGGAGATGGACTATCTGGATTGAAATCCGTCCAATCAACTCAAGGAGGTCCATATCAGATGTTACTGTATTGGTTAGCCACCGCTGCCCGGATTCCATCGGGAGCGACTTTAACCCTTCCCGTTGCAAAAACTGACCCAAAAGTGGACACTGTGCACGGTGAAGCGCGTGTTGACAACTATTTTTGGCTCAGAGAGAAATCGAATCCGGAAGTCATTGCATACCTCGAAGCCGAGAACAAATATACCGAAGCGATGATGCAGCATACCGAGGATTTTCAGGAACAACTGTATCAAGAGCTTTTAGGAAGAATCAAAGAAACAGATCTCTCCGTTCCCGAAAAAATTGATGACTACTACTATTACACTCGCACCGAGGAGGGCAAACAGTATCCAATCTATTGCCGAAAGAAGGGAAACTTGGAGGCAACAGAGGAGATACTCCTAGATCAGAACGCACTTTCCGAAGGGCATGAATATCTGGAAGTAGGTGTCTATAAAATCAGCCCGAACCATCAACTGTTGGCTTATTCCACCGATACGACCGGCGGAGAGAGTTATACCCTGTATATCAAAGACCTGACCGCCGGTCAACTGTTAGGAGATCAAATTCCAAACACCTACTACAGCGTCGAATGGGCAAGTGATAATCAGACCCTTTTTTACACCACACTAGATGCCGCAAAACGTCCGTATAAACTTTACAGGCACCAACTCGGCAGCGATCCGGCAGCAGACCCTCTTATCTACCATGAGATAGATGAGTCATTTTTTCTCGATATTTCCAAGACGAGAAGCAAGGCTTATCTGCTGATGGAGTTGGAGAACATCAACACTTCTGAAGTCCACTATCTAGAAGCTGATCAACCCACAGGCGATTTCAAAGTCGTTTCGCCACGCCAGCTGGAATTGGAGTATTCCGTTGAGCATCACGGCGATCAATTCTTCATTGTCACCAACTCGGATGCGGTGAATTTCAAGTTGATGTGTGCTTCTGTGGACAATCCGTCGCGGGCGAATTGGGAAGAAGTTATTCCCCATCGGGAGGCGGTAAAGCTGGACAGCGTCAGTGCTTTTCAGAATCATCTGGTAATTTCTGAACGAGAAGAAGGGCTCCAAAAAATTCGGGTGCGTAACCTCACTACAGGCGAAGAGCACGCGGTGGATTTCCCTGAGCCCGTCTATACGGTCCGGCAAGGGCGGAGCCCGGAGTTCAATACGACTACCCTCCGTTTTAACTACGCCTCGCTCGTTACCCCGATGTCGGTCTTTGATTACGAGATGGACGCTAGGACCCGCGAATTGAAAAAGCAGGACGAAGTCCTCGGCGGATATGATCCATTTCTTTATGAATCCGAACGAATTTTTGCCAAAGCGGCAGATGGCACCCCTGTTCCTATCTCGATAGTTTACAAAAAAGGGCTGACCAAAGACGGGGGAAATCCGCTGCTTTTATACGGATACGGCTCCTACGGCATTAACAGCGACCCCTATTTTTCATCCAACCGATTGAGCCTGTTAGATCGTGGGTTCATATACGCTATCGCTCATATTCGAGGCGGCGAAGAGATGGGACGGACTTGGTACGAAAAAGGCAAACTTCTGCATAAAAAGAACACTTTCACTGACTTTATCGCCTGTGCCGAGAATTTAATCGCTGAGAAATATACTGCGAGCGACAAGCTGGTTATTCAAGGTGGTAGTGCCGGTGGGCTGCTCATGGGCGCAGTTACAAATATACGTCCGGAACTTTTCGAGATTGTTATTGCAAAAGTACCTTTCGTGGATGTGGTCAACACCATGCTTGATGCCTCCATCCCGTTGACAATCATCGAATATGATGAGTGGGGCAACCCCAACGAGAAAATGTTTTACGATTACATCAAATCATATTCGCCCTATGACAATATCGAAGCGAAAGCGTACCCACATATATTGGTGACAGCGGGACTCAACGATCCACGAGTGCACTATTGGGAGCCTGCCAAATGGACAGCGAAGTTACGGACGTTAAAAACCGGGGATAATCGGCTGCTTCTCAAAACTGAGATGGGTGCGGGCCATGGGGGTCCTTCGGGACGATACGACTACTTGAAGGAGATGGCTTTTGAGTATGCGTTTATCTTCGATTTGTTAGGTATAGACAAATAGGACATAAAGCATGGGGCAATGCCTCTATTGAACAATCTTAAAGCTTCTGGCTGACACGCCAAATTATAGGATAGGGATATAATCGAACATTCCCCACTTCAACCATTCAATCATTCATGAGGTGACAGATGAGTTTACAAGATAAAGTTTGTATCATCACCGGCGGCGGCAGCGGCATCGGACGCGGCGCAGGAATAATGATGGCACAGCAAGGTGCCAAGGTCGTACTGGTCGGTAGAACAGCGGCAAAGGTCGAGGCGGTTAGAGATGAGATTATCGCCGACAGCGGCACAGCCATAGCCTGTGCATTGGACGTTGCTGACCATGACGCTGTGCATCAGATGGCAAGGGATGTGCTCGACACCTTTGGTCGGATTGATGTGCTGGTAAACAACGCTGGTCACAGCTCCAAAAATCGGAGACTGCTGACCATCACGCCGGAGGAGATTCGTAGCGTCTTCAACTCCAACTTGATTGGCACGATTTACTGCACACAGGCGGTAGTCCCCGCCATGCTGAAGGCGAAGCAGGGCACTATTATCAACGTCTCGTCTCTGGCTGGCGTAACTCCTGGACCTTTTAGCGGATTAGCGTACGGTCCTGCCAAGGCAGCAGTCATCAATTTCACCGAATTTCTCAATGTCGATCTTCGGAACACCGGCATTCGGGCAAGCGTCATTATTCCCGGCGAGGTTGACACACCTATCCTCGATAAGCGCCCCGTTCCCCCTCCCGACGAAACTCGCCCCGAAATGGTGGATGTCGATGAAACTTCAGCGACAATCTGTCTCATGGCAAGTCTTCCACGACGGACTAACCTCCCGTCAGTGGTTATCAGACCGACAATGCAGCGCGATACCTCCGGAGAGGTGGAAGCAATGCCAGACGTGAACTGAAAAACTGAGTCGCTTGATCCCTACCCTGTCGAGGTTGGAAGTTCGGAATGAAAGAAAAATCTATCACTTGGTGATTTCCCAAGACGCGGCAAAAGATGGAAGGAGAACCAAGCACATGCCAACGACCAATCCTTATCTCCAACTAGACCAAAAAATTGTTGGGGATATATACACCTCAACTGAACCGATGGCGTTGCTGACGACACTTTGTGACGATTTTGGATCGCGATTCGGTGGAACGGAAGGTGCGGCCCTCGCTGCTGACTTATTGGAAGAGAAATTTGCCGCGTATGGACTGGCTAGCGTCCATAAAGATGCCTACGATTACGATGGATGGTATCGAGGGGCGGCGACCTTGGAGATTCTCAGCCCTATAGCGCGCGAAGTGGCGTGCATCTCTCTGCCATATTGTCCAGCTGCAGAGGTAGAGGGAAATCTCGTTTTCGTCGATGAAGGGGTTGAGAAAGATTTTAAGAAAGAGAAAAATCGTCTTGCAGGCAATATTGTCATTTCTCGGAGCGGTGGAATCCACCGTATGGAGAAGTATGATCGCGCTATTTTATACGACTCAAACGGATTCATCTTTCAGAATCACTATCCCGGCTACGGCGATGTCACCGGTACCGTTGGCTGGAATCACGAAGCGGTCATACCCGGCATCGGAATCTCCTATGAGACAGGTGAATTTCTTCACCGCCTGTCTCGGCAAAACGGTGCAGTGCGTGTAAGAATCAAGACCACCGATGAATACCGCCGCACAACAGCGTGGAACATTGTAGGGGAAATTCCTGGCAAAACGCATCCCGAAGAGGTCATCATTGTTGGGTGTCATTACGATGGACACGACATCTCGCAGGGCGCCAATGATCCACTCAGTGGAATGGTGGTCGTTACAGAGATGGCACGTGTGCTGTCGGCTTATGCAGGGGATGAGTTGGCTCGCACCGTACGATTTATCGCTTGGAGCAATGAGGAGGTAGGGTTATTCGGCGCGTACCATGATGCCCAACAGTTGGGCGACAATCCCACGCACCTCCGCTTTGCTTGGAATTTGGATTCTGCCGGCAGCCCCGGCGGACGAAAGGGAATTCAGCTTCACCGACTGCCAGATTTTGAATCGTTCATTGAAAACGCAGCCGAAGAGATGGGACAAGACATCTCCGTTGGACAAGGTATCAGTTGCTATTCAGATCACTACCCCTATTTCCTGAAAGGTATTCCGACCGGTAGCATAACAACGATTGGTCGTCCAGCCGGCAGAGGGTTTGGGCACACAGCGTTTGACACGGTGGATAAGACCGACACCATGTCTATCCGAGAAGCAGCAGCGCTCGGCGCACGGCTCGTCCTGCGTCAGTTGAATGCAGAGTCATTGCCACTTCAACTCCGAGAAACAGAAGATATCGAGCGGATGCTGAAGGAAGACTCTGGATTGGAACAACATCGGCTGCGAGAAGCGGTTTATGAGAAACTTGGCAAGGCGAACCTGCGGCAGTATTGCGACGCTGTCAGAGCGTAATGCAAGTGGTGCCCCTGCCCGGCGTAAGGTTTTGGACAACGGTTCCTGTGAATGTCTTGGGCTTGCGTTTCAGTTTCATCATCAATCCCCTCACGATTCACCGCATAAAGTCTACACTGTTGGTAATGGTCACCCCCAATTGTGACATATCGTGCAGGAATGCATCGCCGAGTGATTCAAAGCCAAGGACATTTGAGGAACAATCCTCAAGGATTACTAACTTCTCTGTCCCCTCGTCTCCAAGCTCGGCGGCAACATCCCGCACCGTACTTGCGACGCAATGGGATAACGCTTCGCCGACGACAATCACCTGATCGCACCGTTCCAGCGTCTGAATCAGATCGGTGTTGAGCTGCGTTGCGGGATCTTCTGGATCCGGGACATCTGCCTTCACTGCGCTGTAGTGCTCGGTAAAGATATTCAATCCCTTTGTGACAAAATGAACAACCCCCAATTGAGATGCCTCCCAATCACGTACCGCCTGATCCACAAAAGGATAAAGTGCGCTCCCCCACGTTGCGATCCGGCAGTGTATGGGCCAAATAGTCAATTGATACCGATTATTTTCTTCCAATAGCCGTGTGTAATCTAGCATCCGTTGGGCATACGCTGAATTATAAGGCAACCAGTTTCCAGCTTTGACATCCTCATGCGTGATGATGGTAAATGGTTCCGGTGACTCACCGGCACCATTCTTCCAAAATATCGGATGCCCAACATCAACCGTGTGATGATTGTCAAGCGTGAAGTGCATATTGTGTAGACGATTACCGGTTCGGGCAATAAACGTCCCCAAGCGGGACATATCGTTTTCTGCGCCCGGCACATAAAGCGCGCCCTGCGGATCACAGAAGTCATTTTGGCAATCAATGGCTAAAAGTTCAATATGCATGGCTAACCTCCTTTTTCTTCCGTGGACTCTTTGAAGAAAGCTCTCTGT
>JAKZSX010000413.1:0-11788 GCA_047517405.1 Candidatus Poribacteria bacterium | reverse complement strand
CTCGCAGCTGTTATCACCGCATTTTATATGTTCCGCCTCATCTTTATGACTTTTACCGGCGAACCCCGTAATCAAGAGATGCATGATGGTGCACACGAATCGCCTTTGAAGATGGCAATCCCATTGATTATTTTAGCGGTTCTCAGTTTCCCACTCGTTAACAAATGGTCGTTTGAAAAATATGTGAAACAACCGGACCAACCCCACATCCACGCGCCGAAACATGCGAGATACGATTCAAGTCAAGGGGCCCTACACGCACAGTTGGGGCTTTCCGATGCACACGCTGCTGGAGAAGATACACATCATGAAGACGCAGCAGTGCATCATGATCCAGACCACGATAGGGCGCATAACATTGTAGTGCCGTTATCATTTGTTATCGTTATTTTGGGGATTGGGCTATCGGCGCTGTTCTATTACTGGAAGCGGTTTTCTGCTGACGCTGTTGCAGCAAGGCTGCGACCGATTTACACGCTGCTATGGAACAAATACTATTTTGATGAATTTTACGACGGCGTGATTGTCGCACTTATCGTCGCAGGCTCAAAAGTTCTCGGATTGTTTGATTTGCGTTTCATTGATGGAATTGTCAACGGGGTTGGTGTCACTGTACAGGCAGGTTGTTCCCGGTTCGCAGGTTGGTTCGATAACACCTTTGTCGATGGATTGGTCAATTTGGTCGCCCGAATTATCTGGTACGTTGGTGGTAGGGTCAGACGAGTTCAAACGGGCATGATCCAAAATTACTTGCTAGCGATCGTGGGCGGTGTCGTGCTGTTAATTTTGATTTTCCGTGCTTTATTCTAGGTTGCCTTATCGAGTGAAACAGGCTTTGGATGCAGATCGGAACAAAAGTGAGGCGCGCGAATTAGAGTTAAGCGTGGACCATCGAACCGATGCATTCAATCAGTTTAGGAATACAAGCTTTGAATAAATAAACCTTGAATCAACTTTTAGGAGGATTTCACTGGATGTTATCGTTGATGATCTTTGTCCCCCTGCTAGGGATGCTTTTGGTTTTGTTTGCGATTCGGCGAGAACAGGAGGAACTCGCTAAGCGTGTGACGTTTATTGTCACGCTGATCCCGCTGCTGATTGCAGTGTTTCTTTTTATAACCTATGACCGATCTCAGTCTGGCCATCAGTTTGAAGAAGACATGATGTGGATTAACGCATTCAATATCCGCTACCATGTCGGAATTGATGGACTAAGCGTTACACTAGTGCTCTTGACAGCACTGTTAGGTCCGATATGCGTTCTTGCATCGTGGAAGATTGAGAAAGGAATCAAAGCGTACCTTGGACTGTTTCTGCTTTTGGAAACGGGGATGATCGGTTTCTTCTGTGCTCTGGATTTGTTTCTATTCTATGTCTTCTTTGAACTCACACTGCTTCCCATGTACTTCCTCATCGGGGTATGGGGCGGGCCGAGACGTGAGTATGCCGCAATTAAGTTCTTCCTATACACGCTTTTCGGCAGTGTGTTGATGCTTATCGCCATGATTGCTGTTTACCTCAAAGGAGACACCTTTGATATCCCTACACTGATTGAACTCGCGAAAACTCCAGGACACGCGCTTGCAGATCCCACGTTCCAGATATGGGCATTTCTCGGTTTCTTCATCGGCTTTGCGGTTAAAGTGCCAATCTTCCCCTTCCACACTTGGCTGCCCGACGCTCACGTAGAGGCACCAACCGCAATTAGCGTCATCCTTGCAGGCGTCCTTTTGAAGATGGGGACTTATGGACTAGTTCGTGTGAACTTTGCAATGTTGCCGGAAGGAATGGACTTCTTCTGTAATGGTGAAGGTAGGTGGGGGAACTCGTTGGCAATCCTCGGCTTTATCAATATCGTTTACGGCTCACTCTGTGCATTGGCACAAACCGACTTCAAGAAACTTGTTGCCTACTCCAGTATTGGTCACATGGGATTTGTTCTGATAGGGCTTGCGGCGCGGAATGAAAGCGGATTAACCGGTGCTATCCTTCAGATGTTCAACCACGGCGTGATTAGCGCAATGCTGTTTCTCTTGGTGGGTGTTGTGTATGATCGGGCGCACCACCGCGAAATCAATGGTTTCGGCGGACTCGGCAGCAAAATGCCGATATACACCGGCATAACAACACTGGCGTTTATGGCATCCTTGGGGTTGCCGGGGCTCAGCGGTTTCGTAGGCGAAGCCTTGTCTCTGCTGGGTGCATATAGTAAATTCAAGATGCTAACAATCCTGTCAACCGCCGGTATCGTTGTTGGCGCGGCTTACTTCCTCTGGACGTTACAGCGTGTTTTTCTGGGAGAGTTGAATCCGAAGTACGAAGATATCACCGAAATCAGTGGACGCGAGATCGCAACATTGGTCCCGTTGGGTATTCTTACGATTGTGCTGGGTATTTGGCCCTCAATCGCCATTGATATGTTTAGAGAAGCTGTGCGTATACTGCCGCTTGTACAATAAGAGGAGATTCCATTGGCAAACATTGCAAGTATTCCTTACTTTATACCAGAAATCGTTTTAGTTGTCTTTGCGGTAGTCGTTATCTTATATGATCTGGTGTCGAAAAAACGAAGCGGCGAAGGTGCCGCCTATCTATCGCTAGTCGGCCTCGTGGTAGCGGTAATCATGGCAATTGTGATTGGATCCGAAGACCGCTCCCTTTTCCTCGGCATGGTTCGACTCGATAGTTTCGCCATGTTCTTCAAAATTATTATCTCAGCTGCAACTGCCGCAACGATTCTATTTTCGATTCGTTCTGTCGAACTTGATCCAGCGACGAAGGGTGAATACTACGCGCTTCTTGTTGCAGTGACACTGGGCATGTATCTGATGGCATCGTCAACCCATCTCCTGATGATCTATCTCTCGCTCGAAATGGTTAGTCTGACCTCCTATATTCTCGCCGGCTTCTTGACCCATAGCCCACGTTCAAGTGAAGCAGCATTCAAGTATATCACCTTTGGTGCAGTGTCGTCGGGAACCATGCTTTTTGGTATCTCTCTCATGTTTGGCATGACCGGCACAGGGGATATTGTGCTGATTAGCAGCCGATTGGGGGAGATGTTTAGTCAAGGCGATGTTTATCCGCTAGCTGTCCTGTTGTCAATCACGTTTATCCTTGCGGGTGTCGGCTACAAGATCGCCTCCGTGCCCTTCCACATGTGGTCTCCGGATGTCTACGAAGGTGCTCCGATCCCGATCACAGCGTTTCTATCTGTTGCGTCCAAAGCCGCTGGTTTCGCTCTGTTCATTCGCCTCTTCTATTTAGGATTCAAATCTGTAGATGCTTCGATTGAATGGTCACTGATGCTAGCTGTTGTCTCCGCCTTAACCATGACCGTCGGCAATCTTGCCGCACTCCCGCAGCAAAATGTCAAACGACTCCTCGCTTACTCAAGTATTTCGCATGGCGGCTTCCTGCTCATGGGTGGGGTCTTGCTGACGAGTGAAGGGCTTCAAGCGATTCTAATCTACCTGGTTATCTATCTGTTTATGAACTTGGGGGCATTCTTTGTTGTTATCCTCGTTGCGAACGAGGTTGGTAGTGAAACAATTGACGGCTACCGCGGATTGATTTCCCGTGCGCCGCTCATTGCTGTGTCAATGGCGATCTTCCTCTTCTCTTTGACCGGGCTGCCGCCTCTTGCAGGTTTCGCGGGGAAATGGATTCTTTTTGCCGCCGTCATCAAAGAACGGCTTTACTGGCTGGCAATCATCGGCTTGCTCAACAGCGTCGTGTCGCTTTACTACTATGTGCGAATCGTCAAAGCCATGTTCCTTGAAACGGCTGATGACACCGAATCCCTCTCTTTCTCGCCTGGCAGTCTTGTCTTACTCCTTGTTTTTGTTGTTCCGACCCTCCTCCTCGGAATCTATTGGGACCCTTTATACGAACTATCCAGGGTTTCTCTCGGAAAACTGATGGGCTGAGAAGGATTGATTTCCTACTTGCTTACCCAAATATCACCGGTACAGTTTTTTCTGCTTTCCAGTCCAATAAAAAGGGCAACCGCTTGTGGTTGCCCTTTTTTGTCTCAATAGTTCCATCATTTATCCAAAACTAACGTAAGGTCAATCAAGTCTAACTCAAGATGTAATAAGAAATTTCTGATTGATACAACGAGCGTTTTTTGATAAAATGTTAAAAATCAAAGGCAGATCTTCGCACCGTACACTTTTTTATAAGTGCGGAAAATTTGCTTGTCCTAGATTCCTTTCTTTAAGGAGAAGACATGAAAGCAAAACTCGGTTTTATTGGAACAGGTGGTATGGCAGGGGCTCACATGAGGAACCTGCAAACCTTCGATGACATAGAATTCACCGCCATGTGTGATGTTTCGGAGGAACGTGCAAAAGAGCGTGCAGAAGAATTCGGAGGCAATGCCTACACAGACTTCCGCGAGATGTACGACAAGGAATCCCTCGATGCTGTTTATATCTGTACCCCGCCCTTTGCACACGGGGAACAGGAGCGAATTGCATGTGAAAAAGGCATTCCTATGTTCATCGAGAAGCCGATCGCTGCGGACCTAGAGCAGGCAGTTATCATCAATGAGGATATCCGACGGAGCGGTGTTATTACCAGCGTTGGATATCACTGGCGTTATGGCGACAATGCCCAGTATGCGCAGTCGATACTCGAAAAGGAATCGCCCGTCCTTGGCGCGCTGGGATACTGGATGGGCGGACTGCCCGGTACGCTTTGGTGGCGAATCCGTGCCCAATCCGGTGGGCAGCATGTCGAACAGACAACCCATATTTTCGATCTGGCGCGCTTTCTGCTTGGAGACGCAAAAACAGTACACGGTGTTGCGACCCGTGGAAGTATGACAGATATTCCACAATACGACGTCGATGACCTCAGCATGGTCAATATTGAATTCGAGAGTGGTGCAGTCGCTAATATCGTGTCATGTTGCGCGATGGACGGCTGGAATCGGGTACAACTTGAGGTCTTCTGTCGCGGTTTGGTGGTAACTGTTGGCGGTTCTAACACCATTAATAGGAAAGGTGAGGAGGAATCACTCCCCGAAAATGGAGGTCAAGACCGGGACCGGGTGTTTATTGATGCGGTGAAGACTGGTGATTCATCGAAGATCCTTTCACCCTACAGTGACGCGTTGAAGACGCTCCGGATTATGATGGCCGCGAGCACATCGTTTGAAACGGGCAAAGCGGTGGATCTATAAGAGGGTGTTTGTTAGCATTAAAACTGGTTTCAAACATCTCTTCAGAACTGTTCTCGACTTGGGTCGGGGATGTGAAAGGAGAAAGGAATGGGCTCAATTAATCAATCAATCTGTTATGGGTGTTTCACTCGTGACAACGTCTCTCCTGAACAGGTCATCCAAGAGGCGGCGAGGATTGGCTATAAATCCGTTGAAATGGCACCTCCAGAATATTGGTCCCTCGTGCGCGAAAATGGGATGCGCGTCGCGATTATCGTTGGACATCGGTCGTTACCTGATGGCCTCAACAAACGCGAGAATCATGATCGCATTGAGCAGGAGATTCTGGAAAATATTGACGTTGCTGCCGCGAATGACATTCCCGGTCTCATCTGTTTTTCAGGAAACCGGGAGGGAAAATCAGACGAGGAGGGGCGGGATAATACCATTGAAGGACTCTTGCGCGTTGCCAAGGCAGCCGAAGATAAAGGTGTCAACCTTTGTATTGAGTTGCTCAATAGCAAAGTAAACCACCCCGATTATCAGTGTGATCGCACACCCTGGGGTGTAGAAGTTTGCAAAGGCATCATCTCGCCGCGTGTCCAGCTGCTCTACGACATCTATCACATGCAGATTATGGAAGGGGACCTTGTCCGGACGATTCAGGAGAGCATTGATCACATCGGACATTTCCACACGGCGGGCAATCCGGGTCGCAAAGACCTTGATGATGAGCAGGAAATCTACTATCCGCCTGTCATGCGCGCTATCGCCGAAACGGACTATGACCTTTACGTCGGACACGAATTTGTTCCGAAAGGCGATCCACTCGCGGCGATGCAAGCCGCCTTTGATACGTGCAATGTTACCGTTTAGTCGGCCAATAACGTGAAACGTGAAGAATTCTCCTCTTCATGTTTCACGTTTTACCCATAACGGGATGAGGGCTGCTCCCCAAGCGGATAGATTTGGCGATAGTGGCGCCCTGTCAAAGAATAAACCAATCGTGTAGTATGTCACTGTCCGCTATCGGCTTTTGTAAATACCTACCTAACTGATTAAGCCAATAGATCCAGTAATCGTAAGCGTAATCGATTACTGCTTCCGTTGCCTGATGGGTTTCCAAATATTCAATCAGCCACGCAAGGAGTTTCTCCTCAACCGCTTCAGAGACCTCATTTGCCGTAATACAGTCTGCTCGGAACCTGCGAACGCTATCAATGGTTACGCAGAAATGCCTGCTACCTTCCATTGCCAGATTGACCATCATACCGCACGTAATCTTCCCGGCAAAATCTTCTGACCATCCCCCACTCTCTACGTATCGAAAATCCTTCTCCTTTGCTATGAGGTAAAGGGGAAGGGTTTGGAGATAATCCAACCGGAGACTTAGATTCTTTAACATCCCATCGGCAATTTCAACCTGACTGAGTTGTTCAATCGGTTGCTTTTTCTCATTCGTTGATTTCACAACAGCGACAACTTCATCTATAATCAGGTTTTCATCTGTCAGAGCTGATAGAAAATCTTCTTCGGTTTGACTCAGGAGAGGTATTTCCATCGCTGCTTCAGGATGTGCCCCAATCTGCACCATTCCCGATTCAGCGATGGTCAATCGCGCACGCTGTTGAATGGCTTCAACATCGCGCTTCAATTTGGTCATTAATGTGTTCCCGATCTGGTAGAAGTGAATCATATCATTATGAACCAGTAGGTGTTTCGCTCGAATGAGGTCGAGTTTGCTTCCATGTTCAAGCCCTAGGTTGAGTCGGAGAACAACATCCCTTGCGACCGTTCTCAGCTCGGATAGCTTAGAGATGTCAACCGGCTCCATAACTGAGCGCTTGTTCATGATTACAACGATTTGGCGATTGAGCTCGTCAATCCGTTCGATCGAGACATTTTCCGACTCGCCAAGTTCAGATAATGCTCTGAACAGGAACAATCGAGAATCATATTCGATAAGGGAATTTGTATTTGTCATTGATGCTGTTCCATGATGCGGGACGTGATTTGCCTATTCGTCTAACTGTAAATTATCCAGATCGACTAGCTTATCCAGATCGTCTTCGGTGGGACCCCCTTTGACAGATCTTTGGGGTGCCTCTCCCTCTTTCAACTGCGCGTTGTCGAGATCTACCAACTTCTCTAAGTCTTCTTCAGTCACGCCTTTTCCTCGATCCCGTTCCTCAATTCGGGCTTTGGCAGCTTCTCGCGTTGCTCGCGCTTTAATCTCCCTAGCGTAACCATCCAGTGCGGTCGCATCTTCGAGGAATATATACTCCATGAGAGATTGGAATAGGTCTCCATCCGCGGCGTAAAGCATTTCAATTAGCAGTTGGGTATCCTCGGTGTCGCAACTTAAATCTTCGGGGCTAACGAGGGCTTCCTCCACGAGAAACGCGGGGTAAGGAACTGCACCGGATTTTCTGGGTGCAAATTCTAGCCGATCCCAGAAAAATTCGCCGAGCAGTTGTGGGTCGATGGAACGCAACATGTTTTCATAGACATCTTCTCCCGCGTGCAACATCTCCATCAGCCATGCCTCAAATTGTGCATCATTCAACTTACCATCCTGATAGGCAATTAGGTCGACAATATCTACAAGCTGTTCAGAAGACGCTGCGGATAGAATGCCGGCAGATTGTCCGGTTCCAAGATGGGCAAGTGCCATCTGCATTACATTCTCGGTTGGACTCCGTTGAACTAGCTCCGTGCAATCGGGGACGAGGTAGTACAACTCCTCGCGACTTTTTGCGTCCGCAACCGTTTCAATGATTGCTAGTTGCTCCTCAGTGGTGTACTGTTGAAACTGAAGGGCTGCCTGCTTGGTATCCATTTTGAGCAATGCTTTCGCTTCTGCCTGCGGATTACGAATCCTGATTTCTTTCATCCTAATCTCCCTGGGTGTGGTTGGATATATCCATTGGGAAAATCAGTCATGTCGAACAAGCGCATAATGTTATCATACCACTTCATCAGATTGCAATGAATTCTCAATGAGAACCTTTGCGTCCTTCGGTGCAACAGTCATGGATAGAATTATTCGTTGTGCAAACCCACATACCATTTGGTTGCAAGTTGTCCGCTGCTTCTTTTTAGCCGATAGAGCCCACAGCGAATTTCAAAAAGTGTTTACACTTAAAAAGCCTATTACACGTCTAAAAATGGTAGCCCACGTTTTATGAACAAAATCTCAATTTTGGTGTGTTAAAATAAAAAAGTGTGGGCTGTGGAACATGTCTTCATCGTGAAATATAAATTAGCTTTGATGGACAAAGCCCACTTTAGTTAATATATAATATACAGTTACATTTATCTAAGGAGGTTACCCAAAATGAACACCCTCAAAACTGGAATACTCTTAATTGCATTGACAGCTCTGCTGATGTTCATTGGCAACATATTAGGCGGGGAAGTTGGAATGGCAATCGCCTTGATCCTGGCAGCTGTCATGAACTTCGGCTCATACTGGTTCAGCGATAAGATCGTCCTGTCAATGTATAAAGCACAGGAAGTCAGTCCCAACACTGAATTATATCAGATTGTCAAACAACAGATCGAAAAATCAGGCTTACCGATGCCGCGGGTCTATACAATTCCGACCGATATGCCAAATGCCTTTGCTACCGGTAGAAATCCAAAGCACGCAGCAGTTGCCGCGACGGACGGTATTATGCGAATCTTATCGCGCGATGAATTGGCAGGTGTCATCGGGCATGAACTAGCACACATCAAGCACCGTGACATTCTGATTAGCAGCATCGTAGCCACAGTCGCAGGGGCAATCATGATGATTGCGAACATGGCGCAGTGGGCGGCGTTATTCGGCGGCTTTAGTGGAGATGACGACGAAGATGGCGGCGGGATTATCGGAATGTTGTTCCTGATTATCGTTGCCCCGGTTGCCGCAATGATTATTCAGTTTGCAATTTCTCGTTCCCGCGAATACGCGGCAGACCGTGGTGGGGCGGAAATCTGTGGAAATCCGCTAGCATTAGCAAATGCCCTTCGCCGGCTCGAACGTGGCGTTGAGAGCCATCCGATACGAGTAAATGCAGCGACATCGCACCTCTTCATTGTCAACCCCTTGCGTGGTGGGATAGCCGGCCTTTTTAGCACCCATCCGCCGATGGAGGAACGCGTTCGCCGTCTGGAAGAGTTAGCGGGTTATCGGCGATAGATTCAAACGGTTATTGAAGAATTTCAGTCGGGAGTGTGTCACTGTGCTGTAACTTCTCTCCACCGTTCAACTAATCTCTGCCGGTGGGTTGCTGCCCAGATAGAGTCAAACTGAATCAACTTCACCTCGTCAGCGGTTACAGCTCCTTGAGCGACTTCGGCTCTCGGATTCAACGGGGTGCGAAACCACTTCTGCATCAAATTCTGCGCTCGGACTGAGAGGGCCCAATCCATAAATCGCTTTGCAGCGGCTTGATTGGGTCCCCCTTTAACAAGTGCCATCGCACCGATTTCGAACCCTGTCCCCTCCTTCGGAAAGCTCAACACAACCGGATACCCTTTCGCGGGCCCTTTCTTGACAATGTCGTGCGAAAAAGCAATCCCCACAGCAACTTCGCCGAAACCTACCTGTGTTACGCACGCTGATCCAGACCTGTTGTAGTGATGGACATTTCGGTCTAATTTTGCGATGTAATCGAACCCCGTCTCCTCACCCATCAGCTGCACAATTGCAGCGAGCAACGTGTTGGCAGTACCTGATGTATAGGCATAAGCCACGCTAATCTCACCCTTGAGTTTGGGTTTTACTAGGTCATACCACGAGGTTGGTAGTGGAATCCCTTTGCGTTCTAAAATCTCTGTGTTGGACGCAAAACCGATTGCACCGAAGTAGAAGCCTGTCCAGTAGTGCCCTTCGTCGAATGTGCCGGGGGGTGGCGCAAAATCAATGCGTGGTGCATAAGGAGCGAGTAAACCTTCGCCTTTAGCGACGATAAACTCTGGGGAGGGTCCCCCAAACCAGAGCGCGACCTGTGGATTGGTTCGCTCACTTCTGATCCGCACCAACACCTCTCCTGCGGACAAACGGACCCATCGCACCTGAATGCTACTCTCTTCCTCAAAAGCGCGGATGTAGATCTTTGCTTCATTCGTGTCGAGAGCCGTGTAGAGATGAAGCACTTCACCCTTACCCTCTGTGGCAATCGTTTCTGATGTCATCGCCTCGGACCCACTTGCTGGTGTTTCCCAACACCCTATCAGCCAAAAAGCAAAGGCGGTAAAGGTAAAAAGAACGTTGAGGGCTGCTGCTTGGCGTATAAGATAACTCGAGTTACTAGTAGTAGGCATATCGCTTTGAATCCCGATCTTATTGAGGTTTCATATGCCGTATTGTATATTTCGTTTTTTTCGCTTTAGTTGGATTGGGTATAGGGTTTCACTTAAACCAATGAACCTATAATGAACTTCTTACGCATTACGTTTCACTCCTCACGCTTCACGTTCCGCACGATTTCAATACGCCCGCGCAAAGATTGCGATCTCCTCCGCTGATTCACCGCACACAATACACGTCCCACTTCCGCCGGGCTGATCCGAAGGGATGCAGCGAGTCGTGGCTTTGGTGTCGTCTTTGACTTTATCCTCGCACGCAACGTTCCCGCACCACCAAGCGCGGGCGAAGCCTTGCGTCGCCGCTTCCCTAAACGAATCGTAGTCGGATGGCTCTGATATATTGGCATCACGGAATTCGATGGCACGAGCTAGCAGATTATTCTGGATGTCCTTGAGTGTATCCGAGATGACATCAGTTAGTCCCGCTAAGGGAACGAACGATTTGCCATCTCGTCCCGGCACATCGCGGCGCGCAAGCACTACCTGATCTTTTGCAATATCTCTGGGCCCAATCTCTATTCTTAACGGCACCCCTTTCAATTCCCATTCGTTGAACTTCCAACCGGGAGAGTATTCGTCACGCTCATCCACCTTCAGCCGTACGTCTTGTCCCAACATAGCTTCGATCTTTTCGATCGCTTCCATCACCGTGCTCCGTTCAGCGCCCTTTCGATAGATCGGCACAATCACCACCTGAGTTGGTGCCAGACGTGGCGGCAAGACCAGTCCTTGGTCGTCGCCATGCGTCATGACAATCGCGCCAACCATTCGTGTGCTCACACCCCAGCTGGTCGTCCAGCAGTATTGCTGCGCCCCATTCGCATCCTGATACTGAATATCGAAGGCTTTGGCAAAGTTCTGTCCGAGGTTATGCGATGTACCTGACTGCAACGCCCGGCGATCCCCCATCATGGCTTCTATGCTGTAGGAAGCGTCCGCGCCAGGAAATTTTTCGCTCTCACTCTTACGACCGGGGATGACTGGGATGGCGGCATCGTTCACAGCAAAATCAGTATACACATCCAGCATTTGCAGCGTTTCTTCCTGTGCTTCCTCCGCCGTGGCGTGGGCGGTGTGCCCCTCCTGCCAGAGAAACTCCATCGTGCGGAGAAACAAGCGAGTGCGTAATTCCCACCGCACCACATTTGCCCATTGGTTAATCAGCACCGGCAGATCTCGGTAGGACTGAATCCACTGGCTGTACATATATCCGATGACCGTTTCTGAAGTGGGACGCACCACCAATGGATCTTCTAATTTTTTGCC
>JAKZSX010000412.1:0-7224 GCA_047517405.1 Candidatus Poribacteria bacterium | reverse complement strand
GGTGCGCGGATATGCCAGAAAACACCCGAATGCGAGAAATGCGTGTTACGTAACCAATGCCCAACCGGAAATCAGTCCGGTATCTATCAATAGGCCTCACGCTTCCGCTAACATTCTAACAAGGTCAGGTAATTCACAATGCGTTTCCGCCGTAAAAATTCGCAGAACAAAGATCGCTATGCCGATCTACGCGAGAAAATGGTGGATGAACAGATCCGAAGACGCGGGGTTAAAGACAAAAGGGTGCTAGAAGTCATGCGGAAAGTGCCTCGGCATCTATTCGCCGATCCAGATGATATGGACGATGCTTACAAAGACAATGCCATGCCAATTCAGTGTGAACAAACAATCTCTCAGCCCTACATCGTTGCGCTGATGACCGAGCTACTGGAGTTGAAAACGTCGTCAAAGGTATTGGAGATCGGCACAGGGTGTGGGTATCAAACAGCTGTCTTAGCGGAGATGGTTGAACAGGTTTACACCGTTGAGATTATCCCTGAACTTGCGGAGAACGCGTCGAAACAGTTTGAGGAATTAGGTTATCGAACTGTCCATACAAAATACGGCAACGGCTACTACGGCTGGGAGGAATACGCTCCCTACGACCGAATAATTGTAACTGCCGCGCCAAAGGAGATACCGAATCGTCTCATCGAGCAACTGGCGGAAGGCGGACTCATGATACTGCCGATCGGGGACTATTATCAGGATTTGGTTCGGATCCACAGAACCGAATACGGTATCGAATGTAAAACTATTAGCGGTGTTCGCTTTGTGCCGATGACCGGTGCGCCGGACTGAAAGGCGAATTTCTATCAGTTCACACACGAGCCTAGAGGAGGCGAGGTGCTACAACAAATATTAGAAGAGCTGCTCCAGTTCCTATCCACGCCGGCCGGTCTCTGGACGCTTACCGGCATCGGGGGATCCATCGCGTTTGCAGCTATCTACCATCAGAAGCGTCAGATCCCCGGGTTCACGATCGAAGCCATCCAAGACGATACGTGGTTTATCAACCGTGATGACAACCACCGCTTGGCAATCATTGTTTCCCTTCGGCTCATCAACAAATCCGGTAGCCCAATCCGAATCCAGCGATGCAAACTCAGTGGTTATTCGCCGAAGGTCGCGCCGGCGGAGTTGGTGTTAGCGGACTACGACAAAACGGTTGAGCTCGAATACCCGAAGTATGATTTCTTTGAGCCGGGGCAAGAGTACATCGTCAACCCCTACACCGAGCAGCAGATGTGGATTTTCTTTCAATCGGGGGCAGTAACAATGACCAACATACTCCGTGCTCCCATTATCATCAAGGATGGCAACCGACAACGGAAGGCAATTCAACTTGAAGTTCGTCGAAGTATGGAGCAAATCACACTCTATCGTGAGGCATCGATGCGGTGGTAAACTGCCGACCGCCAAGCCACTCTGGAAGTCAGCAAGTTTCCGATAGTAGAGGACAACAACCCGTTGGCATGTATGGAACAATTTTAACAAGTGTGAAAATATATATTGACACTTGTTGAAAATTTTGTTACAATATCCCAAGATGTTGAAAATCCATCGGCTTTTCTGTAGGGGCGGTGTTTCCCCGCCCGTCGAAGGCTGCCTTTCGCTCCAGAGGAGCGATATGTATATAACAAAGTATGTCTAATCCAGATACTAAAGCCCCAGCCGGGCGATAGGTGTATAGAAAAACTTAGATTACAATATCCTACTGAGAACAGGTATTTGATTTTTTTTGTATATCCCGAAAAACTGGAGGATAAAAATGGCTGAAGATACGAAAAATGAACTTGTTCCTGTCGCAGACTTCGAGGTCTTAGATCAAGTAGACGACCAAGCAATTGTTGAAATGATGACAGGACAAGCCATCCAAGATTATGTCTACTCATTTAAGCAAGGTGGAAAGACAGTCGAAGGATTAACACTTGCGGGGATAAACGAAGCCGCAAATCGCCGAGGTGGGATTCAGGTCGATGATGTGCAGTACGAAGAGCGAGACCAATCTTGGCTCGTCATAGCCAAGGCGACGGATACCGTAACCGGCTCGTCACGGTACGGGGCGTATGAGCAGGCGAAACGGATGGGTAATCGCGAGGATCCCCATGCGTTCACGAAGGCGATCCATAAGGCGCAGCGCAACGCCGTCAAACAGCTGCTCCCCGTCACGGTCATCAAAGAGGTACTGAACTACTACCTCCATCGACAAGCAGGGGACGTAGGAACTCAGATGGGTTTACCGAGCGCAGCTGCGACCGGTAAGATTACCAATGCTCAGAAAGCTGCGTTTGCAATAGCTAGCAAGCTGGAAGGCAAACTTGAAGAGCAGGGCATTACAAAGTCCGATCTCTGGAACTATGTCAAGCGTCGCTACAGCGTTGAATCCCGTAACGATATGACCGAGTTGCAATGGACTCAACTCTCTGCCGAATTACAAGCCGGTGCCTCCGCGCTAGAGCTTTTCAAGGAGTTGGTAGGGCGCATCCGTCAACTGGATGCTGCGGCAAAAACGAGTGAAGTTCCCGAACAATCTGAGCCGCCTCTCACGCTAAACGAGGCTGGTGCCGATTCAGAATTCGCCGCCCCACTAGAACCGTCGGTTCGGGAAAATTCAGGGGAAGCAGAAAATACGCCGTTTTGAACGCCGTTGAAACAACCAAAATCGCTTCTGTTTGGGTCTGACAGCGTTCTTTTGTGAGTACTTTGTGTAGGAATGGGTTTCAAGCCTTCCCCTACGATTGACCTATCCATATAAGTTGCTAGTGTTAATTCAAGTAGCCACCTAAAGCCTCAACGCGGCAATATGTGTATCAAAACCCACTACACCTGTAGGTTGGGCATCTTGCCCGACCCAAAGCCCCAGCGGGGCGATATGTCTATAGAATATCAGCCACCTAAGTCCCCTAAAGCCCCAGCGGGGCGACATGTGTGTAGTAAATTTGGTTATTTCTAGTAGGTGTCGAGTATGGAAATTCGACCTACAGGCTAACTAGCAACTTGCGTTATCCATAGTTGCAGAAGGAGCAGATATGCAACGCCTTTTCTTTGCGTTCGGTTCCGGTTTCGCCCTAATCGCTGTGATAACAGGTGCCTTTGCTGCCCATGCCCTGAAAACAAGGCTATCGCCGGATATGTTCACAACCTTTGAAGTCGCCGCGCGCTATCAGATGTATCATGCGCTGGGACTGATCGCCGTGGCTTGGGCTGCATCACAGTGGAGCAGTCAACTAGTCGCCGCGTCCGGCTGGTTATTTGTGGCGGGCATCGTTATCTTTTCGGGAAGCCTCTATATCCTATCACTAACCGGTATCCGCTGGCTCGGCGCCATAACGCCAATCGGTGGAGCCGCCTTTATCATCGGTTGGGGCTGTCTCCTGTGGGCGATAATCAGAAACTGACAACACATCGCCTTTACATTGATCAAAACAGGAGATTCGTGCTACCATAACCCAAGATGCTAGCGTGTGATGACATTTATGTGAGGCGTGGCCGCAATTAGTCGCTAAGCACCCAATCGTAGGGGCGGGGTTCCCCCGCCCGTCAAGGACTTCCTTTCGCATCACGTTTCACTGCTAATGCACCAATGAATCAACATAACCCCAGCGGGATGACAGATGTTGAAGCCAGAACCCGTAGGTCGAGATTCATATCTCGACATAGCATGTCGATTTTGGACAATCACCCCAATGTAGGGGCAGGTCTTGTGCCTGCCCGAACCTTTTTCACTCCAGCGGAGTGATATGTCTATAGAAGTGCGATACCTCTAATCCCCGTACTCCAGCAGAGCGCAATGTATAGGTTTCATCGGTTTAATGGACCAATGAACCAACATAGCCCCAGCAGGGCGACATGTTTATAGCATATCGATCTTAAAAGTTCCCTAAGCCCCAGCGGGGCGACATGTGTGTAGTTTTTATAGTAGGCTGGGTTGAGCTCACGTTTCACTTCAGCTATACCATCTATCATCAAAAGCGAGGTAACAATAATGGCAAAAATTACAATGTTCAAAGGTTACGAAGGCGTACCACCGATTCCCAAACCCAGAGAAAAGGTGCTACCCAATGTTGTCAGGGCACAAGACGGTGTGCCGGTAAAATATCCCGATTGCGAAGGGATCGGCGTGCGTATCGTCCATCCCGCCAACCCCAAAGCACCCGCTCAGAACCTCGGACTGGTGATGTTCTATATTCCACCCCACGTTGTCCTAGCGCCGGGCAGCCACCACACCGAAGAGTGCTACGTCATTATACGCGGCAGCGGCGTCATGATGCTCGCCGGCGAGAAAATTGACGTGCAGGAAGGCACCTTTATCCATCTACCGCCATGGTGCGAACACGGTATTGAGAACACAGGAAATGAGACGATGGAGGTGCTCATCTGTACCTCACCGCCGAATCCTTAGCGAGCAGATTGCAGCGTTTGTGCTTAATTTATCATCCGTCCGATACCTAATGAATTGCGCGACGACTAACTGTCAGCTCCATCCGCATTCGCCTGACAGTGTGCTTACGAAGAGGTAACTCATGGCAAAATTAACGGAAGCAAAAATTTTAGAAGAATTGCGAAACTACGATACACCATCAATCACCAACGTGGTTGCCACCTACCCGAAGAACCCCCTCTGTCTTGGGCTTTATAATCCTTGGACGGAGAACTGGTATACCGACCAATCCATCCGCTGTATGTATCCCGAATTAGGTCGGCTCGTTGGATATGCGGTCACATGCGTGTATGGACTGCCGGACCCGAACTACTCACGTTTGTCCTTTATGGATGTCATTGATGCACTCGACGCATCAAAGAAACCGACGATTCTAGTCTTCCAGCAAAAGTGGCCGCCCGAACTTCATGCTAAGGCGGGACTGGCAGGCGGAAATATGACAGCTGCGATGAAAGCGGTCGGCTGTGTCGGTGCTATATCCAACGGGCCCTCACGAGACATAGATGAAATTCGTCCCATGGAATTTCAGTATATGCTCAGCGGCGTCACGGCAGGACACGGCGATATGGCAGTGCAGGCGGTCAATGTGCCCGTCTCAGTGGGAGGGATGGATGTTTCTCCGGGCGAGCTGGTCCACATGGACGAAAATGGTGCGTGCAAGTTTCCAGCGGATAAGTCGGAAGCGGTTCTGAATAACGTTAAGGTGTTATTGCAAGAAGAAGAGACGCGGATTAATGCGCTGAAAACTGCGAAAACCGCAGCGGACGTCCGAGCCGCTTTCGCAGGCCAATCATACGCCGCTAAAGACGAGGAAGATGGCTCGTAGCAGCATCGTTTTCAAAAGCGAGTATTGACTCTTTGTAGTGATGACTAATGCACGACACGCCGCTCTCATACCTGCTTGCCGCACTTCTGATCGGGGCGGTCTCTACCCCAATCTCTGCCCTCACCGATCCGGAAATCGACACAATGATAGCCGAAATGACAATCGAGGAAAAAGTCGGACAGCTCATCATGGTCGGCTTCGAGGGGACCCAAGCCAATGAAGCCATCGAAACCCATATCCGCGAGCGGTTTGTCGGTGGGGTCGTCCTCTTTAGTCGGAATATCCAATCCCCGCAGCAGACAGCGGAATTAACAAACGAACTCCAGCGATTGGCGGAAGCAACAGCGCGTCAAATTCCGTTGTTCATTGGGATAGATCAGGAGGGCGGTTGGGTCATTCGCTTGAAGGAAGGTGCGACAGTGCTGCCCGGCAATATGGCGTTGGGCGCGACCAATTCGACCGAATTGGCGGAACGCGCAGGAGAAGTCACCGCCGTCGAACTCGCCGCGGTGGGAGTCAACCTCAACTTTGCGCCGGTCATGGATGTCAACAACAATCTGGACAATCCCGTTATCGGTCGCCGCTCCTTCGGCGAATCGCCGGAACTCGTTTCCCGTTTGGGAATCCCTTACATCCGCGGGTTGCAACGCAACGGTGTGCTAGCAACCGCAAAGCATTTCCCCGGACACGGAGACACCACCGTTGACTCGCACTTCGAGCTGCCAACCGTGAGCCATGATCTGGAGCGCATCCACGCTCTTGAGCTGCAACCCTTTCGTGCCGCGATTGACGCCGATGTCGCCGCAATCATGACGGCACATATCATCTATCCCGCCTTTGATGCCAACCGACCTGCTACACTCTCGCCGACTATCTTAACCGATCTCTTGCGAAAGGAACTCGGCTTTGACGGCTTGCTCATTACCGATGACATGGAGATGAAGGCAATTGACGATCGCTACCAATCGGGCGAAGCCGCGGTCATGGCGATTGAGGCTGGTGCGGACATCGTGATGGTGCTCTGGACACCCACAAAGCAGATTGAGGTCTTTGATGCACTCCTATCCGCAGTCAAAAGCGGACGCATCTCTCAAGCCCGATTGGATCAATCCGTTAAGCGTATCCTGAAAAGTAAGGGGGCGGCGTTTGACCGACGTTTCGTCGATGTGGAAGCAGTGGAGACAACTGTCGGGGGAGATGCCCATAAGCAACTCGCTCAAACAATCGCATCGCGGGCAATTACAGTGGTGAGGAATCGAAATAACATCCTGCCCTTAAGGTTAAAGCCTGAGACCTCCGTCCTGATCGTGAATGAATCACCGAGATTATTCAATAGCTTCAAAGCACATCACCCGAACACCATTGAAGTGAGAATCCCGGAGAAACCGGAGGGAGAGTGTATCCTACCACAACTGATCCCACAAGCGGAGAATGCCGATGTCGTTATCGCCGGAATCATAAATGATGAACAGGCAGCGCTCGTCCAACAGGTCAGCTTGGGGACAACAACCCCTGTCATCGTCATCGCGCTTGGTTCACCCTACACGCTCCGGGGCTGCCCCGCTGCCTCCGCATCCCTCGCCGCTTACGATATTCACGATGCCTCTGTGTCCGCAGCCGTTGAGGTGATTATCGGGGCACGTGAGGCTCAAGGCAAACTGCCGATCCAATTGCCAATTGAGGACTAGAACATTGTCCAATCACCGCGCAATTGGGCCCGTAGGGGCAAACGATCGTTTGTCCTTACCGGTTGCAGACCGGCGGCAATTCATCCTCCTCAGCTCGCGGCTCGAATTGACAAATCCAAGCCACCTTTGACCAAGCCCCTCTTGGTTTGTAGTAGGGCAATTCATTGCCCCTCATCTTCAGCAAGGATATAAAATCGACTCTATTCCTTAAACGCAGCATCCACCGACAATATGGTAAAATAACCTAAGTTGATAGACATTGAAAA
>JAKZSX010000411.1:0-12301 GCA_047517405.1 Candidatus Poribacteria bacterium | reverse complement strand
GATAGATGGTGTCCTTGTTGAAAGTCCCGTCTCCTTTCCTTATATACCTGGTCTATTATCTTTCCGCGAAACACCTCCCCTTCTCAAAGCCTTTACTCAACTGAATACCGAACCGGATCTCATTATCGCTGATGGACAAGGGATCGCCCACCCCAGGCGTTTTGGAATAGCATCGCATCTAGGGCTAATTCTGGACAGACCGACGGTTGGATGCGCGAAGTCACGTCTGTGGGGCAGACACAAACAACCCAAAAATGAAGCGGGCTCGATTGAATATTTGTACGACAAGGGCGAAATTATCGGCGCGGCAGTTCGCACACGCTCTAACGTCAGTGTCGTTTATGTTTCGGTTGGGCATCGGATCTCCCTAGACTCAGCAATTCGGTTGACACTCGCCTGTTGTCGGCGGTACAGGCTGCCCGAAACCACGAGATACGCGCATCAAGCGGCAGCGGGACAGATTTCCCTACCCCAAAAACAGATTGAAACGGAAGCGCAGCTTACGCTATTTTAGTTAAAAGGAATTAACATGAGCATTCTTGTAAATAAAGATACAAAAGTGGTTGTCCAAGGGATCACGGGTCGATCAGGACGATTCCATACGCAGCAGTGTATGGCTTACGGCACAAAAATCGTTGCGGGTGTTACCCCCGGCAGGGGTGGCTCAGATGTTGACGGCATCCCCGTTTACGACACTGTTTCCGAAGCAGTTATGCAGACAGGGGCGGATGTGTCTGTCATCTTTGTGCCTGCGAGGTTTGACGCCGCAGATTCAATTATGGAAGCTGCCGATGCAGGAATCCGGTTGGTTATCTGTATTACGGAAGGCATACCTGCCCTTGATATGGTGAAAGCGAAACGGTTCTTGGAGGGCAAACCGACACGGCTGATTGGCCCAAATTGCCCCGGTGTCATCACACCCAGCGAGTGCAAAATAGGGATTATGCCCGGTTATATTCATCGTCCCGGCAAAATCGGCATTGTCTCCCGCAGTGGGACGTTGACGTATGAAGCTGTGGATCAGGTGACCAAGCTGGGGATGGGGCAATCCACTTGTGTCGGGATTGGCGGTGATCCGGTCATCGGTACGAATTTTGTTGATGTGCTGGCGTTGTTTGAAGCGGATGCGGACACAGAAGCGGTACTCATGATCGGCGAAATCGGCGGGACCGCAGAAGAAGCGGCGGCTCAATTTGTAAAGGAAAATATGACCAAACCCGTCGTCAGCTTTATCGCCGGGCAGACAGCACCGCCGGGCAAGCGGATGGGGCATGCTGGGGCTATTATCTCCGGTGGGCACGGCACGGCGGCGGAGAAGATTGAGGCGTTGGAAGCAGCCGGCATTGCTGTTGCTGAAAGCCCCGCGACAATTGGGGAGACGTTGGTGAGAACGCTTGAAGCAAGGGGATAGATACGATTATCCCATTGACTTCAAGCGGAGGATCTGCTACGATATGTAGAAGGTCAGGCGATTGCGTCCTCGACCTAGCGCGGTTGCGCGTTGGTGCACCTTAGTTATCTTTTGCACCCTCATCGATCCAATCTTTGAAAAGTTGAATTTGGTCATTATCTAACGGCGCGCCCGGTGGCATACCCCCGCCGTCAATTCGCTGAATGACCTTACTTCCGTTGCTATCCCCGGGGTTAAACACGGGACCACCACGACTGCCTTTCTCAAAGCCTGCGTATGTCTCCAAATTAAGTCCTACCTGTGGGTTGGGACCAGCGTGGCATCCTTGGACGGCACATCTCGCTTGAAGGACAGGTAAAATTTCTTCTTGGAACGAGACCTCCGGTACCGGCTCTGGTTGAGCCGGCAGTACAGGTTCAGGCTGTGCTTCAGGCTCGGGTTGTGGCTCAGGTTCGGGTTCAGGCTGTGCTTCAGCTTGCGGTGTAGATTCTGAAACAGGTTCCGGATCGGGTGTGACAACATTGTTACTCATGTTCTCATCGTCGTCATCGTTACTGCTTCCACACCCTGCAACAAAGATGGGAAACGTTAAAATAGCTAAACAACTGATTACCGTAACTAACAAATTTAAGCGTGAACAATCCATGATTGTTCCTCCTTTCAGAATTGGAATGTGAAATTTTAGGCTGGAAATCGTTTGAAATCTGTAAGGACGATTCCCAAACCGCGAGGAGATTGGCAAATGAAAATCATGATTAACACCGAAGTTACGCCGGAACAGGTGCAACGCATTCAACTGGTTTCCGACGATATTCAAATCGTTCAACCCCAGGACAATGAAGAGCAGCTCAAGGAAATTGTAGATACCAACGTAATCCTCGGTGGATTTAACCGCGCCCTTTTTGAAAACGCCCAACAACTCAAGTGGGTGCAGGTGCTCGGTGCTGGCGTCGATGGCGTGATTTTTCCTGAGTTTGTTGAAAGCGATGTCATCCTGACAAGCGCGAAAGGACTTGTCGGTCCCCATCTCGCGGACCAGACGTGGGCGTTACTCCTCGGCTTGCTCAGAGGCATTGGTCGTGCTGTCCGCGAACGGACTTGGGAGAATCGGATGTCCATTCGTGAGGAGACGTGGGAACTCGAAGGATGTACGCTCGGCATCGTCGGGCTCGGCGGCACAGGGATTGATGTCGCCAAACGGGCGCAAGGCTTTGAGATGCGTGTGATTGCAGTCGATCCTGAGGACGTCGATCCGCCGCCGTTTGTGCACGAAGTTTGGAAAATGGACCGGTTCTATGACCTCCTTGCGGAATCGGACATTGTATCAATCTGTGCGCCTTTGACGCCGGAAACGCACGGTATGTTTAATGATGAAGCGTTCCAGCGGATGAAACCGCACGCGCTACTCATTAACGTGACGCGTGGCAAGATTGTTGATGGGCCAAGTCTGCTCCGTGCCTTGAACGAGGGACAGATAGGTGGAGCGGGACTCGATGTAACGCCAGAGGAGCCTTTACCGCAGGATAGTCCACTTTGGGATATGCCTAGGGTTATCATTACACCGCATGCGGCGGGCGGCTCACCGATTCGGCTTGACCGGACGGTTGAATTGTTCTGTGACAACATCGAAAGGCTTTTGGCGGATAAACCGCTATTGAGCGTTATAGATAAGCGGAAGGGATATTAAGTCGTTACGGTCGCTTAGGTTTCACGCGGTTGCATTTTTGACTAATATCCGCCAGATCCTTTTAACGAAATAAGGCGCGAAAACTATTGGGATTTCTTAATCCGATTTTCCTATTGGGCATACTTGCAGCCGCGGTGCCGCTAATTATCCACCTCTGGCGGCGTCATCAAGCGAAAACGGTGGATTTTAGCAGCCTGATGTTTCTTTTGGCTGCCCACCGGCAAAATGTTCGGCGTATTCAACTTAAACATCTGCTGATTTTGGTTTTGCGGGTGCTGATCATTATACTTATTGCCCTTGCGCTTGCGCGTCCTCTGCTCAAAAACCGATTCGCCTTCGCCGGGGCCAGAACAAAAACCAGCGTTGTCATCATTCTGGACAATTCTTATAGTATGGGGTATCAGGGGATTGAGGGAGGAAGGTTTGAAATCGCAAGAGAGATGGCGCTGGCAGTTGCTCAATCCCTTCAACGTGGCGACAGTGCCTCCGTGATTTTAATGTCTGATATCCCTGATCCACTGTTTCCCAAATTGACGAAAGACCTGAATCAGGTGAGGGAGGCGATTCGTCAGTCCCAGATTTCTTACCGCGCAACGCTGATCCCACCAAGCCTCGAAATGGCGCACGACATCCTTGAAGCGTCCAACGATCCGAACAAAGAGATTTACCTAATCTCGGATTTTAATCGTAACGGTTGGACGCGCTGGGACCATGTGCCCAACCGATCCGGAGCAAGGATTTTTTTGCTTCCTCTCAATGATGAAGTCACTGATAATATAAGCATTGAAGAAGTTAGAGCCTCTAGTCAACTAATTGGTTTGGGACTACCCATTGAATTGGGAGTAGTGATAGGGGTTCATTCTGATGCCTCCTCGGTTGACACGGTGCTAACGCTGTTTATCGACGAACAAAAACGGCGGTCTATCAGCCCTCAAGTGGGAGCGGGTGAGTCGGTGACATTAACTTTTACGCACCAATTTGAATTGCCCGGCACGCACACCGGCTATCTGGAATTGACTGCGGATCGATTACCCCTCGACAATCGTCGTTACTTTGCCCTTGATGCTTATGGCCAAATTCGCGTACTTTGTGTCGGCGACCAAACGATGTACCTGGCGCTCGCATTAAACCCGGCAGTTCAAGGTCAACCGAACATGAACTCCCCCTTTTTGCCTGCGACCACTTCTCTAGAGGCGTTGGAAGATTTAACGCTAACGGAGTATGACATACTGATTTTAGCAGATGTGCCGGCCTTCTCAACTCGCGTTCAACAACAGTTGCAAGCGTTCATGCGGGCAGGCAAAAGCGTTATCTACTTTGTGGGGGCTGGCGTTGATACAGCCAGTTATAATGCGTTTGCTGATTGGTTGCCTGCAAGTGTGGGACAACCAATAACGTGGCAGCCGCCGGTAACCCTATCAAGTTATCGGGAAGATTCTCCAATTTTTGAGGTCTTTAAGGGGGAAGATTTTACAGGGCAATACGCCCCACAATTTTATCATGGCTTGGAGTTGGAGCCCGCTGGAGATGCAAAGATTGTTGCACAATTTAGCGATGGTACGCCTTTTCTTATTGAACACTCCATCAACCGGGGAATAGCACTACTATTTAATGTGTCCGCTGCTCGGTCGGAGGCATCAAATCTGCTGGTCAGCCCGCACTTTCTCCCTTTGTTGCAGCAGGCTGTACTTTATACAGAGGCGATTCAATCCGGACACCAAAGGAACCTAATTGTTGGCGCGCCTTACACGGCAAACTATCGTTGGAGTGGGGCAACAACCGCACACATAACGCGCTTGGGAGATACAACCCATTCATCAGAGACGCTCTCACTTGCCGAGGATGGTGCGCTCACGTTTAGTGGGACAGATGCCCCCGGCATCTATCAGGTTGAGGGGCAGGGCAGGGATGCACTCCTGCGAGATTTTTTCGCCGTGAATGTCGATGCAACGGAGTCGGAACTCCAACCTATCCCTATTCAGGAAGCTGCAGATCGAATCGGCGCACAGACAGAGGTTATTTCGGAATCGGAAGCTTTAGAACAGACACTCAATACCTACCGAGTTGGAGTAGAGATCTGGAGCGAGTTGTTACTCATCGCCCTCATCTTAATGTTGATTGAAGGGATTCTATCCAATCGAGAAAGTATGATTTCTGATGATTCTGTGCCAAGCCGGACATGAATAATATCTCTCAATTTACAGATGAAATGTCTTTACCTACTCGTTCTTCTCATCTTAATTTTTCCCACCCAAGTATTACCTGCCGATTCGGTTCAGATCCGCACTATCGTTGTGACCGGAAATGAAGCGTTCTCTAGCGACGAGATTCTCGGCTTAATGCAATCGCAGGTCGGCCGTGATTACGATCCAGAGCTGCTTCGCCGTGACTTTGAGCAAATTGCCAAGCTCTACCAGGAGCATGGATTTCAGTTTGGTCGAGTTGATGAGGAGCAGCTTGTACTCTTAAAATTCTCTGACGGTGTTTATCTCAGAATCTACATTGACGAGGGAAGGATTGGGCAAATCACGGTAAAAGGGAATAGTCGCACCAAAACTGATGTCATCAAGGGCGAGCTACTTTTTGAACGTGGCGATGTTTACATACAGGACGATGAGTTGGAAAGCGAACGTATCCTGCGCCGAAAGCCGTATTTGGGAAGCGCAGAGATTCTTGCCACGCGGGACCCAGAAACCAATCTTATTTTGATAGAGGTCGAAGTCACCGATCTATGGACTTTTTTTCCCGCCTTAGATGTCCCTGCCTTTAGTAAAGATAAAACCGGTTTTTTAATTGCGCTGTCCGATTCAAATGTATTTGGCTACGGGGATAGTGGTCGCCTCCGTTATCAACAGATCCGTGAAGAAGGAGAAGATCCACGCCACCTTATTAGTGGCCTCTATAGGGTATTTCGCCTGTTTGATTCTCACTGGGAATTCGATGGGGTGTATACCCAAAAGCGGGAAGGAATCTCATGGGAAGCGGGCCTAAAACGTCCGTTGTACTCGCTCCAGACTCGCTGGAGTGCAAATTTTACAGCCTCTGAATCTGCGGATGAAACCCGGTGGTATGAACAGGGCGTGAAAACAGCTGTCTTCACCCAAAACAGGCAATCGGAGTCGGGGCAGGTCATTCGTTCCTTTGGCGACCGTCGTCGGCAGACACAGCTTGCGCTCTGGATGGTTTCTGAGCGCACTTCTTTCAATGAGATTGAGAGGTTGCCATCTTCCACCGCTAACTTTCAGAACAGAAACACGAAGATGATTGGGGTTTCGCTCGGTCACAGAAAAGTCAACTTTATCCGCACACGCTTTCTCAATAAGATGGGTCGTGTTGAAGATATTGGTGTCGGATATGGGTACGGCGTATCAATCGGTCGCGCTTCCCCATCGTACGGTTCAGATCGCAGAGAAACAGATGTAAATCTGTTTCTCAACGCCTCCCAAGCGTATCGAGATGTGCTTTTCCTCAACGGTCGTGCCGGTCTCGCAACCCGTTTTATCGCGCATGAAGAGGAAGATTCGGTGTTTCAAGCGAGCATCAAAGCGGTGCACAAAGATCTCTTTCTCCGTCAAACCCTTGCCGCGCGGATTTCTACGGATCTGCAGTTCGGACTTGGCGGGGAACGCCAAGTTCTGCTCGGTGGAAACAGTGGACTGCGTGGATATGACCTCCGGCAATTCAGCGGTACCAAAAGGATTCGCCTCAACGTCGAAAGCCGCACGATTTTCTGGGAACACTCGTTGATTGTGGTGGGATCAGCCATCTTTGCTGATGTCGGTTATATCTGGGAGGGGGATACCTTCGATATAGGGACACCAATACGGAGCGTCGGATTTGGATTGCGGTTGGGTCTACCCAAACTGAGTGGATCTCGCGTCTACCGTGCTGATTTGGCGTACCCGTTGGATGGAACAGAAAAGCCATCGCTCATCCCGGTTTTTACCTACGCAATCGGGCACGCCTTTTAGGCTCTCCACTGATACTCTCCTTGTGTTTGGTAATGCCCACCCTACTACTGTGAACGTCCCAATACAGGATACATCGGATCGTTATAACCTTTTCCAGTATGCTCGCCGGGCGGCACGAGTTGATCTACTGTCGCTTCGTCCTCCGGGCTAATGGTGCAGTCAAGACAGCCGAGGTTATCTTCGAGTTGCTCTAAGTTTCGAGGACCAATGATAACGGAAGTAATGGGTGGATTGGCAAGTGTCCAAGCCAAGGCAAATTGTGCCAGCGTTTTACCATGTGCCGCTGCCAGCGGCTGAAGTTTTTGCGCGACCTCGTAGCTTTCTTCACGCAGTTCTGTTTGCAGGATCCGACGATCTTGACGTGCCGCCCGTGAGCCGGGAGGAGGCGGTTGTCCGGGAAGATATTTGCCCGTCAGCACGCCGCGTGCCAGCGGACTATAGGACACCACACCCACGTCATAAGCCTTGCAAAACGGCAGCAATTCAACTTCAATGTCCCGATTGACGATATTGTAGAGCGGTTGTAAACAGATAAATTTTTCCAAATTCATGCGATCACTCGTCCACCACGCTTCGCAGAGTCGCCAAGCATCGAAGTTGGAGCAACCGATATAACGAACCTTGCCCTGCCTGACGCAATCATCCAACGCACGAAGTGACTCTTCAATCGGTGTCAGCGCGTTCCAGCGATGAAGGTAGTACAGATCGATACGATCTGTATCGAGCCGTCTGAGACTGTCCTCCACCGCCATCATGATATGATGGCGACTCGTGCCGGATCGGTTAAGTCCTTCCCCCATTGCTCCGCTCACCTTTGTTGCGATAATCACATCATCACGAAAAGCTTGGACTGCTTTGCCGACAATTCGTTCCGATTCGCCTGCGTTGTAGACATTCGCCGTATCGATAAAATTGATTCCGGCATCAAATGCGCGTTCGATAATCTTGATTGAATCACTCTCATTCGCTGGGCTGCCAAACATCATTGCGCCAAGACAAAGTCGTGAAACTTGGACGCCAGAACTGCCAAGAACACTGTATTCCATTAATTGATACTCCTCTCAATAATTTTAAGCACGGGTTATATGTAAGCCGATATCTTGTCCATTTTAGCACATAGGATGGTTGAGCGCAAACGAAAAGGGATAGTAGTAGGCATACTCCGTATGCCGTAATCACGGTGCAACGACGATCTCCCTTAATTCTTGGATTTGGCGCATCGGAAGCCGATGTGGTAATACGCGCCTGATAGGGCGTAGGCGCGAGCAGCGCAACGCAGATCGAATATCGAATCGAACCAACTCCCGCCGCGAACGACAAGCGGTCCCTTTGAAGGCAGTGTTCGCTGATTCACATTATCTCTGCGATAATGCGGCAGGTAGCGATCTGCACACCATTCCGCTACGTTGCCTCCCATGTTGTAGAGGGTGTAGCCATTCGGCGGAAAGTGGTCAACAGGTTTCAGGTATCGCTGCATATTTTTCATCCCGCCGCTGCGTATATCCCTCGAATCGTAGTTCGCTGCGTTTGGATCAACTTGATTTCCCCAGGGATAGACCCTCCCCGGTTCCCCACCGCGTGCTGCTTTTTCCCATTCCGCTTCCGTTGGCAGACGTTTCCCACGCCATTCACAATACGCTTGTGCTGCTTCGTGAGTGACATACGTTACGGGATACTGATCCATACCAGCGGGGAAGTCGTTTCCTACCCAATGCCTGAGATAGTCCCGGACCTTGACGACGGACTTGCGCCATTGGGGATTTGCCGCGACAAACGCTCGATAGTCAGCATTGGTTGTTTCGTACTTGTCTATATAGAACGCTTCTAGCGAGACCTGATGGACGGGTGCTTCATTGGGCCTGCCGTTATCGCTTCCTATTTGAAACGATCCGGCGGGGATGAGGGTCATTTCTGACGATGCGAACACTTGAAGGTGTCCGATTGCGCCAACGGATAGCAGAACGTGAAGCGTGAAACGTGAAACGTGAGGCATCAGGCTACATAAGTGGTTAAGCATAACTGATTCCCTCGATGTCTATTCCACCACAACCGCGTCCGCCTCAATTTCGACCAACATCTCCGGTTCAATCAAGCGGCTAACTTCGACCATACTGGTAGCGGGACGGATTTCACCAAAAAACTCACCGTGTGCTCTCCCAACCTGCTCCCAATCGTTGATGTCTTTCACATAGATGCGTGTGCGGACGACATCTTGCAAACTGGCGCCCGCAGATCTAAGCGCAATCTCTATGTTGCTTATAATCTGTACTGTCTGTCTATAGGCATCACCCACACCGATGATTTCACCGTTTCTATCTGTCGCTGTTGTCCCTGAAACGTGGATGTATTGCCCAATCCGGACAGCCCGTGAGTAGCCTACAATCGGTTCCCATTTTGTTCCTGTTGAGATGTTTTTTCTTTTCATTGCTAGTTGAGTTTTTAATGAGGGCACATACCTTAAAATCCCGTAAAACAGAGCGCGTTTTACGGTCAATTCGTTTGTAAATCACACCTTTGAAGTCTAACATATTCCCCGATTTTTATCAAGACCCGCACGATTCATTGATATGGTTCCGTTTGCTTGGGAAGTTCCTATAATTCGCCACTTTGGAATTGCCCCGACTCGGAAAATCTGATAAGATGTCCCTAACAGGTTTTACTAGAACCTATGTGATCCCTAAAGCAGCTGCAAAGATTCTCGGCTGTCATGTCGATACCGTTAGTAGACTTGCCAATGACGACAAGATTCGATATATCAAAACACCGGGAGGTCAACGGCGTTATGACGTGCAAGGATACGTTGATAGCCAAACCGAGTCAGGTATTACTACCGTTTGCTACTGTCGAGTCAGTAGAAAAGGACAAACCGATGCTTCCCGATAGATCGGGATTGAATCCATGCGCAGCAAATTCCCAACGTCAGCAATCATCAAAGACTACGGAAGCGGTATCAATTTCAAACGCAAAGGGCTTCAAACCGTATTGGAGCGGGTTATGCGAGAAGATAAGCACCGAATTATTGTTGCCCATCGGGACAGACTCGCCCGATTCGGCGGAGAGATTATACAATTCTTGGTCGAACAAAACGGTGGAGAAGTCGTGGTTCTCGACTAAACTGTACACAGTCCCGAAGAAGAGCTTACTGCCGATTTGCTCGCAATTCTCAATGTCTTTTCCTGCCGAATGTACGGACTCCGGCGATACCGTGACCAAATCCAAGAAGATTCAAATCTCACCAACAAGTGCACAGAAAGCGATTCTTGAGAGATGGTTCGGTGGTAGCCGGTTATTTTATAACCGTGCAGTCGAAGCGATGAAAGATGGCGCATCCACAAACTTCAAAATGTTTGCTCCTCAACTGATTGCCGATGCACCTGATTGGCATGTGAATATCCCTCGCCAAATCAAGGTAGGCGCGGTTATGGATGCCTGCCAAGCAGTTCGGAACGCAAAAGTTAAGGGCAAACAAACAGGTGAGTTTCAAAAGGTAAAATTTCGTTCCCGTAGACAACCCCGCCAAACGCTTTATCTCCGTGCGGACACATTGAAGGCAAACGGCTTTTATGTGCGGAAACTCGGTGGAATGCAGATGACAGAACCGCTTCCCGCTAAACCGCAAGGGCAGGGAAAGCAATCAGAACGTGACACTATCAATGAGGTCAAAGACTCTCAACTGATAATGGAAAACGGACGGTATTTCCTATGTGTCACCTATGTCGAGAAGAAGAAGCCACGAGACCCAAGTGGAAAAATAGTAGCTCTTGACCCGGGTGTCCGCACGTTTATGACCTATTTCACAGAAGATGGGTTTGGCTGGATTGGCTATCAAGCAATCAACCGAATTCAGCGTCTGTGTCAACACTTAGATGACCTACTCAGTCGTGCTTCAACAGTGAAACACCCGCTACGGCGTACCCTGCGGCAAGCGGCAAACAAGATACGAGTTAAAATCCGCAACCTTGTTGATGAACTCCACAAGAAGGTTGTCCATTTCCTTGTGACCCACTACGATATCATTCTCCTCCCTACCTTTAAAAGCCAAGAGATGTGTAAGCGTGGCAAGCGAAAACTGCGAAAGAAATCTATTAGACAGATGTTGACGCTATCGCACTATCGCTTCAAACAGCATCTGAAACAGAAGGCGTTAGAGTATGGGGTACAGGTGATTGATGTGTGTGAAGCGTATACCTCCAAAACAGTATCGTGGACGGGTGAGGTCATTGAGAAACTTAGGGGTGCAAAAGTTATCACAGCGTCGGACGGCACAAGGATGGACAGGGATTTGAATGGTGCCCGGGGGATATTTGTTAAGAGTATCGCCGGTGTTTTGAGGGTACTTCCATCGAGCTAAACATAGCTCGATGCAAATCGAACACTTTGCACGGATTTATGTAGAGTTGTTCAGGTTGAAAGGTACAGAACAATGGAAAAAACACATAAGATTACCATGTTAGGGACAGGACTCATAGGTATGTTCTACACAATGACACTCCACGGGCAGCGGAGCCGGGATCGCGTTCATGTGGTATACTCACGCACTGAAGAACGGGCGAAAGATTTTGCAGCCGAGTGGGACATCCCTAAGTGGACGACCGACCTCGCTGAAGCAATTAACGATCCGGAAACCGATGTAGTCGTCATTGGTCTTCCTAACAACCTGCATGAGGAAGCCGTTGCGATGGCTGCCGAAGCCGGCAAGGCTGTTCTGTGTACGAAACCGTTGGGACGCAACGCAGCTGAAGCCAAAGCTATGCTTGATACCGTTGAAAATGCGGGTGTCTTTCACGGCTATCTTGAAGACCTAGTTTACCCACCGAAGACGCTCAAATCGCTTGAATCTGTCAAGAACGGCGCGATTGGAAAGGTTTTGTGGGTTCGTTCTCGTGAAACCCATCCGGGACCTCACAGCGACTGGTTCTGGGATATTGAGCAGGCTGGCGGTGGTGCCATCGTTGACATGGGATGCCACTGTATCGAAATTATCCGTAATTTTATCGGCAAAGATGTTAAACCCCTTGAGGTCATGTGTTGGGCGGATACCCTCGTTCACCCTGTTGAGGCGGAAGACCACGGGATTGCTCTGATCAAATTTGAAAACGGGGCAATGGGGCAGTTTGAGGTAAGTTGGGCGTTTCGTGGCGGCATGGATATACGCGATGAAGTCTCGGGCACGGAAGGGACCATCTGGCTCAACCACTGGTTGAGAACCGGTATGGAGATGTTTACATCGGG
>JAKZSX010000410.1:0-4801 GCA_047517405.1 Candidatus Poribacteria bacterium | reverse complement strand
ACTTGAGCTATTGAGGGCTATTCAGAGGGAAGATTTGATTCCAAGACCGGAGTTTCAACGGCGTTTAGTATGGTCAAACAAACATAAGAGCGCCTTTATTGAGACAGTTTTGTGCGGCTATCCTTTTCCTGAAATATATATTGCTGCCGGTGAAGTTAATACAGATACTGGCGAGGGAACAGAAATGTTAGTGGATGGGCAGCAGAGGGTAACTACATTGATGCAGTATTTTCAAAGTTCTCCAGACTTGAAATTGTCCAAAGAAATACTTCCTTACCCGGAACTTCCAAAAGAAGAACAAACTAATTTTTTAGAATATGACGTGGTTGTTCGATACTTAGGAAACGTAAGCATGACTCAGATAAAACAGGTTTTTCAACGAATTAATTCAACAAATTATTCCCTGAACGATATGGAAATTCACAATGCAATATTTGATGGAGAAATGAAGCAATTTGCTGAAAAACTAGCGGAGCATAAATTCTTTGGTGATCATAAAGTATTTCGTGCTCAGGAAATAAGACGCATGAGCGATACTAGCTTTGCTTTGTCGCTTATAATAACTGTGATTTCAACATATTTTCATCGAAATAATGAGCTTGAAAATTATCTTCAAGAGTATAACGAGGAGTTTGAAGAAAAAGATCAGTTACTAGAAGAGTTCTCGAGAATTTTTGCGTTTATTGACGGGTGTGGGCTGCCTCAAGATAGTAGAACTTGGAGAAAGACAGATTTATTTGCTCTGCTTGTGGAAATTCATAGAGCTTTAATTAAAGAGAACAAATCACTGACTCCAATAGAAGTTGGAAAAAGACTGAAGAAGTTCTATATGTTGGTTGATAGCGTAAGACAGAACGAGGAGAAGAGTAGAAAAGAGAATAGTAAACTAGTGGAATACTATACTACTACTAGAAGGGCTACTAGTGATAGAGCAAACCGTATAACCAGAGGAAAGATTTTGCGGGAGGTAATCAACGATGAGTTTACGCTCGGTTAGAAATGAGATTAGTAGTACTGAAACACTGGGGGACAATAAGGATTACATACAGATCTGCTAAGGAACCTATCTGTCCTTTTACGACACATGATTTTGAAGCTGTTAGCCTCCGTTCTGACATCAAAATAACGGTTGAAGACTAACTCTGACAGCCACGATATGCTAATGCATATAACGCCTACCTACTCCGTCCGCAGGCGCGGATCCAACGCATCACGAACCGCATCCCCGAACAGATTTGCCGGTAGCACCAGCCCAAACATAAATAGAAACGCGGCGATAAGATTCCACCAGACCACCGGATCGCGGGCTAACTCTAAGCGGGCGGTGTTGATCATGTTGCCCCAACTGCCTGTCGTCGGATCCACGCCGATCTGGAGATAGGTCAGCAGCGCTTCAAAGAAGACCAGTCCGCTGAAACGCAAGATAGCAGAGATAAGAACGATGTGCATGACGTTTGGGATGATATGTTTAAGAATAATCTGCGGCCGACTCACGCCGAAGGCTTCTGCGGCTTGGATATATTCTAACTCCCGCAGCTTGAGGGTCTCGCCACGCAGCAGCCGACACAGCCCCGTCCAACTGCTAATCCCCAAGATGAGACAGAGGTTAAACAGACCGTGTCCAAACAGGAGCATAAATGCGACGATCAAGAGAATGCTCGGAATTGATGCAAGGGTGGAGTAGATATACTGAACGACGTCATCGACCCGACCCCCGAAATAGCCAGCGACCACGCCGAAGCAGAGCGCGAACGGAATCGCGGTCAGCGTTGTGAACCCACCGATGATCAACGCCGTCCGAATCCCTTTAAGAGCGCGGTAGAAAACATCGGTGCCGACCTTGTCCGTCCCAAAGAGGTGTGAACGTGGGTGTCGTAGTGGCGGATACTCGCGGGTGACGCGTCCATCCCGTTGTTGGATTGTGCTTTTGGTGTAGAGGTGGCTTGCAAGGGGGGCGGAGTAGGTTTTTTCGGCCTTTTCGCGCAACGGTGTGCAGACCCGATCGAGGAGGCTCAACCTGCGTGGGGAATAGATGAGTCCGCCCGCTTCGTTGCGAACTACTTTCCGATCGGGGTTCAATACCGGATCACCCCAACGAATACTATCGAGCAATCCGATCAGTATGTAGACCGACAGGACAGCAAACGAAATCATCGCCAAACGACGTCTACGGACCTGACGTGCAGCGTTCCGCCAATACTCCTGACGCGAGGCGTATCGAATCAGGAGGATTGCTGCCGCAATCATCGCAATAAGGAGCAGGTTACGGTAGGCACCAGAGCGCCAGATCCATGCAATCCGGTCACTAAAGTGGATGGCTCCCGCCGTCGGATCCATTCCGATGAGAAAGATGAGCATTACTATTTGTCCTCTACGCTACAGAACCTCGCCTCGTATAGTCGAACAAACCGACGCAGTTCGGGAATACCAACTTCCTCATGCTCAAAGTCGAGTGGACTATGTGTTTGGTAAAATTCGTCTTCTTCCTCCGGGGCGTCAAAGTTCGGAGGGGGCGGTAATTTTTTCTTCATGTGTTTTCCGCCATTTTGCTAATAACATAAGTTGCTAGATTCTGTTGACATTTGACGGCACGTAGGTTGGGTTGAACGACACTCATAAAACATACCAAGTAGTTCCTCTTGGATTGCGGGATGCTATTCAATTTGAAATCTCCTAGATATAGTGAAACCCAACTCTTGATAATCAGGCTGTGTGTCGGGTTTCACTATATCTATTTATAAAACGGTGTTGTTCAAAGACTGAACCGCTATGGTCATTGATAGCGATTCGCTTGGAGCCGTTCAACCCAACCTACAATTATAGGTTCTCACAGGCGCGGCAATGGTCGTGGCAGCGTGTCGTGCGGGTGAACGAGTGCATGACGCTCGTGCAACTGCGTCAGATGACGGAGCCGCTCTGGGGTAGCGGTCTCTAGCATCAGATCGGTGTACATGCCGCCGATTTTGAACCCATGCGCCACAGGGCAGTGATGACGGAGGTATTGATCTACGCGCGCAATTCCTTCCTCCGTTACCCCCTGCTTAATCAGATTCATGGTAAACATACGCCGGCGTTCGCTGCCGCCGAAGGAGGCGTGGAAGGTATCGTGATAGAAGATTGCCAGATCGCCGGGGTTCGTTTCTAAGGCGACATTCCCCGGCACCTCGGAGGGTGGGATACCCCATAACGCTTCAGAATCCCTCGGCGACACATTCCCTGTCCGCCAAAAGGAGTCGGGCCGATGGCTGCCCGGCATAACGCGCAAACAGCCGGTATCGCGGCGCAGCGGGTCAAGGTAGTATGCTATTTTGATCGCGAAAATTTCAGGGTATCCGCCATCGGCATGCCAGCCGGTATCCCCGCTGTAGTAGTTGCCGTCGCCCGAAGCGTAGTTGAAGTCGTCCCCCAAAATGTCGGAGGCGATACCGACAACGCGTGGGTCGTCGAGCAGGGTGCAGAGCTTTTCGCTGTGATCGATCGTCGGCACAATCATGGTCCGCTGTGAACCGTCGTGTCCATCGCCTTTCCCGTAAGTATCAAGGACGTGCTGAAACTCTTCGGTAATCCAAGCAACCTCATCGGGCGCGAAAAGTTGCGGGATATGGATAAAACCGAAGGTGTGGAAAAAGTTGAATTGCTGTTCAGTAAGGTGCATGGGAATACCCCTCTCTATGGGTGCAAATTAGTGAAGACTCAAGGCTAAAAGAAACCGGGGTTCTGACAAAAACTCGGTTTCTATCGCACGATTTCTTAACATGAGTGTTATCTGTTTAATGCCGCTTGTCGTCTCGCCGCCTCACCCCGCTCGCCGATATGTAAGGTGTCATACGCCTGCCGGGAGGTTCTGAAATGCCCTACCCCTTCATGCCCGTGCCAATCGCCCTGCGTCATGATCGGATTTTTGAAGCCCGTTTCGGCTTCACGTTTCGCAATCCACTTCTGCATTCGCATTTCGAGGGACGCGACGATGTCGAGATATACTTCAGCGAGGTTGTTGTTTTCGTCAGGATCCTCAATGAGGTTGTACAATTCGACCGGCGGTTTGAAATGGAAATCCGGCTCTAGAGCGATAATCAGCTTCCACTCCGGCGTACGCCAACCGTGCTTCCGCATCCAAGTGCATTCCGTGAGGTAAAATTCGCTTTCGTAGGAAGCGACCTCCCCTCTGACCAACGGCATCAAGCTCCTGCCATCGAACCTGATCAGCGTCTCGATTTTCGCCAATTCAAGGATGGTTGGCACAAGTGCTTTATGCTGATTGTAGCCGCTGACCCGCTTTCCGGCGAGAACTTTGCCGGGATAGCGGATAATCAACGGCACATGCAGCGTGACATCATAAATCCCGTGGTGGTCAAACCAGCATTCATGGTCGTATAGCGTCTCCCCATGATCGCCGTTGATGATGACGATGGTTTCATCGAAGATACCGTGCGCTTCTAAGGCGTTAAAGATGGTCTGAATATAAGCGTCCATATAGGCAATCGCGCCATCATATTGGGCGATAATGTAGTCCTTGTCTGTAACGCCGGGGGGCATCCATCTCGCAAAATAGTCGCAGAACGGCTTAAACTCCATCACCGGCTCCATCGATTTGTTCGCCGGATCGTATTCGTCGCCGTGATAGAACATCCGCTCATACGGGGGCGGTGGAAGGTATGGGGAATGCGGGTCCATGTGCCGCAAGAACAGGAAGAAAGGCTTTCCCCCCTCGACAAGGCGATCAAGTTCAGGGATTGTGACCTCGTTGAGGTTCTGCGCTTTCGGGCTGGGTCGCTCTTCCCAACTTCCCCAACCCGAATAG
>JAKZSX010000409.1:0-6110 GCA_047517405.1 Candidatus Poribacteria bacterium | reverse complement strand
AAATCCTTGCCATGGGCTACGACGGTCAACCCACAAATACCAGCACAATCGTTATTCGCTTCGCCAACGGTGGAATTGGGACCTCTGTCTTCAGCACTGTCGGCAGCGGCGGAGTGCTCCCCAAGCACTACGCTGAAGTCTTGGCGGGGCAAGTGAGCGCGGCAACGGTTCGCTTCGGAAACCTTGTGTTCCAAGGAACTGACGAGCCCGGCATTGAGCATAACGAGTATCACAACGGCTTCGACGAGGAAATGGGTATGTTCGCCCGACTGTGCCTTGAGGGTGGTCCTAGCCCGATGGACGTATGGGAAGCCTGCGTACCGACGCTCATCTTTGAAAAGGCGATTGAATCGATGCGCACACATCAACCAGTGCCCGTAAACATCCAAGACGAATTCTATCTGCCCGATGGTAAGCTGCCCGCTAGCATTGAAAACTTCGGTGATGTGGAAAACTAAATAACTCAACTAGTAGTAGGCATACTCCGTATGCCGTAACCTGCACACACACCCGTAGGTTGGGCATCTTGCCCATAGCCCCAGCGGGGCGACATGTGCATAAAATACGTGAAGCGTAATGCGCGATCTTCATCACGTTTCATTTCGTATCAGCAGAATCTAATGGAGTCGTTCACATGAAAGAAGGTCAGATCATTAGGACAATCCAAAACAACGATGAAACAGTTACCTTCCGCTATCCGCGATGGCAGGATGTCCCCGCGTATGTCGAGATGTGCAATATCCTGCATCAGGAGCACGTAATGGCATACCACGCAGAGACGAGTTTCGCCAAGGGCTGCGAAAGGTTGAGTGGGTTCCTTGTCGATCTCGAAACCGGGAAACGCTCTCACCTTTTAATAGAAATGGATGGGCAGATCGTTGGAGAGGGAAGTCTGCAAGTTGACCGTGCACATCGGATGGGAACGCTGGGAATAAAAATCATCGGTAGGTGTCGCAGGCGCGGGCTGGGAAAGGAAATGATGCTGCTTCTGGAGGCGGAAGGTCGGAAGCTCGGTCTGCGACGGATCTACCTACATGTCTGGCATCTGAACGAGGCTGCGATTCGACTCTATCAAAAAGTTGGATACCGAGAAGTGGGACGTGTGCCCGAATGGTACAGCATGAAAGATGACGATGGTAACTTGGTTTATTCAGACCTGATTGAGATGATAAAGGACATCGAAAACTAAATGTGATACGAATACCTAAGTTACTAGGTATTGGAAATCTATCGATTTTCTGTTAAAGCTAAAGCATTCTACCTTTCGCTCTATAAGGGCGCAATGTGTATAGCAAATCCCAAAAATCCCACGCAGGAGTTCCCGTAAACCCTGATTTTCTGTGCCTCGATTCGTTGAGTGGTTGTATTATGTCTACAACCGATTTTATTTTTTATGGTATTTTACATAAAAAACCTATAAAACATTTGCAAAACCGAGGTGTTTATGTTATCATTATCTCCTGGAATTAACACTAAACCCAACCAATTAGCCTTGTGCAGCCACCCATAAAATGACGAACACACGACTCATTGACAGCTTCAATCGAAACCATACTAATCTGCGCATCTCCGTGACTGACCAATGCAACTTCCGCTGCATCTACTGTATGCCGGAAGACATGCAGTTCATGGAAGATGACGCTATCATGACGTTTGACGAAATTGTCCACCTCGCTCGTATCTTCGTCAATCTCGGAATCAGTAAGATCCGACTTACAGGTGGAGAACCGTTAGTCCGTCGTGGCGTGCCTGAGCTCATCAAACGGCTCTATGAAATCAAGGGATTGAAAGACATCAGCTTGACCACAAACGGAATCGGTCTAATCAAGCAGGCAAAAGACCTCTATGATGCAGGGCTCCGCCGAATCAATGTCAGCCTCGATACGTTGGATGAGGCAAAATTTGAGCAAATGACGCGTCGTAAGGTGCTTTCAAGAGTATTAGCGGGGCTACAAGAGGCGCAACGCTGTGGGTTTGATCCAATCAAAGTGAATGCAGTCGCAATGAAAGGGTTCACCGAGGATGAAATCGTTGACCTTGCAAAATTTGCCCGTGACAATTCTTATCAACTCCGGTTCATCGAATTCATGCCCTTAGATGCGGATGATATCTGGGGACGGAATATGTTCATTCCGGGCGCGGAAATCATCAATAAGATCGATGCGATCTACCCCCTGAGGCCAGTTGAGATGAACGGCGATGCGAAACATGATCCAGCAAAGCGTTATCAGTTTGAAGACGGTAAGGGGGATGTTGGGTTTATCTCTTCCGTGACCGAACCATTTTGTGAACAGTGTAATCGGGTCCGTCTCACCGCCGACGGTCAATTGCGGACATGCCTGTTTTCTATCACAGAAACCGATCTGCTGACCTCACTCCGTGCCGGTGACCCCGACGAAACTATCGGGAATCTTATTATTGAAGCGGTAAAGCAGAAAGAAGCGGGACACCAGATTAATGCAGCGAACTTTGTCAAACCGAAACGAAACATGTCTATGATTGGCGGCTAGGGGCGTTGTGCATCACATAATATACAGAAGGAGCTGAATAAGAAATAATGAGCATTGAATTAGTTATCAAAGATTTACACGTCAGCGTGGAGGGGCAATCTATCATCAAAGGCTTAAACCTGAATGTCAAACAGGGTGAAATCCACGCACTTATGGGTCCGAATGGATCCGGCAAAAGCACCCTTGCCAACACACTGATGGGGAATCCGTCCTATACCGTTGATTCTGGAGAAGTCACCATAGGCGGGGTGGATATCCTTGAACTAGAGCCGAACGAACGTGCAAAGCTAGGGCTTTTCCTTGCGTTTCAATACCCAACAGCAATCCCCGGTGTCAGCATGGCGAACTTCCTCCGCATGGCGGTGAGTGCCGTGCGGTCCGAAAATTCAAACGGGTCAGAAACAAACGAACTCATCCCGATGCGAGAGTTTCGGCGAGAGTTGCGGGCAAAGATGAAACAGCTGGGCGTTGATGAATCCTTTGCACGACGCTACCTCAACGACGGATTCTCCGGGGGCGAAAAGAAACGGGCTGAGGTTTTGCAGCTCGCGATGCTTGAACCTAAGATTGCCATCCTTGACGAAACCGATTCGGGGTTGGATATTGACGCAGTGCGTATCGTTGGCGAAAGCGTCAATCAGTTGATTGGTCCAAGCCTCGGTGTGCTCATTATTACTCACTACCCGCGCCTGCTCAGCTACATCCGTCCACAGTTTATACACATTCTGCTTGACGGAAAAGTTGTGGAATCCGGCGGGTGGGAGCTCGCTGAACTTCTGGAGGAGGAAGGGTACGATCCAATTCGTGAGGCACACGGTCTCACGGAGACTGTTGTTGAAACTGAGGCTGAAGAGACATTGCCCTCTTTAAGAGCGTAAAAACAGAACAGATTCACCGAAAATGGAAAGGAAATACAGAAAATGGCAGAACAACAAAAGCCGAGTGAGACGGCAGACATCGGCGTAAGCAGCGAATACAAATACGGATTTCACGATGATATTAAACCCGTTTTCAAATCGCGCAAAGGCTTGGATACTGGGGTCATCAATCAGATGTGTGATATCAAAGGCGAACCCGATTGGATGCGCGAATATCGGCTGAAAGCCTATGAAATCTTTAAGCAGAAGCCGGATCTGAAATGGGGCGGCGACCTCTCTGGACTCGACTACGATAACATCTACTACTATGTCAAAGCCTCTGACCGGGTCGAACAGAGCTGGGACGATGTCCCCGACGACATCAAAAATACCTTTGATCGGCTCGGCATCCCGGAAGCGGAACGAAAATTCCTCGCCGGCGTTGGTGCCCAATACGATTCGGAGGTTGTCTATCATAACATGGAAGAAGAGTTGGAGAAGATTGGCGTTATCTTCGTCGATACCGATACAGCCCTTCGTAAATATCCGGATCTGGTCAAGGAATATTTCGGCACAGTCATCCCGTCCGCGGATAACAAACTTGCCGCACTCAACTCCGCGGTCTGGTCGGGAGGCTCTTTCATCTATGTTCCGCCCGGCGTGAAGGTCGATTATCCGTTGCAAGCCTACTTCCGTATCAACACCGAAAACATGGGGCAGTTCGAGAGGACCCTGATTATTGCCGACGAAGGCTCGGAAGTCCATTACGTGGAAGGCTGCACCGCTCCAACCTTTTCCAGTGAATCGTTGCACAGTGCTGTCGTTGAGATTATCTGCAAGAAGGGGTCGCGTGTGCGTTACACTACCATCCAAAACTGGGCGAATAACGTATATAATCTCGTAACGAAACGATCGATGGCTTACGAAGATGCTCACATGGAATGGATTGACGGTAATTTGGGATCGAAACTCACCATGAAGTACCCAAGTATTTACATGATGGAGCCGGGTGCTCACGGGGAAATCCTCTCAATTGCTTTCGCAACCAAAGGACAGCATCAGGACGCCGGCGGTAAGGTCATCCACTGTGCGCCGAACACCAGTTCGCGTATCATTTCCAAGTCGATTAGCAAGGATGGCGGACGTTCCAGCTACCGTGGCGAGCTCAAAGTGCTCAACGGTGCGAAAGGGTGTAAATCCAACGTCGAATGTGATGCCCTAATCCTTGACGAAGATTCGCGGTCCGATACCTATCCGGTTATCCAAATTGATGCCGACGATGTGAACGTCGGACACGAAGCGCGTGTCAGCAAAATTGGCGAAGAACAGCTTTTCTATCTGATGAGCCGTGGCCTTTCCGAAGATGAAGCCTCGACCATGATCGTCAACGGATTCATTGAACCGCTTGTGAAAGAACTCCCGATGGAGTATGCCGTCGAAATGAACCGATTGATCCAGCTTCAGATGGAAGGTTCGGTGGGATAGAGGGTTCACTCAATTTCGAGGAAACGGCATGGCAACAGTCACCCTTGAGGAAATTCAACTTGAGACGAATCAGACGCAGAAGCTTCGCCCTTTTGGCTTGTGTGTGGGTGAATTTCGAGTGCCTGATGACTTTGATGCCTCGTTGCCAGAAGAGATTATCGGGCAATTTGAGGGCAAATGAAGCTCTTGCTGGATACACACATTTGCCTTATTGTTCAAGAGAAAGATGGAGACTGAATTGCCTTCAGAATTAAACCACAGTCCCGCTTATGAAGTTCACGCGGGAGATTTTTCACGAGAATTTGTAGAGCATATATCCAAAACGCAAGACGAACCCCGTTGGATGCGCGAAAGACGGTTGGCAGCCTATGATGTTTACGATCGGTTGCCAATCCCCAAAACGCCCAATGAGGATACGTGGAAGCGGACGACGGATATGCACGTACAGGACTATTGGCGTCGCACAGACATGCGTCCGTTCAAGCTGCATCAGTATCATCCAATTTCGCTTTCGCCTTCTGAATCCGCTGAACATGCCCCATTGCCCGATACGCTAACGGATCGATTGGCGTCGTTGAATGGAGAGCCGGGGCAGATAGTGCAGCAAGATGGTATCGTTCGCAACTTTGCGTTGTCGGAAGACCTTGAACGTAAAGGGATCTACTTTGCGGATATGAATACCGCGTTGAAGGAGCGTCCTGATCTGGTCGAGTCCCATTTTATGACCAAGGCTGTTTTGGTCGATTGGAATAAGTTCGACGCGCTCCACGGCGCATTCTGGCAAGGCGGCTATTTGTTACATGTCCCCAAAAACGTCGTCCTTGAAATCCCGTTGCGTGTGTTTGTTGCGTTGTCGGAAGCGGGACGGGCAGACCTGTCACACACACTGATTATTGCCGATCCGGGTAGCCAAGTCACCGTTTTGGAGGAACACCTCTCGACGGAGGCGAATGCGCCCGGGTTGCACTGTGGTGCTGTCGAAATTTTTGTCGCGGACAATGCCCATGTAGACTACATCGGGGTCCAAAGATGGAATCTCCGTGTCTGGAATTTTTCGACACAGCGCGCAATTATTGGGAGAGATGCGCAGTTGCGTTGGGTGTCGAGCGCACTGGGAAGTCGCGTGAGCAAACTTAACCAGGTGTCGGTGTTGGAGAAGCAGGGAGGTCATGCCGAGATGCTCGGATTGACCTTTACGCACGCACGCCAGCACCTCGATATTCATACCTATCAAGACCATCAGGCGCCTCACACAACA
>JAKZSX010000408.1:0-2803 GCA_047517405.1 Candidatus Poribacteria bacterium | reverse complement strand
TTCAGGTGTCGTTCGGCTTGCGAAGATGTGAACGCCGAAAACGTTGACATATTTGTCACAACCGACTTGCCTGAAAGCAGAAAATTCGCTCGGTATCTCTACAATTTCGATTCTCGGTGTTACTTCAATGCTTTCCATTACGTTGTCGCCAATAATTTGGGCTGATGCAAAACTCATTAAGACCAGTATAATTCCAGCGGTCATGGCTATCCTTTCCTCCAAACTTACGTTCTTGCTTCCAGTTCCACAAAATGGGCATTGGTTAATGTTGAGGCATACTCTCACCTACTAAAATCCAAAGGATGAAACTCAATAAATTGGGCTTATGCGAATCGAACGCCTAACTTTACATTCTCACCCGGGTGCGTCGCGATCTTCGGATACTCGTCCAACAGATCGTCAAAATCAACAACAGGATGTATAACTGGTTCAGATTTCAAGCTGCCATCGCAAAGTAGCCGCCAACTGATTTCAAAGAGTCTGCCTTCATTCCAATTTGGATATTCGGGATTCGGTTCACTACAAGCGCGTGAAAAGATAATAGTTGGTCGATTGAAATGCGCTTCGGCACCGAGATCTAATCCCGCTGGGTAGATACCGGGCCATGCCCCAGCGACAACCGTTCCTAAATAAGACACGCCGCGGATAGCCGCTTGTAGTGCCGTATGATGACCGCTATATTCAATACAAACATCAGCACCACGCTTGTTGGTGGCTTTTTTAATTTCCAACCCGGCGTCATCTGTTGTAGGGTCAATAACCATATCAGCACCACATTCGAGGGCTACATTGCGGCGCAACTCGAGCGGGTCGACACCAATTACAGGGTAGGCACCCGCCAACTTGGCAAGCTGCAGTGCTATCAGTCCAATGCCACCCATTCCAAAGACTGCCACGGCATCACCAATGCGGACATGCCCGTCGCGCACCGCGCCGAGAGCAAAATCTGTCGGATCAAGACAAGTGGCTGCCTGCCAAGGAACACCATCAGGAAGTTTCCGGACACCTGCTGCACCCCAAACATTTTCCTCGCGGAAGGAGCTGTGCCGAAAAACTCGATCTCCGACCTCAAGTTCGGTAACGTCCGCGCCAATCTCAGTTACCTCGCCAACACACATGTTACCAAGTCCTGAGGGATAGTGCACCATTCCGGAGGTGTTTGCTTGAAAGACCTTATATTCTGAATCGTAGCCACCGCGTGGGCCTGCATAACCCTTATATGATGCCATCTCTGAACCGTGTTTGGCTGCACCAAACTGGCTCTTGACCCGAATTTCATTCGCTTGCAAGGGTGGGCTTTCATACTCTCGGAAAGCGACCTGTTCCTGTGCTGGTGCAATGAGTTCTCTTGGCATATCGTTTAATTCCTTCCTATATTATTTGCGTTCAAATTGGAACAGAACGGACGCATATTCAACATACTAAAGGATGGAAGGATGGAAGAAACGGAAGGATGGTGAAACATCCGTCCAATCTTCCCATCTTCCAATTCCGCAAGCAAGCGAGTGAATTTTGCGTGAGTTCTATTGGAAGTTCAATTTTAATCGGCGATTGCTTGGTAGCTGAGGATGCGAATTCTCTCTCCGAGATCTCCAGCACCGGGATGCAATTGACACATAAAGATACCGAGCATCTGTTCTTGCGGGTCAATGAAGAAACTCGTAAAGAAGAAACCGCTCCCGCTATACGCCCCGACTGACCCAATTTCCCAAAGGTCTGATTCGTTTCGGGCAACGCCAAAGCCAAACCCAAACCCGTAATTAACATCCATCTGGCCAGCATCCATCTGGGCGAGTCGATCCGTCGTCATCAACTCAACGGTTTTCCGACTCAACAATCGAACACCGTCAAGTTTTCCGCCGTTGAGCATCATCTGTGCAAAACGGGCATAATCAGAGGCAGTAGAGACTAACCCGGCACCGCCAGAAAAATAGGTTTGTGGACCGTTGTATGGATAGTCGGTTGTGTAAATCAGTGAACCATTCACTGTCGGTTCTTTGGATTTTCGCATGATCGGACTGTCTCCGGTTCGCTCATACACTGTCGCAAGCCGTTCACGTTTCGCTTCTGGGATAAAAAAGTGTGTATCTGTCATACCGAGCGGTTTGAAGATACGCTCAGCGAGAAACTCATTGAACGGCATCCCTGATACGACTTCGACGAGGTGACCGAGTACATCTATTGATAGACCGTACTCAAGTCTGTCACCCGGTTGATGCAACAGAGGGATCGTCGCCAACACTTTCATTTTCTCCGCAAGGGTGCTCTCATCCTGCAGCAGCCCGTGGGTGATACCCGCATCGTTGTATTGCGGCCCGAGTCGCTCATTCCAGTGATACGTTAGACCGGACGTGTGGGTAAGCAGATTCCAAATGGTAATCTGCTGTGTTGCTGGTACAGGTGATGGTACAGGTGATGCCGAATCTGCAGCATCTTCCGGCGGCAACACGTGCATCTCTTTGAAAGCTGGAATGAACTTTGAGACCGGCTCGTGTAACCGAAAATGCCCTTCTTCATAAAGCATCATCACAGCGACACACGTGATCGGCTTCGTCATTGATGCAATACGGAAAATGGTGTCCGGTGTCATCGGTTTTTCTGCCTCAACATCCATCATACCGTAAGCACCGAGATGTGCGATCTTTCCGTGTCGGGCAAGCAGTGTAACGCCGCCAGCGATTTCCTGCTGAGCGACATGTGTTTCCATTACTTTATCAATCCTTGAGATCCTTTCGGTGGAAAGCCCAACTGCTTCAGGCTCCACCATAGGGAGATCATGACTGAGGGCAGATACCGTCAGAAC
>JAKZSX010000407.1:0-4694 GCA_047517405.1 Candidatus Poribacteria bacterium | reverse complement strand
AGCCACATCCGATAACGCCTGCCCGTAATTTTTCATTGCTCATCGTTCACCTCGTTATGTTAGTTTTTCTTACAGCTCAACAGGTTGGGGTTGAGGTAGTCCTACGGGGAAGCCGTAGGGAAGATCGTTGCGATCCGCGGGGAGGGGCCAGCTTTGCCCACCCAGATTCTGGAACGATTTGTGGCGACCGCAGAGCCATAAGAACATCTCCGACACCTTGATTGCGTCGCGGAACTGTTCGACATACGCCCCACCGGGACCGGCATATTGAGCGGTCGCAAAATCGAAATCTGGCTCGATCTCCCAGTCCCGTTGTGGGGGAGTTGTGCGCCAGTAAAAGTACTTGAGCAAATTGCGGATGCCCGAAGCGGTTGACGGGCCGCGGCGATGCCAGATGTGGTATACGGTGAGGAAGATAGAACCGGCTGGTGCAGTGGTAGGACTAGCACCCTTGATGCTAGCCAAATGCCCCATGAATCTCGCTTTGTTGCGTACAAGATGGGTGCCTGGCACAATCTGAGTCGGTCCCATTTCAATGGGCGTATCCTGTGGGTAGTAGAAAACTTGCAAAAAGTTGAGTTCGTGCGTGTAGTGATAGTTGCCGTCTACATGCCACCCACCCACAGCCTGAATCGGACCCTGCACACGATGGTTGCTCATTAGTATTGGCAGGTGAAAGTTAGCCCCCAGAAGGGAACGCACGGCACCAGCGGCTGCCGGATTAACTATCACGTTTTCAACGAACCAGTCCTCCCGCAGGATGCCGCTTGGTTCCATATTGGGGTGTTGGTCACAGTATTCCATCGCCCTACGATTGACATCATCGGGGACGACACCCTCAAGCATTAGATAGCCGTTTTTGCAGAACTCTAGCACCTGAGTATCTGTCATGGTCGGTTCACAGTCGTAGGTTTTCCGTTCCGATATTCGCATGGTTTACCTCCAGCGTTCAAGAATGAATTCAGCACCCAAGCCGTAGAACTCTTTCTCCTCCACAGTAAGTAGTGCCATATTCGGGAAAGAAATAATCCGCCAGCCATCCCGGACGGCGTCTAGGACTGTCTGATAGGGCCAATCGTCTGGGTTAGGGGGCCCTTCTCGAAGTTCACCGTCCTCTACCAGCAGCATACCAACCACCGCCGCTCCGGGGGAGGTGGTTACCGCTTGCAGATAGAGGACATCCTGCCGTTTTGGGTTGTCCATCCCTACGATGTCCACAATTCCCTTTCGCAGACTAGCTTCCGTCAGTGTCCCCTGTTGGAGCTCCGCCACTAGTGCCTCCATGGTTTCTTTCTGCGTTTCAATCATCGAGTTTTTCCTCGTTCAAGGTTGTGATTCCACAGGCAAAAGTTCCAATTATTCCTCCATCGAATTATACACGAATTTAGTTGCCTTGCCAACAGAAAACGTGATAGGATAAAAAAATACCCTAGCATTCTCGGTGCTTCATCGGCTTCCAGGTCTGAACGCTGCACTATGGGTCTCAATCCTCTTTGTAAACGTTCTACATCGTGCCGGCATTCACAAAAATTACATAAGTCGTGATTTTATAACGCTATAAAGAATGGGCTATATAACAATAGCCCTGTCCAACTCCTTAGATTAAGACCTCAGAAAGGAATCGCCATGTTAAAGGCAGGATTTATCGGTGCGGGCGGCCGCAGTCAAGGCGCGCACTACCCGAATGTGAATCGTCTCGAAGATGATGTCGAGATGGTCGCTGTATGCGAGCTTGACGAAGAACGACTGAATCAGGTCGCCAAGAAATATGAATTCGCGCATACGTTCACGGATCACCGCACGATGCTCGATAGCGTTGACTTGGATATTATCTATTGCGTAATGCGTGAGGAATGGATATTGCAGCCCGCGCTCGATTGCCTCAACGCAGGGAAGCATATCTTTATTGAAAAACCGCCCGGTGCTAACAGTGATGAGACACAACAGCTGCTTGACACGGCAATTGCGAACAATGTCTATGCGATGGTCGGCTTTCAACGCCGTTACGCTGCGGTGACCCGTGAGGCGATGCGCCGTGTGGCGGAGAAGGGACCTGTTTCTACAGCAATAACCACCTTCAATAAGCAGATTCTCGGTGGCGACGGTAAGGAGTTTACGACAACACTCTGGAACGATGTGTGTCACGTTGTAGATCTACTGCGGTATATGGCGGGTGGTGAACCTGTCGAGGTGACCGCGTATCAGGACAAGTTCGGCAGTGAAAGTCGAAACTGTTACACCGCGCTCGTTCGCTTTGATAACGATGTAACAGGCGTGTTGCTTGGGAATCGGGCATCAGGAGGTCGGGTGCTTCGCTCAGAGCTGCACGGTGTGGGAATCGGCTGCTACATGAAGATTCCAGCAGAGATCGAGATTCACGAGGACAACGAGAGTCACACGATGGGCGGCTGGGAGGTGGACGACGTTGACGAGCGGGATACGGGTCGGTATGAAGGTGTGCTGACGATGCACCAGCACTTCGTAGACTGCGTCCGTAACAAAAAAGTCCCGATTAGTGATCTCCGTGACGCGATCCATTCGATTCACCTTGTTGATCAGATCGAGGGGACTTTGCCGGAGTCGTAAAACGTCCGGGATCACTAAATGTGCGGGAAATAAGCCACGGTGTTAGCTGGTATCGGACACCACCGGTTAACGCCTCGGCATCCTGTGACCGTTGTTTGGGTTCCATCAAAAGCTGGACATCCCATTTCAGTGCGAAGGTAAGGCTTATGGCAATAAATCAGACCAAAGTACACCTTGAAAGCGATAAAATTCAGAAGATTAAACTCGCTGGCTTCGATATTGATGGGGTTATGCGTGGCAAATACATTTCCCTCGACAAATTTTTTTCTGCCGTCGAAAAAGGTTTGGGTTTCTGCGATGTGACATTCGGTTGGGACATGATCGATCAGCTCTACGAGCAGCCGACCGTCACGGGTTGGCATACCGGGTATCCGGATCTCCTCGCCAAGATTGATCTGAGCACATATCGCGTGGTGCCTTGGGAGCCGAATACAGCACTGTTTTTGCTTGACTTTTATGCGGATGAAGATCAGCCACTAGCAGTTTCTCCACGCCAACTGCTTCAAACGGTCGTCCGTAAAGCGAACGATATGGGATTCCAGCCATTTATGTCAGCGGAGTACGAATACTTCATCTTCCGGGAGACACCCCACTCCCTAGAGGACAAAGGATTTGAGAACATGACGCCGCTCTCACCCGGCTGGTTCGGCTACAGCGTGTTACGGGCATCTGCGGCTGCGGAGTTTGTTCACGCAATTATCGATAGGATGGGGGAGTATGACGTTGAACTGGAAGGCATACACACGGAAACTGGACCCGGCGTGTACGAAACTGCGATTCAGTACGACACGGCATGTCATGCCGCAGACAAAGCCGCGCTTTTCAAAACTGGCGTGAAAGAGATTTTAGCCAGACACGGACTCGTTGCAACCTTTATGGCGAGATGGAGCCGAGACTACCCCGGTTGCAGCGGTCACCTGCACCAAAGCTTATGGAATTTGGAAGGTGATACAAATCTGTTTGCCGATGAATCAGATGCGTCGGGCATGTCCCAAACGATGAAGCACTATATCGCGGGACAAATCGCTGCAATGCCTGAAATGATGGCACTCATCTGCCCGACAATCAACTCTTACAAGCGGACAGTCCCCGGCGCTTGGGCACCGACCAGTGCCTCGTGGGGAATTGAGAATAGAACAGCAGCTCTTCGTGCAATTCCTGGAACATCTCCTAAATCCACGCGGACCGAATATCGGCTAGCCGGTGCCGACGCCAATCCGCATATCGCTATGGCGGCTAGCCTTGCTGCTGGGTTATACGGCATTGAGCACCAACTCGATCCCGGCGAACCTTTCAGCGGCAATGCCTACAATGCCCCTCGAGGACGGTTTGAACTTTTGCCAAGATCATTGGCGGAAGCAACGGATCTGTTGACAGGCAGCGAAATCAGCCGCACCTACCTCGGCGATGCGTTTGTGGACCACTTCGTAATCACACGCGAGCATGAAATTATGGAATTCCATCGCGCCATAACGGATTGGGAACTCAAACGATACTTTGAGATTATCTGATACTATGCTCTCCCAACCGATTCAGTTAGCAATGTTTGACATGGCTGGAACCACCGTCAACGATAAAGTTGACGGATACCCTCTGATGGTTATCAGTATGATACGTGCTTTTGCGAAGCACGGAATTGAACTCTCCCCAGACGTAATCAACAAGCATCGGGGAAAACAGAAGTCTGAGGCTATCCAAACCCTTCTGAAAGAGGTTGCAGAATTATCTCCCGCCGATGTCGAGCGCGTCGGAGGTGGCGTGTATCGTGATTTTCTGCATGAACTGGAAAGCAGCCTTTCAAGCATCTCAGAAATTGATGGCACAACCGAACTCTTCCGACACCTCAAATCCAAGAATATCCATATTGGGGTGGGAAGCGGCTTTCCGATGCAGATTGTTCAGGCAATCGTCTGTCAACTAGGTTGGCTGGACAAGGGACTGCTGGACTATGTAGGGAGCGCAGAGCAGATTGGTGTAGGACGTCCTAATCCGAAGATGATTCATGACGCTATGCAACAACTCGGTATCACAGATGGACGAAAGGTTGTCAAAATTGGGGATACTGTGGTTGATGTTCAGGAAGGGAAGAACGCAGGTACGTGGACGGT
>JAKZSX010000406.1:0-7457 GCA_047517405.1 Candidatus Poribacteria bacterium | reverse complement strand
GCCCGGCTTGAGGGTGCCTAATGTTGTGCGCCGTAACGTCTCGGCGGAAACATCTGCTGTAAAACTATCGTGCGTCAGGTCGGTGATCGTCAGACAGACCCCATCTATCGCAATGCTATCTCCGATATTGCTATCCGATAACAACTGCGATGCTGCGATAGTCAGCCCTCCCGCTTGCGAGCCTCGCTGAACTCCCTTTACAATCCCCAACTCTGCAACAATTCCTGTGAACATGGCTATCCATTCCGGTACTTTGATTCCAATCTCTATTGAGGCCTGTCCCCGAATGTTTCTATCGGGGATGCTAGTTGTGGGCCAAGCAAGTTATTATAGCATGACCGGGGCTCTCTGTAAACCAAAAAACCTGAGAGAAAATTTGCCTCTCCAACGACCTCCAATCACAAAAAAGCGTTGACTTATGTCCTAATCTTGTAGTATGCTGATCGCCACAGGATTCCCTAGCGAGACCGAGATACCCCACCCGAATAAAGGGAACAGACGAGCGAGGCACAAATACCTCACCCACATTTCCAACCACAAAGGGAATAAATCAATGAAAACACAACTGTTTCGTCTCACCTTTTTCCTGTTGATTAGCTTCTCGATTCCGTTGATGGCAGCAGCACAAACGGTGGACCTCCCCGACCCCAACCTCCGCGCTGTTATTGAAACTGCCCTTGGCAAAGCGTCAGGTGCCACAATCACCGTGGCAGAGATGGAGACTTTGACCCATCTTGAAAGAGAGGAAGCTAGCATAAGCGATTTGACCGGGCTCGAGTTCGCAATCAACCTGATACACCTATATCTCTGGGAAAACTCGATATCCGACATTTCGCATGTAGCGGGATTAACTAACCTGACAGAACTGTATCTCTCGGAAAACTCGATATCCGATATTTCGCATGTAGCAGGATTAACCAATCTAATAGAGTTAGATCTTAGATACAACTCGGTATCAGATATCTCGGTGGTGTCAGGCTTGACCAACCTGACGAGGTTAGATCTTGTGGACAATCTGATATCCGATATTTCGCATGTAGCAGGATTAACCAAACTGACATGGCTAACCCTTGGGGATAACTCGGTATCGGATATTTCGCCTCTGATGGGATTAACCAAACTGGCAGGGTTGAATCTTGGGGACAACTCGGTATCAGATATCTCGGTAGTGTTAGGCTTAACCAACCTGATAGTACTGTCTCTTGGAGGCAACTCTATATCCGATGTTTCAGTGGTATCAGGCTTGACCGACCTGATAGATCTAGATCTTGGAGGCAACCTGATATCGGATATTTCGCCTCTGGCAGGCTTAACCAATCTGATAGAACTGTCTCTTGTGCACAATTCCATATCGAACATTTCGCCTCTAGCAGGATTGACTAACCTGATATGGCTGCGGATTGAGGACAACTCGATATCGGACATTTCAGCCCTAGTAGCAAATACAGGATTGGGGGATGAAGACATAGTTGGGCTGCGAGGAAATCCCCTGAACTACTCATCAATCAACACACACATCTCCAGTCCTGAAGGAGAGAGGAGTTAGAGTACGCCTTCGCTACCGCACTCCTACGACAATCTTGAAAATCTCAGGTGACCAGCGCGGCTTCCCTTCTGCACCGCTGTCGAACCCATTTATTGTTGAAGTGCGAGATGAGTACGGCTCTGCGTTTGAGGGAGTTCCGGTCACGTTTGCCGTCACCGCGGGTGATGGAACGCTCAGTGTCACACGCCCGACGACCGATGAGAACGGCAGGGCGCAGAGCACACTCACGCTGGGACCGAATCTGGGAACATACACCGTTTCTGCAACCGCTGCCGGATGGGTAATTGACGACCCGGTAATCTGTAGCGTTATCTCCGATACGGAACCCCCACCGATTGCGACAGACGTCAACGACGACGGTGTCGTGAATCTCCTGGATCTGGTCTTGGTTGCGTCCGGGTTCGGGAGCGAAGGTCCGGATCTGGCGGCAGATGTTAACGGAGACGGAGTGATCAATATTCTGGATCTGGTGTGAGTTGCAGACGCGTTTGGGGATGCGGCAACCGCGCCTTGAACACACCCACGAGCACTTGAGATGTTCACGGTGGCAAACATTCAACAGTGGTTGACCAACGAGGGATCGCTCAAGATAAAAAAGGAGAATTGAGACGTTTTATGAAAGTCGATCGAAGGCGATCTACTAGGAGGACAAGAACGAGTTGGGTGAGTATGTGGTAAGTGATGTGTATTCCTATCACTTGTCCGCAGGGGACTATTCCGCCACGCGGAAGATGCTTATTTTGAAGTAACGAAAGATTGGCAGAAAGGAAGACAGGCGTTTGTTGCCCGTTTTCCTTCTGCACCTTGGTCAAAAATCTAAAGTTTATTCTAACTTAAAAGGAGAAACAATGTTTTAACAAGTAATCCCCCGTTCGTTTTTGTGGTTCCTTAGTTTTTGTGCAGTTCTTATTATTGGAATCATCGGTTGCGGTGGTGATGATAATGACGCTGATGAAGATAGTGAATGGGTCGGCACATGGGCCCTCGAAACCGTTAACGGTCAGAGTTTTGAACAAGCTTTTCCAGAAGATGGAATAAACGTTTCCATTATTACCAACAACTGGACGTTTAATGACGATGGAACGTTGGAGGCAGAAATGGGTTTTAAGATTGAAGATAAAGAGGGAGGATCCGTAATTGCAATAACGAGTTCAATTAAAATAACGGGTACTTACTCCTTATCTGGTTTCAACTATACACTTACAGCGGATGGGGGTTTTGGCTCCTTTGATCTAGACAGTGACACTACAGAGACAGACACCGGTACATGGTATAGAAAAGGGAATACCCTCACACTAACCAGTGATAATGATGAGGTCATTGTCTTCAAAAAGAAATAAAGCCTAATAGAGTTGACATCTTTGGTAGGGAGGTAACCTGAGTTGCCACTTCCGACTTGGTTTGGCCCGATTAGATCGAGGCATTATCAAGCCGTGAATCCACGATTCCGTAAGCCCCGATTGGGGAAACGGTATCGGGAGCTAAAGTGGTGTTTCCTCCCATACTTGAAAGCATGGGTCTCCACACCTAAAGGAGGTTTTTGATGAAAAGAATTTGGAGTTACGTGTTCGGCTTTGCTTTGCTCGTTTTACTAGTTATCCCCGCTGTCGTGCGGGCGGCTGATCCGGCACTTGTCCCCGCTGTCTGCCTGATCGGAGACCATCCAGGCATCCCCGAATCCGACGCACAGACCGCGGCGATGTTGGTGTGTGATGAGCTGCGCAAGCAGGGCATATCAGTCACCGAACCCGTTTACGAAGCACCTGCCTCAACGAGTGCCTATCGCGTTGTTTTGCGCCGGCTAGGTGAGAAGATTATCGTGCGTTTGAGTCAGGAAAACCCGATTGGCACGATTGTCGTCGAGCGGCAGATGACCTTGGCAAATATCGAGGAGATGATTCCGGCAGCACCGAGACTGGTTGACGCACTCGTCCATCGCAAGCCGATCGATGCTACCGTTGATATGGAAAGCGTTACCGAACAGGAGGCTCGCGAACTCCGGAAGATATCGGGTGAGTCCCTTTGGAATATGGGAATCTTCGGAATCTTCATCCCCGGCACGGATGTAGCTGCCGAGCCCGGTATGGAGTTTGGTTGGTCTTACGAGACGCCATCCTACGCTGTGGGGACCGAGTTTCGGTACAGTGGGCCCGACGACGATGATGACGCCAACACCACTATTGCCCTCTTTTCTTGGTCAATCGGCGGACGTTACTTCTTCAACAAACGGAATATTTCACCCTACGTAGGTGGTGGGCTCGCCATAGTCGATGCTAGCTATAAAACGAAAGTAAGAAAAAGAGAGATAATAAGACCATCATTTTTCGATACAGAGGAGAAGTGGCGTTACTACGACGACTACGAATCGGAAGATGATAGTGGCTTGGGTGCCTATGGCGTTGTTGGAATAGAAGCACTGCGCCTCACCGGGAGCCGCTTGAAACTCGAATTGCGACTGGATAGACCGTTCTTTAACTTACCAAGCCAAGACATAATGCCGATAACATTTGGTATCTTCTTTTCTCAGAATTATGTTCCCGGCAGCAGCGGTTGCTTCTTGTTCTGATTTTAGAGTCAGTTTGAATCGTCGAATTACCGATAAATGCCTTTGGTCGTCAAATGACAAGAACCTGATCTTCGTAGACAATTTATTGCCCGTCCAAATGCACAATCAATTGCGCTACTACTAACCTCTGATTAAGGACACAAATGCAAACGGAAAAACCGATCGACAGCGTCACGCTTACCATCATCAACAACTGCCTCGTCAACACGTGTCGTGAGATGGGATTGGCAATGATGAAGACCTCATACTCCTCCATCTTTAACGAAGGACTGGATTTCTCCTGTGTCATCTTCGATCGCGATGGCGAGATGGTCGCTTATGCGGAGTTTTGTCCCGCCCAGATTGGCGCGATTCTCTACACCATGCAGTGGACGATCGCCGAAATCGGTATAGAGAACTTCAAGCCCGGCGATGTGGTGATACACAATGACCCCTATCGCGGAGGTTGTCATATGCCGGAGCATACAGTGATCTAGGCGGTCTACCATAACGGAGAGCTATACGGATTCATCGGCAACATTGCCCATGTCACGGAGATAGGCGGGAAGGCGGTCGGCGGTTTCGCAGCGGATGCCAAGGAGGTGTACCAAGAGGGTCTCCGATTGCCGCCGGTCAAGATTATCCGAGAAGGGGAACCTGTTGAGGACATCTGGAAAATTATCCTCGAAAACCACCGAACGCCGCGCACCTCTTGGGGCGATTTCCACGCGATGATTGGATCCCTCAACGTAGCGGAGCGGCGACTTCACGAGCTGCTCGACCGTTATGGGTTCGATGAAATTCTCGCCGCTGGGAAACAGCTCATGGACTACTCGGAAGCGCGGATGCGGGCAGAAATCCGAGATATCCCCAACGGCGAGTATCAATTCGACGACTGGATCGAAAATGACGGCGTAGTCCCTGACAAACGGTATCGAATTAATTGCACGGTCATCGTGGGTGACGAGGATATTCTCTTTGACTACACCGACTCAAGTCCCCAAGCACGTGGTCCCTGTAACTGCACATATGGTGTAACCGCATCTGCGACCTTCAACGCGATGCTCAATATCACCGATCAGACCATCCCCCGCAACTCAGGCTGCTATCGACCAATCCAACTGATTGTCCCGCCGGGCACCGTCGTGAACGTAAAACACCCTGGGCCCAGTGTCGGGGGCAACTCCGAGATCCACGAACGGATTGTCGATGTCCTGTTCGGCTGTCTATCGTACGCTGTGCCGGAGCGCGTCGCCGCGGCGGCCGGTGCCAGTTCGTGCAACTTCCTCTTCGGAGGGATACACCCAAATACGGACCAATATTACGCAAACTATCACATCGATGGCTGTGGCTGGGGCGGCAAGGCGACCGGCGACGGAAATCACACGCAGTGCCCGATTAACGGAAATTGCCGAAATACCCCGGTGGAGGTCTTTGAGACACGCTATCCTTGGCTGACGAAAACGTATCGTATCGTCGACGATTCGGGCGGGCACGGTCAACACCGCGGGGGTTGTGGCAGCGAAAGGATTATCGAAGCACTCGCACCGGAAATCACGGTTTCGAGCTTTATGGACAGGCATGAGACAGGGGCGTGGGGGCTATTTGGTGGAAAAGAGGGAGCGAGTGGCGCGGTGCGGATTCGGAAAAAGGGGGATGACCGTTGGCGGACATTCTCAGAAGTCTATGGAACGGCCTCACCCAACAAATTCGCCGACATCCAAATCCAAGCCGGCGATGAAATTATGATTGTTAGTCCGGGAGGTGGCGGGTACGGAGCACCTGAAAAACGGGAGCCGAGTGAGGTCCTGGATGATGTACACGAAGGTTTGGTATCCCCTGAAGAAGCACGGGATATATATGCCGTGGCACTTGTTCACGAGGCAGGGGACTGGTGTATTGATGAAGATACGACAGCGGACCTTCGACGCGAAAGGGGGGATCTTGATGGCTCAGTGGGAACCGATTTCTGATGCGCTATATGCCACACAAATCCACCACTGCGATCTCTGTGGAAAGATGTTGGTCAGGCGCCTATGGCGTGTGGAATACGAGCGGAAATCCTTAAAGTTTTGTGATGAGCGGTGTGAACAGACATGGCTTGACTATTGGTTGCCCCGATACGGTAAGGCACACGGCTTCACGAGCGATGGAGATTGAGAACTGGCGTAAGGGTCTTACGTGGCATTGCACATTCCTTACATATCAATAAAAGATCAGTCATGGATTTGGGACAGGATTTGCTTTGCCCTTGCTTTCGAGAGATTGTAGGATTGCCAAGGGCTTTCTGAACGCAGCTCTGCCCCTTTATCGCGAAGAAATGCTGACAGATTCTTAGCAGTCATGTCTTCATCACCGGTGACCCTCAAACGCGTTAATTCCGGTATAGCATCGTAGGATAGCTCCTGCAAATAGGCAAGATCAATCTTGTCAGTCTTCAAGTATCTATCGATGTTTTTCCGTGCAATAATTGCATCAACATTCACATAGTTTAGGACCGTATAGGTGAGCAGCGCAGCGATAGCAAAGGCTTTGACTAAAGGTAGCTCCTTCCGCCAGAGCTTGTAAAGGGTGAGCATAAACAGAACACAAAGCAAGCCTATAAATGTATGGGCGAAGATTCTGGCATAAGTGTAACCGTACGCCTCCTCATACAGATTCAATCGCAAATGCGCGGAATAGAGCATAATTGCTGTGCAAAGCACGAGCAGGCAGCGTAACCCATGAACGAGGCGATCTAATTTCCCGTCATTTTCTGTAAAGTGCAATCCAATTAGCAATATGCTTAGATTAATGACAGTAACAATGATCAACTCGAAAAAACCGTGTCTTGCATATTCCGCATAAGTGTAATCAGGGATAGAGCGGATATTTTCCTCACCGCTAAAAAGGTATGTAAATTGAATTACACAGAACAGGATATAGACAGCGTTCACCATTACGAGAACCGTAGTAACGATGGTAGCATCCCACGCCCCGGTGTCTCTCGTAACAGATTCTGACTGCCCCCCAACCTTTACCTTCAATACAACCGCCAAATAACCAAACAGTAGTGTTGCGATAATCCCAATAGTGCCCACACGTTGGGCGAAAGGGATAGAGCTAATCGATTCCAAAGGCTTAAGCATATTGGCGATCAGATTTTGAAAGACTGTATCCGCCGCCGCAAGCAATGCGATTACAATGATTAGGAGAGGGGTGGAAATTATCAAGCCGATGAAGACATTTCTGAAAGTCTTATATCTTTCAGGCGCAATTCTGTCTACGATCTTCGCTAGCGAAATAACTTCCAAGAATACCTTTGGTGCATTCTCGAAAATTTGACGGAATACCTCCCCTAAAAAACGGGTGATAAATCGAATGCTA
>JAKZSX010000405.1:0-10133 GCA_047517405.1 Candidatus Poribacteria bacterium | reverse complement strand
CTAAACCAGCTGCGTTGTTCTTCCGGTACAGCCGTAGCTTCCTCAACTTTAGGCTGCTGCTCTTCCAACAGATTTTCTGTTTTTCGATTGAATAAATTTCTGAGCATTTATTCCCTCATCACCAATATATTCTGAACTGTTATAAGAGGTCTTCTTACATTTTATTCCTCTGATATATTATACATCAACATTGTCGAGAAAACGAAACAAAAATTTGACATCCCCCTACACACGTCATATAATACCCATTCTAAATTGGAGAGTGTAAACTTGTAGATACGTTTACGGTATAATTCTACTAACAGAAAGAAGGAGGGCAAATTAGATCTAGTTGGGATCTGCTTTGGCAGACCTCTGGAGATGTTCCTGCTATCAGAGGATAGCTTTATCTATCTTTACGCGAATACTCTCCTAAATTGAAACCATAATCAGATTACAAGGGGTAACAAAGATATGGCGGTTCATCTGATTTTTTCATTTGACAGCGAGGACTATGAGACGCCCGCCGCCGATGATGCAGAGAAGTGGTGGGCGGAGACGATGACTAAGCACGGCATCACCGCGTGCATCTGCGTCGTCGGGGAATTAGCACGGACACTATGTCAGCACGGGCGCAAAGATGTAATTGACGCCATGGCACGTCACGAAATCGCGTTCCACTCGGACATGCACTCCGCCCATCCGACATGGGCGGAATACTTGGACGAGACCGGCTGGGAGGAAGGGGTCGAGCGAGTGATTCGCGAGGAGTCCAAAGGCATTGCGGACGTCCGTGAAGTATTTGGGCAGCATCCTTCGGCGTGGTGCAAGCCCGGCGCGAGTTGGGGACCACAGGTCGCCCATTCGATGACCCAAATGTCAGTCCCCGTCTTCTGCGATTCGCCCTTCGAGGCAGGTCTTGGACAACCTCTCTGGTATGATAACTCTTTGTTCCTCATGTATCATACATCCTTCGATCGCTACTTCGGCGTCCCTCATCGAAAACGACTGCGGGTAATGAAGAAGGACTTTGCAGCACTGTGCGATGCGCATGATGGGCGATACCTCGTGATGTATACCCACCCATGTCGTCTGTTTACGGCACAGTTCACTAACACCTTCCGCCATGGCAAAAATCCACCGAGAGATCAATGGTCTCCTGCACCACTGCGCCTACAGGGAGAAATCGCCGAATTACAAAGGGACTTTGATGCCTTCCTCAAGTGGGTCGTCGCGCTGCCCAACGTGGAGTTGACGACCTACCGACAGCTTTACGCGGCATACTGTCCACCGGCTATCCCGTGGCTGAATTCCGATGAAGTGCTACAACTGGCATCGCTTGCTTCGGAACACAACTACCAGTGTCTCAACGGATACTATCTTTCGCCGGCCGAACAGTTTAGCGTTCTAGTCCGCGCAGCCGCTGTATTGGGAGAACAGAGACATCTGCCAGACGCGATTTTTGTGCGACGGCTTCTGGGCCCGATTAACGTTCCGCCGATGCACTGCCCGTCCGCTAATCTGCCAGCGGATGACTTTTTCGACGCGGCTCGCGACGTAGATGCCTTCTGCACAGAAACTGGGAGAGTCCCTGCCAGCATCCGCCGGGGTGGAAACGAAATTGGTCCCAATGCATTCATGCAAGCTGCTGTCTATGTGTTGACCGAGTGGCACTCGAAAGCACAAATCTCTCAGTCCGTGAGCCTCCGCTCGGTTTCCGAATACCCCGCTATTACAAGGCGCAAGGACTTTCGGAACTTGAAGTTCACGGACGGATGGACAATTTTTCCGCCGGATTTTGAGGGAAACGATGTGCTAGAGATTATTCGGCTGCAAGCATGGACCGCGAAGCCGGCGACACCGGGAGGGATGATTCAGTAAGAGGCCGAGTTCTTCTGAAAAACTTGGTTTCTTGTAGTGGACAACATCCTAAGAGGTTTCGCCAACTAATCTATGCTATAATTCATTGGTAACCAACCAAGACTCGTGGCCAGGGTGTCAATGAGGTGTTAATAAAAAAAGGCGACGATAACTTTGACAGACACGGAATACAGGCAGGTGCAGTAGCTGATCGGTAACACGCTTGACTATGCAGACCTGCCGGAGTCAGGCATCAACAGTGACACTGTGCAGAGTGCTGCCGAAGGGAGCCGGAGATGGACAGAATCAAAGTTGGCATTATCGGTTGCGGACGAATCTTCCGTCGGAATCATGCCCCTTACTATGAAGAACCGACATGTCGGGCAGAAATTGTCGCTGTTGCCGATCTGAACGAAGCCTCCGCCGGCGAGCAGGCAGATCGATTCAATGCAAATGTCTACACTGATTATCGACACTTGCTCGACCGCCAAGACATTGATGCGGTTGACGTGGCATGTCATCCCGCCCCTCACCGAAATATCGCCCTTGCGGCAGCGGGAGCGGGAAAGCACATTCTTGTGGAAAAGCCGATGTGCCTAAACGTTGCTGAAGCGGATGAAATGATCGAGGCCGCGGAGGACACAGGTGTGTTGCTTCAAGTCGCCTATACGATGCGCTTCGATCCAGGATACATGAAACTGAAGCAACTCCTTGACCATGGCACATTGGGTACATTGCAGATGGCGTATTCCAATCAGATTGGCTACCTCCGTCCGCGAAAATCACTGGCGTGGTTGCCAATTCGAGAAGAATCGGGTGGTATGCTTGTCGAGCAAGCCATTCATAACTTGGATATTTGGCTCTGGCTCTACGGCCCTGCCTCAACGGTTTATGGTTATACGAGCCACGTACCGCTTGACGATGCCTATCCTGAACCCGATAAAGCGGTGGAGAATAACGCCGTTTTGACTATCCACTTCAAAAAGGGAGGGGTTGGCGCGATGATAAAGAGTTGGGTCGCAGAGGTCGGAAACAGCGGAGATGGAATGGTTGGATCGAAGGGGTCTGCCATCATGTTGCGTCAGGGACTGCGCTGGAAAACGCACAGCATGGTGGAAGCCCAAGAGTACGTCGCCGGTGTTCCCGACGATGAAACCTACCGCACTTTGCCCCCTGACCAGCGTCAGCAGCGATATTGGGATGCCGCTACTAAGGGGGCATCGATTGACCATTGGTTGAAGTGTATTGCAGGCGAAGAAACGCCCACGACCGGCGGGCGTATCGGACGGGAAGGAATCGAGTTGACGGAAGCCGTTTATCGATCGGCGGCGATAGGGGCACCGATATCCCTTCCGCTTTAGTTGATGCAACCCCCGATAGATCAGGAGCTTGCTTCGCTAGAGACTTGCGAATGGTTTAAACCTTCGCAAGATTTAAACATTCTGTGGAGGAGTTCATGGAAGCAACACAGAATTTTTTAGCGTTCGATCTCGGAGCAGAAAGCGGACGTGGCGTATTAGGGCATTTCGATGGAGAACAGTTTAAGCTCAAGGAGCTCCATCGATTTCCAAATGGGGGCATCCGTGTATTGGATAGCCTACATTGGGATGTTTTGCGGCTCTGGAACGAAATGAATGCTGCACTTTCAATGTGTGCACAGAAAAATATACACCTCAGCGGAATTGGACTTGACACATGGGGCGTCGATTTCGCGCTGCTCGGTCGAGACGATGTGTTGCTCGGATTTCCGTATCACTATCGCGATTCACGCACCGAGGGTATGCTAGAGGAAGCTTTTCGACACCTCTCTCAAGCCACACTCTTTGAGCGAAGTGGCTGTCAGTTCCTTCAGATTAACACACTCTATCAGCTGTTGTCAATGGTTGTGCACAAATCTCCACTACTTGAGATTGCGGAGACATTCCTGATGATTCCGGATCTTTTCAATTTCTGGTTGACAGGGAAGAAGGTGTGTGAATTTACCAACGCAACGACGACGCAATTTTACGATCCGAGACGAAAGAGTTGGTCGAAAGAGATCTGTGACACACTCGGTTTGCCGTCTGAAATCCTGCCAGAGATTGTGCAACCGGGGACGCAGCTGGGTACGTTGCTGCCCTCTGTTGCGGCGGAAACCGGACTGCTTGAAATCCCCGTAATCGCCCCAGCTTGCCACGACACCGGTTCAGCCGTCGCTGCAGTGCCGTCACAAGGAGAGGATTGGGCGTATATTAGCTCCGGCACATGGTCCCTAATGGGGATTGAAATCCCTGAACCGATTATCACCAATCAGGCACTTGCGCTCAATTTTACAAATGAGGGTGGCGTGGAAAACACATTCCGGTTCCTCAAAAATATCATGGGACTCTGGCTTGTACAGGAGTGTCGGCGGACATGGGCACAAGCAGGTGATGAGATGTCCTATACTCAGATGACGCAACTTGCCGAGAGTGCAAAACCTTTCGCAACGTTGATCGATCCGGATGACGAGGTCTTTTTGTCCCCCGGTGATATGCCATCGCGTATCGTTGATTATTCCAAACGCACAGGACAAACTCGGCCCTCAGACGCAGGGGGGATTCTACGGTGTATATTGGAAAGCCTCGCACTCAAATACCGGTGGGTTTTAGAGAAACTGGAAGCTGTCCGCGGACGAGAAATTGACGTTATCCATATTGTCGGCGGAGGAGCACAGAACCAAACACTCTGTCAGTTTACCGCAGATGCGACCGAAACAACGGTTATTGCAGGTCCCACTGAGGCAACAGCGGTTGGAAATATCGCAGTCCAAGCGATTGCATCTGGCTTAATCGGATCCATTTCTGAGGCCCGGGAGACTGTTCGCCGGTCTTTCAACGTCATCACTTACGAGCCACAGAACCCAGTGGGGTGGGATGAAGCCTACGAACGGTTTATGAAGATAACAGGACTGCCATCGTAATAGTATCGTCAGAACCTGATTCAACAAAAGGAGAAATACTTCATGCTGACCAAAGAAGAAAAATGGCGGTTCGACCTGCACGGCTATCTAGTACTCAAGGGTGCCGTTCCACAGGCAGATGTGAAACGAATGGTCGAATTATGTGATTCTTGGCATGCACTTGATGATAGCGAACTGCCGCCACCATTGATGAGCTATCGTGATGTCAACACCAAGCCAACTACACCGCGTTCGATTAATAACGTTCCATATGCAGACGAAGTTTTTCAACGGCTCGTTCTCAATCAGGAAATCATGCGAGTGGTGCTTGCGCTGACGGGAAACTCGCCTCAGTTGCTCTCAGTCGCACTCACGCGAAACACGAAGGAATCTGACGATCTTCATTTTCACGGTGGCTTCTCCGGCGGACTCCGTAATCCGGCGAACGATTATCAGGCAGCCAATGGAGAGGTCTTTGCGACCTTTCTTAATGCCGGTGTCTCGTTGGTAGATGTTCCAGTCGGCACAGGATTCGTGTGCATCCCCGGTAGCCATAAGTCGAACTTTCCCAAGCCGGATCATGTGAACATCTACGATGGCCCACCGGCGGTTGCTAACCTCAACGTAAAGGCAGGAGATGTGGTTCTGTTCACGGAAGCGCTCTGCCATGGCGCACGGCGATGGACACTCGACGAACCACGTCGCACTGTCTTTGTCCGTTACGGCACCTCCTACGCCTCTTGGTCGCCCGGATATGGTCCTATTGAAGAACATCGGGACAAGCTGTCAGAGGACGTTTATGAACTACTTCAAATGGCAGGTTTCCAGCATCGAAAGCGAGTGGTGAACCGGTTACTTGCAGAGGTGAGTGAGCAATAGCTTGGTTGCTCTAATTGTCGGACGTAGGTTGAAACGATGTCCCCCCAAATGCTACTCCAGCAGATTAAAAATCGTTATCCTGTTGCAGAAAAGACCATCCCCCTAATCGCCAGCCAAATCCGCATGGCAATAGTTGATGATCCGGACCAGTTGCTTGATACCTTGAGCAAGGAGGATCAGTGGGGGATACTTCATCTCCCCTATTGGACTTACCTGTGGCCCTCTGCAATCGGTCTGGCACAACATCTTGATTGGAGTCATCAATTTGCGGGGCACAGGGTTTTAGAAATCGGTTGTGGGTTTGGACTCGCCGGGATTGTGGCGTGTCAAAAGGGCGGCATCGTTCTGTTCACAGATTATGAACAGGATACACTCGCCTTTGCTCGATATAATGCTTTGCAAAACAGGTGTGCTGACCGAGCATCCTTTGTGCAGATGGACTGGAACACCCCCTGCTTGAAAGGCAAATTTTCACGTATCCTCGCCTCAGATGTCATCTATGACGACACACATTGGAATCCAATTCTAGCACTGCTTCAAACGCATCTGACCCCCGATGGGGAGGCTATCTTTTCCGAGCCTAACCGAACCAGTGTGTCTGGCTTCCTTGAACGGGTCAGCCGTTATGGGTTTACATACACGAAACAGACGGATGACGTTGTTGGTCTGGACGGGGTAGTTTTCAAAATCTCCATCTATTGTTTAAAACGGGACGAATAAGGGTGTACCCTGACTACCCCAAAAAATTCAGAAGATTATTTATGAACGAATGTTAAAGAACAGAGGTTATGCTCACTCAATCACTTCGTAACGAACATCGATGTTAACCCTGCCCTCCAGTGCTTCCGTGAGCATTGTGAGCAACTCCTCATCACAGCCATTCTCTGCCAGAAAATTCAAGGCGTCTGGATCGATGTAATAATCCTGATCCTCGACCCCTTCCTCCTCTAAGTTATCGATGAGAAATTGTACCTGATCTTCGGTAATAATCCCAATTTCGTTGTCATGTTCGATGTCCATCAATCGATACATTTGGTCCATAATAATCTCCGAAAGTTTAATTGGGATACGCAGCAAAATGTGCGCCCGGAGTCCCATGCTGATAATCCCCATCACAGGCATTGAGCAGCCATGCCTTCAGTCTGTCAACGATTTCCGGATGCGCTGCTGCAACATCATTCTCCTCGCGATAATCCTGATTCAGATCGTATAGCTGAAAAGAGTCCTCGCTGTTGATATATCGTAACTTCCAATTATCCGCTGTCACCAAAGCAGGACCTAGCCAAGAGGCATATACAATGAACGGATGGGTTTGTTGCTCTTCATGTCTCCCTAATAATGTCGGCAAAAACGAAAGCCCATCTCTGTCTTGAGGCAAATTTGCACCGATGAGTTCAGCGAGTGTCGGCATGAAATCGTAGTTTGTGAGAATATGGTTTGATGGACTACCGGGATCGATTTTACTGGGCCAACGGACAAGATAGGGAATTCGAGTCCCACCTTCCAAACTGGACCACTTCAAGCCGGCCATACCGTCGTTCCCGTTGAACACATCTCCGCCCGTCTCGGAGTAGAACTTCGTTCTAATGTTATCGAACGCCTCACCGTTAAGATTCTCTGTCCGTCCGGAAGTTCGCCCTTCTTGGATCGCATACACCTCATGACCGTTATCTGAGCAGAACACAATCATCGTCCGATCGTCAATTCCTAGCCGTTCAAGTTCGTCCAAGATAATTCCAACGGTCTCATCGAGTTTGAGGATCATGGAAGCGCATTCCTTCTCATATCCTGTCAGATTGGTATTCTGCTTTACGGCTGGATGAATCTCAGGGATTGCGATGGGACCATGCGGTAACTGAGATGGATGATAAAGGAAGAAAGGTTGGTCTTTATGCTTGCGAAGGAAGGCGATAATTTTGTCGTTGAAAACGTCTTGAGAATACACCGCCTTTCCCTTCCGGTTCGAGCGAATCGCTGCATTCTCAGGTGATTCTCCGTCCAGATGCACCCCACAATCAGCCCGTGCATTGCCGCGGATGTAGGATAATTCACCGTTCTCAAAGAGAAAGGGAGGATAAAAACCGTGGCAACGCGCATGGTCATACCAACCGTAATGATAATCCCAGCCGTGGCGACGGATTCGGCCGCCCGTCGTGTCGAAACCCCACTCCAGCTTGCCAATCTGTCCCGTCACATAGCCTGCCTCTTGGGCAATCTGAGCCAGAAATACCTCATCGGGTCTTGCTTGGAGACCGGTCGTATGAATAAGCTCCGTAATCTGCGCCAGTGTCATCTCACCTGTGCTGAGTCTGTTATAGACACCGCCTTGGGTATATGTCCAGGTGCCCCGGTGGCAATCATGGAGCCCTGTCATCATGCTAGCACGGGACGGCGCACAGAACGCACAACCGTAGGCTTGTCTAAATTGCATACCCTCGTTGGCGATACGGTCAATATTCGGTGTCTCGAAGTGCTCCTGCCCATAGCAACTGAGCATCCCGCGTCCAAGGTCATCGCCGTAGATGAAAATGACATTTGGCTGATCCACCATATCCAGCGTCCCCTTTCTATTAACCTTTGGTACGAGTTAGTGAGGCTGCTGCTATTTCCACATCGTTCAAAAGCGCATAGGTTCATTCATGAACTAATGAATCCCCATCAGTGCAACTTATGTATTGCTCATCACGTTTCACACTTCAGGCTTCATTGTCTATGTCCAACGAGTTGCCATCTTAGCGCGAGGGTCTTCGCCGCTGCCAATCTCCTCGTGACGGAACAGCTGTTTAGCACGATCCGAAAGTGAATCATAGATGTCCTGTCGAATCCCAATCTGTGGATACATCGTCTTGAACCATGAGCGTGCATACATCAATGCGATGTTCGGACGCAGTTCGTCAGAGACGTTGGGCGTGCCACGATGCCACATCCGTGCATCCCGAATGAGCAGAGAGCCCGCTGGCATGAGAACTTGCTCAGAGTGCATAATTTTCGATAGACTTTCGACATCAATTCCACTCGGCATCAGATGTGTACCGCCGGGCCAGATTTCCATCGCACCATTTTCCTTAAGAAATTCGACCAATGGAATATCCAAAACAATACAGTAAACCGGTGATGGCGCATCTATCTCTGGAAAGAGTTGATGTATATCAGAATGGGTCGGTTGATAGTCCGATCCCGGAAGCGGCGTGTTATTTCCCAAATAATGACAGATACAGTTTTCCCCTAATAGCTGGTCAATCACCGACAAAACAATTGGATGGCTTATCACATCTGGATGATTAAACGGTGCTCGGAACGGGAGGTGCATCTGCCACCGCTTTGCCCCACGATTGGGTGCATTTTTAGCCATATTTTCATTTAATAGTTCCATATAATGCGCGCGAAGTTCATCAACCAGATCTTGGGAAAGAGCTGACTCGAAAACAACGTAGCCGTTCATCTTTATCTGCTGAATCGCAGCGTCAAGTGTCTTCGGATTCATTGCCCTTGTTTCGCATTCTTCACTGCTTAGTTTCATCGAATCTCCTCTATCATACCCGTAGGTCGGGCATCTTGCCCGACCCAAAGGATGGTAGTTGCTAAAAAATGGGCGACGAATTGCTCGACCTCAAATCATAGGCTGAAGTCGGAGGGACGCATCCCCTTCCTAAAAGTGCCGAAACCGAAGAAAGTAGGGTTATACTCATCCACATAATCAACCTCGCTCTTATCGGGAATCTGATTCTCCAATCCCATACACCAATAACAGGCGTTTACCAGCAGACGCCGCACATCCTCGGTTTCCATGTCTACCGAGGCTCCCATTGTAGTGCAGAATACACGCGATGCCGTCCCTTGCTCACCTGTATAGGTCTTAATCCACGCCAACGGCATCGTAGGGGTATCCGGTTTGGGTGGATCTAACGGATCCATCCCGACAAGCACCTGACCGTGGACGAGCACTTGCGGGTTACCCGTCAACCTTGTGGTGCCATAAACATCGGTTGGTCCCCAGATGTCTTCAACCCCTTTTAGAGTAGGATGGTCTCTCATCTCTGTATCGATGACGCCGCGCGTACTCTCTTTCCCGTGATTGCCATGATGGTTAATCCACGTTTCTCCCAAAACTTGGCGTCCGTACCCGCCGTCAAATTCCTCACTGTTGAAACTGTATTTGGCATAGAGGCTTTGTAGGTTCCTCGTGTAACTGAAAGCGTGTGTTGCTGTCCGTAAGCCCATAACCGGCTTGCCTGAATTGGTATAATCAATGATATACCTCATCTGATCATCGGGGAGTTCACGAAAACGAGTGAAGAGCACCATCATGTCCGCAGTTTCAAGATTGTGAAGTCCGGGAATATTGGTTTGTTCCTCTGGATTGATTTCCCCTGTTTCTAAATCGATTGCGAAAAGCACCGTGCATTTGAACCCGTGATGCACAGCCAGAATTTTTGCGAGCAGTGGGAGTGCTTCTTCGGAGCGGTATTCCTCGTCGCCGCTGACCAGTACAATG
>JAKZSX010000404.1:0-5204 GCA_047517405.1 Candidatus Poribacteria bacterium | reverse complement strand
TACGTTTGGATAGTTGCCGTGGAAGACATAGTTGTTGAACAATACTGCAGCACCAGCCTTGCATGTTACCATCATTTCTTCGGGGTGTTCTGCGTAGCGCAGGTAGGGGTTTGCCTCATTGTGGAAACTCAAATGGGATCGCGGCACCACGCGGAAGGGAGAAACTTCGGGGATTAGGTCGTCTAGGTAGTAGAGGGCACGGATAATTTTCGGACAGGTGTATTCCGCGCTGAATATCCGGGAACCCCAAGGCTGGCCGTCGCAGTGTAGGCTGATACCGGGGTGGCCCGGCTCAGACCGGGAGTAATCGTAGGACATCAAAACGACGCGGTCACCGCACAATTCCTTGAGGAACTCGATCATCGGTGGGTAGGCGATCAGTTCGGAGATCGCACCGCCGGCGAACTGGATGCTTGACCGTCCCCGTTGGTGGACACTGTAGTCTGCGTGGGTTGTTTCAAACGTTGATGCCTGCTCTTTGAGGCGCGCAATGTGGTCTGCATCAAGCATATCGGGGAGAACGATGTAGCCTTCGACCTCAAGATGCTGAATGCGTTGACCGAGCGTAAGTTGGCTCCAGTCACGGTCATCTATACGCGGCGTCCCAACCGCTATCTGTGATGAAGCAGATACATCTGACATGGCTCAATCTCCTTTTCTGAAACTATCCGGTCTCCCGTTTGAAGGATTCATACAGATCTGGAACACCCGCCTCGTAGGGGTCTCCATCGTGGGCGACCACCCGAATGGCTAGATCCACCTCTTCCCCACGCGAGACATAAGTGGCTCCCTTGCGAAACGGGTTGACTCGAATGCTTCCATAATCCCCCGCATACCATGCCACATTACCCATTGAGGGAAACTGAAAGACCGCAATGCCAGCAGTGCGCCCTTGGGAGTCCGTTCCGTAGTAGTCAATCCAATCTGCGTGCTGCCAGCCGACATCGTCGTCCCGCCTGCCTTCGGAATCCACAATGCTGCCCCCCTGTTTCACACCATTCCGGTCTGCTACCCTTAGATGGTCTGCCATTCGGATTGTGAAATATCCGTGTCGTGACGGTCCCAAGCGGATATCCCACTCCGTCGGCCTGAGCTGTGAACGGATGTCAAGCACGTTGGCAACCTCGCCCGGAAAGACGCTGACGGTGCGCATCTCCTCGGCAACAACGCGGCGATACTTCGGGGCGTACCCCTGTTCAGGTCCCTGCCATTGCATCCTCACGATGAACTCCAGATGACCCTCGTTCAACTCCGTGCATTCGTTGTGTGTCATCGCCACAATGCGTCCTTCTCCTCTCCCGCGCATGTCGGGCGAGTTGGTGTAGAAGCACATACCGGGATCCTCAAACCGCCCAGCGGCGGATGTCTGGTAGGTGAAGAAGTAGTCGTTCCCAACGGTGATTGATTGGTGGAAGGCGTGGTCGCTGGTCGGTCTTTCGTTTGTCACAGCAACCCCCGATGGTGTCATCACCGGATAGATGTAGCAGCGGCGAGAAGATTGGTTGAAACCGGTGACGGGTTTGCCTTTCCAGCTAACCTTCAAAAGCCGAGCTGGGTCATCCATCCAGTCGTTCGGAACGGATATGTCTGAGCTTTCCACCGAAAAATACTTCATAATACTGCGCTCCTAATCGCGAGGGCGATCTGCCATTTTTGCACTTGACCTTGTTTATGGGCAGTGGTATAGTGAATTGTGTTTATTGTATCAAGTTTTGGAAATCTATTCAACAGCGTTATGTGTAAAAAAATGGCGGGGCAAATTCCCCGCTTCGTTCTTTTTATACGGAGAAGGACATCAGCCTCTGACAGCGGGAGCGCGGCTCTAATTAAGAATAACCCCAAGATGGGGGTGGTATTGTGAGGAGAAATCATAAATGAGCTCAATTACGAAGGTTGCTATCGTAACGGGAGCAAGTTCTGGCATTGGTAGGCAAACGTCAATCGCACTTGTACAGGAGGGCTATTCCGTCGTCTTGGCTGGACGCCGTGCAGACGCTTTGGAGACAACTGCTGAAGAGACCGGGGCAGACAGTTCACGAATCCTAGTTGTACCAACAGATGTGACAGATCATGCATCCATTCAAAACTTATTTGCCCAAACGAAGGAGACCTTTGGCAGACTTGACCTACTATTTAATAATGCCGGCACCGGCACACCACCTGTACCGATGGAGGAGTTAACCTACGAGCAATGGAAGACAGTCACAGATACCAACCTGACCGGTGCATTTCTCTGTACACAGGAAGCGTTCAAGATTATGAAGGACCAAGACCCCAGAGGGGGACGGATCATCAATAACGGTTCCATATCAGCGCACGTGCCGCGCGTCAACTCCGCCCCCTATACTTCGACCAAGCATGGGTTGACGGGACTCACCAAGGCGACATCGCTCGATGGACGTAAGTATGATATTGCGTGTGGTCAAATCGACATTGGTAATGCAGCAACCGAGAGAACGGACAGAATGGAAGTGGGTGTTCCACAAGCAAATGGAACCGTTGCAGTTGAACCAAGAATGGATGTGGACGATGTGGCGCGCGCCGTGGTGCACATGGCGAGTCTTCCATTGGATGCAAATGTGCTGTTCATGACCATTATGGCGACGAAGATGCCCTACGTCGGGCGCGGATAATCTGAAGTGGGCTGCCTCAAAACGATGGAAGATTCACAAACATGGGAGATTTTATGAACCCTAAACGATTGGAAGGACAAATTGCTTGGATTAGCGGCGGTGCTTCGGGGATGGGTGAAGCCACCGCCCAACTCTTCGCAGCAGAGGGAGCGAAGGTTGCCGTCGTAGACATACAAGCCGAGCGCGGTCAGAAAGTTGTCGAAGGTATCACCGCTAATGGCGGTGAAGCTATCTTCCTCGAATGCGACGTTGTTCGTGAGGATGGGGTGCGCCGATCGATTGAGAAAACGGTTGCACACTATGGCGGCTTGCAGATCATCGTTAATTGTGCCGGGGTTGTTCACGTTGTGGCACTGCACGAGTACTCGGAGCAGGAGTGGGACCATCTGATGGGTGTTAATGTCAAATCAATCTTCTTCTCCATCAAACATGGATACTCCCATCTGTGTAAGAACCAACGCAGCTACATGGTGAACATCGGTTCGGTGGGTAGCTTCATCGGACAAGCTCAAACGCCGGCTTACATCACTTCCAAGCACGCCGTGCTCGGGTTGAGTCGATCTATCGCACTCGATTATGCTGCCGAGGGGCTGCGTTGCAACTGCGTCTGCCCCGGAATCACCGACACCCCGATGTTGCGCTACCACCTGAGCACCACCCCCGATCCAGAAGCCACGCTTGCCAACCGTCTTCGCCGTGTACCAACAGGCGTCGCCATCACACCGATGGACATCGCCAGAGCGGTGCGCTACCTCTCCTGTGAAGACTCTGCCGGCGTTACCGGCACGTCGTTGGTGGTAGATGGAGCCTATATCACACCCGCTGAGTGGGAAACCACGGGACAAACGAAATTTATGGAGCCGTCATGACACTCAAGCTTGCTTGTGCTGATTTTACTTTTCCACTGTTACCTCATGAGAAGGTCCTCCAACTCATCGCGATGCTGGAGTTCAAAGGTGTGGATATTGGTCTGTTTGAGGACCGTTCTCATCTTTGGCCTTCCCGCGAGTTCGAGAACGTCACCCAATCTGCGCGACAATTGAAAAATAGATTGGACGCTTGGGGACTTGAGGCTGCCGATATTTTTCTTCAAGTGGGGCTGGATTTCAAGCCCTACGCGGCTAATCACCCCGAAGCATCGCAGCGGGAAAAGGCTCGCGACTGGTTCATTAAAACGCTTGATTATGCCGCCGAATGCGAGTGCGAGCATGTGACCGGATTGCCCGGCGCACACTTCGAGACAGAGGCATACGATGACTCCTTCGCCCGTGCGGTTGACGAGCTGAACTGGCGAGTCGATCAAGCCAAGACATATAGCATCGTCTTCGGTGTCGAAGCCCACATTGGCTCTATTGTCCCGGAGCCGGGACCTGCGGAGAAGCTGGTAAAGCAGGTCCCCGGTTTGACCCTGACCTTAGACTACGCTCATTTCACACGGATCGGCTTGCCGGACGGGGCTGTGGAGCCGTTGGTCAAATACGCAAGCCACTTCCATGTAAGAGGTGCTCGCAACGAGCGGCTGCAAGAGACCTTTGCCAATAACACGATCGATTTCAAACGGATTTTGGAAGTCGCAGATGCGAATGGATACGGCGGCTGGTTCGGAATTGAGTATGTCTGGACAGAATGGGAGAACTGCAACGCATGTGACAATCTGTCAGAGACGATTCTGTTTCGGGACTTTGTCCGATCACCGGCTAGCTGACGATCACTTTAATTTACAAAAAGGAGAGCTAAAATGTATTCAATCGGTTTGTCTATGCAGCTAAAGCCCGGAAGTTACGAGGGATATAAAGAAGTGCACGATAACCTTTGGCCCGAAATTGCAAAAAGCATGGCAGACAACAATGTGAGCATGTCAATCTATCGCTTAGGGGATCGTTTATTCTTGCACGCGGTTGCGCCGTCCGAAGCGGATTGGCTCAAGAGTCGCGAAGACCCTGAATTAGAGCGGTGGTCAGAGTATATGGGAAACTACCTCGCAACGGATGATGAAGGTAACATCATTTTTGATACATTGCCGGAGGCGTTCGCATTTGGCATGTTCAAATCGTAATAGACGGGTTAGCTAATCTGAGCCAACACCGCTTTACACCGTTCTGCCACAATCTGTTCCTGCCCCGGCTGTAGGTTGTGGGGATTGATCGTAACGCTGTCCTCAGTGAAATGTTGACCGACGACGATAGGCGGCTCGCCTGCTTCTAGCACTTCTGCTATCATCGACCGCGTGAAGTTAGCCTCCGTCTCTGGACGGATGTACAGCAGCGGGACCGTGTATGTCTCCCCCTTGATAAGGCGGCCAGTGGTTATATTCGGAACCCCCTGTAAGGCTGCTTCGATGTAGTCCAGTTGAGCCGTCCACCGAGCGGTATCGCCTTCGTGATCTCTCGCCAAGTAGAGTTCCAGTGCCTTCATAAACCCGATGATTTCCTCCCTGCTCACCTTCATCGGACGCCCCACGGTGGCGAATGGCACACCGTTGGCAGCACATCCTGCGATGAGATCTTTACGACCGATGACTAGCCCGGTAGATTGGGGTCCCATGATACTCTTACCGCCACTGAAGATAAT
>JAKZSX010000403.1:0-10702 GCA_047517405.1 Candidatus Poribacteria bacterium | reverse complement strand
TATGCGACACTTCACTCGAACACCCTACTATACCGGACCGGATGATCCGGAACGCGGTCAAGTCAGAGGCCCCCTAGAACTCGGCGAAACTGTGGTTATTGAAACGATCGGTGGGCACGATCAGGACATCAGCATCACAGGAGAGCTCAAGCCGGGGACTCCGTTGGACATCACGACACCGCGTGGGTCTCGTCCCGGTGGGCCATTTCAGATCGAAGGTATCGAACCTGGCGATTGGATTGCGATAGAAATTATTGACATGGAGGTGGGGCCTTACGGTTTCTACCGCAATGGCGGTCCTTTTTGGGGGAGCGTACGTTTAATTGCTCCGGTACGGGACGGGTTGGTTCATTTCCCACCGGACTTTGTGGTACCGATTAGACCGATGATTGGGGTCGTTCAGTTAGAAGAGGTCGCCCCGCATGCTGGTGCCCTGGACCTAGGCGGCAATATGGATTTTAATTCCGTTCAACCCGGCAGCACCCTGCACATTCGCGCTCAGAAACCCGGCGGTTATCTTTCTTTAGGCGATGTCCACGCCCGGATGGGGGATGGCGAGTTAACCGGCACCGGGGTCGAAATTGACTCTGCGATTACCCTAAAGGTAGACCGCTCGCCCGGCTTCCCGACCGGTAATCCGGTGGTAGAGACTACTACGCTGGTAGAGGCAACTGATGAAATCCTCACCGCTGGCCAGGGTGCGACCTGGGAGGAAGCACTGAAAATCGCTTGGGCAAACATGGTGGGATTGATTGCGGACCGCTACGATACGACAGCTGAGCACGCGAACCTCATTGTTGGCACGATCGCCGACGCCCGGCCGGGATACGCTGCCGGTGCCTTGAATCACCGCGGGTATGGACACCGCGGTTACGTGACTTGCCAGCTTGCCATCACCAAAGAACTGCGTCGAACAGGAGAACCTTTTAAGCCGTGAGAAGTCCGAATTGGAGCGAAAGGAAAGTCTTGGACTCTCAGTCGGAGACCGGAGGAAGAACGGAAGGGGAGGAAGGATGACGCGGCTGTCCCGCCACCATTGACTTATGGTAAACTCCTCTTGTGCCGACCTGTGGTTAGGTACGTTTTTACCGCGGTTGGGCTGGGTATGGTTCCTTTTCCAAAATCACAAGATAAATCGCACTTCCAAAAGTAGCAGCCGTCCGCAGAACTCACCTATAAATACTGTCAACATAGCAATGTAGAGGAATCCGGTTGCAGCGCGTGTTGCCCCAACGACATCTCGTTGGATTGACTTATCGCGCAGACAGTCCCAAATAATGATGTATAGCAGCACCGATCCGCCAAATCCAATAAGAATCCGCAACCAAAACGCGACTTGATGAAAAAAGTTCAGCGGATTCACCTCTGCCGCCTGCCACCGAAGGAACACATTCAGTATGAAAAACGAAATTGACAAAATCAGTGATACCAAGAAAATCTGATTGAACCGTTTTAGGTGGATGACAGGCAGGTTTGGGGTTACGAGATACCAATGCCCAAACCACATACCGCTATTCACAGAACCTAATAAAACAGCGGAAACAACAAATTGCGCGGACAACAGAAATCGTCCCGCAGGAATGTCAATCAGCTCCCCATAGGATTGTGCGCTGTATACGGTCCAAATTACACCGCAGATTGCGCCCGCAATTAACAAAAATCGGTTAATCAGAGACTGTTTCACCCACAGAGTGATCGTATACAGAAGGAGTAGCGCAGAGAAGACAAGGACAAAAACGGAATCGTATCCCTGCCATGCGAGGAAGAAATTACTGAAACTGATGGAGTTGCCACTGATTGCCAAGTTTGCACAACGCGCAAAGACCATGACCAGTAAGTAAATCAGGGCCATGAGTCGGTAAAATCCGCGTCCCACCAAGTTTTTGGGTATGAGCAGCAGCAGCGCAAGACCGCCGACCGCTAATTGACTGAAAACGATATAAAAGATAAGAACCATGTCGGTTAGTCCCCCGCACCGAGAATCTGAAGCCGTAATGTGTAAAAAGAAAAACCCATCATAGTCATATGACTACAATGGGTTTATATGGGTTGAGAAAAGTTGAGGATTAGATGATTTCTACGACTGCATTGACAGCTTCCAACTTAGCTTTAATCTCCTCAGCTTCTTCTTTCGTGACGCCTTCCTTAATGACGTTTGGCGCAGCTTCAACCGTCTCTTTCGCTTCTTTAAGTCCGAGTCCGGTGACTGCCCGTACCTCTTTAATAACGGGAATCTTATTCGGTCCAATCTCTTTCAATTGGACATCAAACTCGGTCTTTTCCTCTTCTTCGGGTGCAGCTTCAGCTGCGGCGCCTTCTGCAACGCCTGGGACCATGCCGGGTGCCATCATCATTGGCGCGGCGGCACTCACACCAAACTTATCCTCAAGGGCTTTCACCAATTCGGAAAGCTCTAAAACTGTCATATTACCAATCTCATCGATTAGCTTTTCAACATCAGCCATTGTTTCGTTCCTTTCTTAAAAAAATAAAGTCTATCAGCACTCAACCTTAATCTGATTGCTGATGACCGTGTTTAACCTGAATCAGGTGGATTCACCCGCGTTCTTCTGATCAGCAATTGCCTGTAATACCGTCGTCACTTGACGAAGTGAACCATTTAGAACATTAACAAGCCCGGTCAGCGGAGAACCCTGGTGCAAGACATTGACAAGCCCGGAAATGGGTGCTTTCAGGCCGCCAACAGCCATAGCGAGCAGTTGTTCCCTTGATGGCATATCGACCAGCTGCTCAGTCGCTGTAGCGTCAATGGTCCTCTTACCAAGTATCCCGCCCTTAATTTTCAGATTTTCATGCTCATTGCTAAAATCCGTTAAGATCTTTGCCAATGCAGCCGGATCGTTGCTCAGTGCAACGGCTGTTGTCCCCTGAAGGTAGGGTTCTAAACCTTCAATTTCTAGATCTTGAGCGACAACATCGATAAGGTTATTCTTATAAACCTTATATAGGATTTCCGCTTCACGACATTGATTGCGTAACTCGTTCATCTCCTCAACAGTCAATCCTTGATATTCTGTCAGGATAATGACCTCCGAGTTTTGGAACTCCTCTCGAATGCTTTCTACCTGTTGAATATTTTTTTCGCTAGGCATTCGATACTCTCTCCCTTCAATTCAATCATTTGTACCATACGCAAAAAAAAACCCCCTGTCGTATAGGAGGCTTTTTTTCCACATCTATGGAATGCACCTACCAATCTCTGTCCGAAAGTAGAAATTGATAAGTATCAAGTCCGCCTCGGTAGGCTCGAATATTCGTTTAAGCAAAATTGCACCCACTGTCTACGACGACACCTAAAATCAATATAATATATTCAGTTTAGCTAAACTGCTGCGGTTCCAGACGAATTCCAACACTCATCGTCGATGAGACAGCAACAGTCTTCAAATATCTTCCCTTGATAGAGTACGGACGTGCTCGCATCAGCGCGCCCATCACCGCCTGGATATTCTCTTTAATTTGATTATTATCAAACGAAGCTTTACCGACAGGGGCATGAATCACGCCAGATTCCTTCTCGACTCGGTACTCAATCTGCCCAGCTTTAATATTACGAATTATCTCTGCCACATCCATAGTGACAGTTCCTGTTTTCGCGTTGGGCATTAAACCTCTCGGTCCGAGAATACGCCCCAACTTCGGCATGATTGTCCGCATCAAATCAGGGGTCGCAATCGTTGCATCGAATTCCAACCAGCCATCGACAATCTTATCGACGAGGTCATCGGTACCAACCGCATCTGCCCCCGCCTCTTCTGCCTCACGCGCTTTATCCCCTTGAGCGAAAACAACGACCCGTATCTCCTGACCGGTGCCGTGTGGTAAAGAAACAGTGCCCCGGATATTCTGATCCGCTTGACGGGGATCTACACCGAGATGTACCGCCAAATCTACCGTCTCTGCAAATTTTGCTGACGCACACTTCTTCAGCAGTTCCACACCTTCATCAAGATCATACCGCTTTAAGCGATCAACCAGTTGCGATCCTTCGCGGTATCTTTTGCCTCTTTTACCCATTCTAATCCTCCCCAATAGCTATTAATTGACAGTAATCCCCATGCTTCGTGCAGTACCTGCAACCATTCGCACCGCAGATTCTAAACTTGTTGTATTCAGATCTGGCAACTTCGTTTGGGCTATCTCTTCAATCTGCGCCGACGTTACGGCAGCGACTTTATCTCGGTTGGGCTCGCCGGACCCTTTTGCGAGCTTTGCTACCTGCTTCAACAACACAGCCGTCGGTGGCGATTTAACTTCAAAAGTGAATGAACGGTCTGCATAGCAGGTAACAATAGTCGTAACTATTAACCCCTGTTGATCTTGGGTTTGACCGTTAAAAGATTTGATAAATTCCGGGATGTTAATCATATAAGGGGCAAGGCTTGGACCAACAGGTGGGTTTGGCGTTGCTTGCCCGGATACCAGTTGAAGTTTAACAGCCCCGGCAACCTTTTTAGCCATCTTTATCTCCTTAATTCTATATCTTTTCTACTTGGTAATGATCCAGTTCAATCGGCGTAGATCTGCCTAGGATAGAAATCGATAAATGTAGGCGCTGTCTATCTTCATCAATTCCATTAATCTCTGCGGGAAATTCCTTAAACGGACCGTCAATTACCCGGACTTTATCGCCAACCGCGTGCTCTAACATTGGAGGTGCCGGCTTTTTCTCCTCATCTGTTGACAGGTCCAGAATATGTTGAACCTCTTCTTCAGTGAGTGAGGAAAGAATATCCATGACACTCGGCGTATCCTGGATGAGGTGCCAACTCCGCTGACTTGCTTCATATTCAGCATCTGCGCGAAGTTCGTGTGCAGTCTCAACGAGGAGGTATCCGGGGTAAGATGGACGTTCGAACGTCCGTTTCTTGCCGTTTTTGATTTCTATAACTTCTTTGGTTGGAACAATTACTTGGCGAACTTCCTCCTCTAACCCCAAGGCTTGCGTCCGCTGTTCAAGGTTTAGTTTCACTTTTTTTTCGTGCCCAGAATAGATATGGAGAATATACCAAAAACTGTCCATAACGCACCTACATTTGAAATCAGTTAGACTTGTCTGCGGACTAACCCGTCCGAATAAACAAGCTGCGTAACAAAGCCAGTCCGAAACCTTCAATGGAGTAGCCGAAGGCAAAAAAGGCAACAGCCACAACTATCAATGGGATCAACGAGATTAAAAACGCGATTTGCCATCTCGGCGTGTAGCGTCTTGCAATCACAGTCACCCCCACGATGATTCCTATTAGCAAAATTATGCCGTGTATAGAAATCCAGCCGGGATATCCGGTATTTCCGTCAATTATCCAGAGGAAAATGCCCAAGAGCGCACAGGCGACAATCACCACAAGTGTGTTGCCTTGAACTTCCTTCCGGTCCGGTTTGGAGACTTTGCTCCATTCAGCCTGAATGTCTCGAATAAATCTCTTTATACGTGTTATCATAAGGTTATATAAAATAGAAAAGGACAGGCCAGGAGGGATTCGAACCCCCAACATTCGGTTTTGGAGACCGACGCTCTAGCCGTTAGAGCTACTGGCCTGCAAGACAAAAAATTAAAATACTATCGAATCTCTTTGTGGGGTGTGTGCTTACGGCAAAAGCGACAATACTTTTTTAACTCATAACGCTCTTGCTGCGTTCTTTTATTTCTTGTCGTGACGTAATTTCGCTGTTTGCAATCATCACACGCCAACGTGACTATATCTCTTGGCATAATACTCACTCAATTTCGTTTGACTACGACGAGTCAAAAAACGGGATGGAGCCGACGACCGGGTTTGAACCGGTGACCTCGTCCTTACCAAGGACGCGCTCTACCTACTGAGCTACGTCGGCATAACTAGGAAACACACGCCCTAAAGCAAAATCTGAAGGCGGGAGACGGGACTTGAACCCGCGACAATCGGCTTGGAAGGCCAATGCTCTACCAACTGAGCTACTCCCGCGTTTTGCTTGGGACGCCACAGGGACACGTCTCCGACGCTTAGAAATGATGGGCGGAGAAGGATTTGAACCTCCGTAGGCTTAGCCAACAGATTTACAGTCTGCTCCCGTTGACCACTTGGGTATCCGCCCTCTTGTAAGATAAAATGAAAGCTGGCGAGAGGACTTGAACCCCCGACTAAGTGATTACAAATCACTCGCTCTACCAACTGAGCTACGCCAGCAAACGCAACGATGAATTATACATACCAACCTTTAAATTGTCAAGCAGAAATTTTCACAACCGGAGGAATTATCGATTCACTCACCAGAAAAGATTGGATGCGACCGGAAACGATCAAAAACACTTTCTTCCTTCGCAAGTGTCCGCATCTGGCCATCAAGGTCAATTGCTCTCTGGAGGGAATCAATAGATTTCTTATCTTCATTTTTAAGCGCGTAGGCACAAGCCAAGTTATAGTGGAGGTGTGCAACATCTGGAACAACCTTTAGTGCGGCTTCACAAGATTCGATTGCCGAATCCGGTAGGTTCTGTTTTAGGTAAGTGGTTGCCAAATTGATATAAGCCCCCACCGCATCTGGTCTCATTTCAAGTGTTTTTTGGAAGGCAGCGATTGCTTGCGCATATTCCCCTTTGCGAAGATAGGCTTGACCGAGATTATTATATGCCGACGGTTCTTCGGTGAAAAAGATTGTCCGCTCTTTGTTCTTGATGGCTTTGGTATACACCTCAATTGCTTGATCTAATTCCCCATTCCTCAGATGAAAAAAGCCTTGACGTGAATGGTCATTAAACTGGCTCTGATGATGCCAGACCCAAATAAACAGAAGGGTCACGATAAGGCAAAACGCCATGCTTACTTTTCTAATCATTATCTGTTATCTATTCGAATAGTTGAAGCCAATCCTCAAGGCTATTTGCCACAGATGCCGGATGTGCCTTGCTCCTTGCGATAAAGCCCGGCACTCCATCGCGTCCGGTAGGCATCTGAGGATCGCTGTAGCGTAGGTCTAGGCTCCAACGGATGTGGTCGGAGTGGTTTGGCACCGAACGGTGAATGGTTTTATGCTGGACAAGTAACACGCTACCCAATGGAACCGGACATGACACCTGTTCGCCATCGGGCAGTGCCTCATCGACAATCCCCTTAAAATTACGCCCCGGTCCAAGTTCTGTGACGTGGTTAATCAGCGGTGCCTTATGGCTCTCCGCTATCACCTCCATGCAACCGTTCTCCACCGTTGCATCCACAAGCGGAATCCAGAAATTGATCATGAACGTCTCTGAAGCATCATATTGTAAGTACCCAAGGTCCTGATGCCAAGGAACCACGGAGGTATCCTGATTGGGTAGTTTCGGGCGGATGTTGAACTGGGGATGTGCCAAGATCTCTGGTCCAATCAACGATTCAACGATATCCAAGATAGCCGGGTGGGTTATCACGGCAAACATACCCTCTGTCTTAAGCTTGCCGTGCAATCCCGCGAAGAAGGTATCTGTGAATGAGGTCTCAGATGGATCCGCAACAGACTCTACAATCCGAGCTAGCCGCCGCTCGAACGGTTCATCTTCAAAGAGCTCGGATAGCCCTCCCTTCTCTCGCGTTTTTCGAGCGTTCTGGTCAACGGTTTCGTTTAACTCTGAAATCAGTGGTTGCAAGTCCTCGACAGGAATCACATCCTCCACCAGAAGATAGCCTTGATCCTTGTAAAACGCGATCTGTTTAGCAGTTAATCCACGCATAGGGTATATCCTCCGTCAAAAATTCGGTAGGTTGAATTTCTTCTTACCCATCACGTACTATTCTCCATTAGTCCTAACGGGCGAGTAGATATCAACTTGTTGGCCTATATCCACACTTCACATTTCATGCATCACTCCGCCAACCATGTCCTCTCAAATGCGAGGACTCCGCCCGATGCAACCGTTACTCCACGCACCTTGGGCTGACACAAAAAACTAGAAGGCAAGAGATAAAGCGGAATCAGGGAATTGGAACGACCAATTTCTAAAGATGTAACATCACTCCCCGGCTCAATCGGCATAGATAGCAAAGCAAGCGTTGGCGCATCTTCCTCGAATCCGCCCTGCCAAGTGTCGGAATCCGCCGCTTTGACCTGTACTTGCAACCCAATCTGAGCGAGAGAATCACGTTCTAACCACGTTGCAATCGCATTGCCCGTGTTGTCCGGTAGCTGCGCATATGCCAGATTGAGCGGACTATCCCAACCTGCATGTTTCAATCGTCTGCGCGCCTTTACAGGATTATGAGGGAAGGCAAACGGGACGAATACCATTTTGGAGGGATTTTCTCCGTATTGTAAATGCAAGAGCGTGTGCGGGTCAATCGCATATCTGAGTACATTATGCCAAGTCAGTGTAGACGGGCTCTGTGATAAGTCGGAAATCTCGATCTCATCGGGTAGGCGAAGATATACAAGCGTTGCTGCATCTGTCTGGATCAAAATATCATCAAGCCGCTCACGCTGGTGCCTTTCGACCTCTGTAATAGGAAGCGGCAACGCATCCAAGACCCCTGATTCAAATTCAAACAGGGCTTCATCCAGATTTGTATAATAGCGGAAACTCAGTGTCTCCAAATAGGGTCTGCCCCAAAGGTAATCCGAGTTCGCCGCCAATCGTACCGCTGTTCTACTGAAGGATTCCAAGCGAAATTGCCCTGTGCCAATGGGCTGCGAATCCCCTTGTATCGTCACCCACGCTGCCGGTGAGGTTAGTTTTTCCAGAAATCCCGGATCCCCGGCTTGCAGCTTAACTTGGAGGTAGGAATCATCAAGGGCACGAATCCCTTCAATCTGTGGTGCTATATTGTTTTGATAGGCTTTGGCCCCCCGAATCAGAAACAAGGGGTGCGGGGAAACCAGCCAAACTCCATCTCGCACAAATCGCTCCCAAGCCCGTTTCACATCAGTCGCTGTTACCGGTTTGCCGTTGTGGAACGTCAGTCCTTGTGCGATTACAAACCCCCAAGTTCGGTGATCATCCGAATGGGTCCAGCTCTGGGCAATCGCAGCACTGATTCGTCCGAACCGATCTCGTTTCACCAATCCTTCGTATAGGTTTGACGCAACCTGTAACTCCGCAAAATTGAGATAGTTGACCGTATCGAGCGTTGTAATTGGTTGAAAAATTGCCCCCTGTACGGTGCCCCCAAATCTTGGGTGTGGCGCAGATTCAGCCGTGATAGCTATCCAACAAAGAAGCGCAATATAGAAAAAACAGGACAGCAAAACCTTTCCAATCCGAGAATTGCTCAATTGCACAACATGAAAATCCAATGTCTGACAGTTCCTTCCTTGGCAACCTGTTATGCTGCCTTCGCCATCTCATCGAGACTACTCAACAGCGCATCCATCTCAATCTGTAGATCGCGCAAGGCTTTAGAAACGTCATCACTTTCAAGGCGGGCGTTACTCATCTCTGTGGTTCTAATCCGGATAATCTTGGCATGTGTGTTGTCAAGCGATACACGAATTGTCATCAGCCGGGCGTCGATCTGTTGCCTTAATTCTTCAAGCCTTCCATGATTTTCGATGCGTTCTTCAAGTGTATGTAATGCTTCCTCATATTGGGCATACACCTCAGCGTTGGACGACTCCGCTAGTTTCCTCGTGATTTCCATCTTTTCAGTGTGCAGTGTTTGCATATTCGTTGTTTCTAGGTAGTCGTCAATCTGTTGTAGACGGTGACTGAGGTCGGCAGCTTTCGCAAAAACGTTATCTATATGTTCGATCGAGCCCTCCAGCAACAGTTTAACGCTATCGTTGGCGGAATGGATTTGTTCAAAAATTTGGTTGCGGATGTCACGAATCCGTGAGATAGGTCCGATATATTTGGTTTTGAGTTTGAAGGGGTATTCCTGCCATGGTTCAAGCACCTCTTGTTGAAAGGCTTCCTCAGGCTTGAAGATATCGCGATAGGCAATCACTTGGATACAGACGGCAAGTGGAACTGTGATAAAGAGACCAAAGAAAAGCCCCAAGATGCCGAGACATGAGATAAGGGATACTGCCAACCCATACAGCCAAAATCGTGCACAGTTCTTCCATGTAAACACAGTTTTGAACGCGACACCAAAAGCGGAACCAACGTCTTTCTTCTCATCGATCAATAGTGGAAGCGCCAGCATCGAAATCGCCCAGAGCAGTGGCACCACCAAAATGCCAATCGCGGTTGTACACAGCACAATAAATGCAATCAGGAATAGCCACCATAAGAATAAGGCAGCCCAATAGCGACGAAATCCCTTGAAAATATCGCGAATCCGTGGCTTTTCTCCACGCATTGATTTTAGTGCCATGTAATACAAGCCCGCATAAAATGGGGCAGCGAAAAACAGAAAAGCCGGCGGGATACAAATTAACGCTCCAAGCAGAGTCGCAAAGAAAAAGGTGACTGGGTGCCGTTTGTACAGCTTCCAGCCCTCGGTAAACCATTGTTCAATCGTGACTGTGGGTTGACTTGCCATTTCCAATTTCTCCTATCGTTTTATACGTCCAAAATCAAAGCCCAATTTAACAATGGAATCAGATTGCAAGATATTCGCCATTTTCCCCGCCGTTCAGCCGGAGGCTTTCATCAACTGTTTTACTAGGTTGCTACGCATAGAAAATCCATCAGTTTTTTTGTAAGGACCAGGTGCCCCGCCCCCTCAAGTGCTCAACGTTCCGCTCTAGCTCAATCCAATACTGGCAGGTCGGGCATCTTGCCCGACCG
>JAKZSX010000402.1:0-4027 GCA_047517405.1 Candidatus Poribacteria bacterium | reverse complement strand
GACTTTGGGAGGAGATGACCTTGCCGTTGATGGGGTCCTGCTGATCGGCGAGCATGGCAGCTATCCTACCAACGAGAAAGGGCAGCATCTCTACCCACGCTACGAGTTATTCAAGCAGATTGTCTCAGTCTACAAAACTACTGGCAAAACTGCGTCCATCTTCAACGACAAACATCTCTCTTGGAATTGGGACTGGGCACGGGAGATGTATGATATTTCTCAAGAGATGGACTTTGCATTCATGTCGGGATCGTCCCTGCCGGTGACTTGGCGCACCCCGTCTATCGACATGCCCTTGGGTGCCCGTGTCCGAGAAGCACTATGTATCGCAATCGGGGGCGTTGACAGCTATGACTTCCACGCCTTAGAGACCATCCAGTGTATGGTAGAACGTCGCGAAGGGGGCGAAAAAGGTGTCAAGTGGCTGCAAGCCTACCGCGGTGACAAATTCTGGGAGGCGCATCATGAGGAACTGTGGTCGCGTGAACTGTTTGAAGCCGCACTCTCCCGTAGTCACACCCTCACTCCCTCACGGCAGGGGTTCAACAACATCTTCCCAACCTTGGACGAAATGAAGGAGTTGGTTAAAGATCCAATCGCCTACCAGTACGAGCATTTGGACGGCCTCAAAGCGACTATGATTCTTATGAACGGACTGGTGCAAGACTTCAACTTCGCCGCTCACCTCGAAGGTCGGGACGCTCCACTGTCCACACAGATGTACCTGCCGATGCCTCCAGCCCGCACGACCCTTGCCAACTTTTTCTCGCCGTTGGTCAACAATGCTGAAAAGATGTTCTTAAGCGGAGTAGCGACCTATCCGGTTGAACGCACGCTGCTCACTACGGGGTTGGTTGCTGCTGGGGTTGAGAGTCTCTTTCAGGATCAGACGCGGCAGGAGACGCCACACCTGAATATCTCATATCAACCGACGAAAGAATCGACTTTCTGGAGAACCTGATTCCAAAGGAGAAAAACATAAATGGCACCGAAACGCATTGCCGTGATTGCTACCATCTACCGCTACCTGTCACATGCCCAACACTTCGCTGACCGCTTCATCGTCGGCTATCCCTATGAGGGGCACTGGCATCGTCCCGATACCCAAGTCGTTTCTCTTTATGTGGATCAGAAACCCGAAGGAGACCAGTCCACTGACCGTGCCCGCGAGTTCGGTTTTTCCGTGTACCCGACTATTTCTGAAGCGCTGCGCTGCGGTGGAGACAAACTTGCTGTCGATGCTGTGTTGCTCATAGGTGAGCATGGTGACTACCCAAAAAACGAGAAAGGTCAGGTTCTTTACCCGCGTTACGAATTCTTCAAGGAATGCGTCAAAGTCTTCGAGGAGGACGGACGGGCGGTTCCAATATACAATGACAAACATCTCTCCTACAGTTTCGAGAAGGCACAGGAGATGGTGGAGGACGGACATCGCTTGGGATTCCCGATCCTCGCCGGCTCATCCCTGCCAGTAACTTGGCGCCTGCCAGATGTCGAGTTGCCGCTTGATTGCGACATTGAGAGTGCCTTGATGATAGGTGTCGGCGGTTCCGATCCGATGGATTATCACGCCCTAGAAGCCATGCAGTGCATGGTCGAACGCCGCAAAGGCGGTGAGACCGGGGTCAAGGCGGTGCAATTAATCGAAGGGGATGCGGTGTGGGAGGCTGGCGAAGAAGGACGGTGGTCAAAGGAACTTTTGGAATCGGCACTTTCTCGGTGCGACAGCCCGTGTGGACTAACCGAGGAAGATGGTCGGACTCAGGATCTGCTCGGCAGCGGCGAACTCCAGAAACTGGCTGAAAGTCCAACAGCCTATTTTATCGAACGCAACGATGGACTCCAAACCACGCTACTCATGCTCAACGGCGCGATCAGAGACTACTGCTTCGCCGCGCGGCTCAAAGATGTGTCGGATCCGGTGTCTACGCAATTTTTCCTGCCCCCAACACCCAACGTGACCTACTCCGCCTGCCTAGTTGCCAAGATTGTGGAAATGATTATGACCGGGGCTGCCCCTTTCCCTGCAGAACGCACCCTGATTGTTAGCGGGATGCTGGAAAATTGCCTGACTTCGCGGATACAAGACCATCAACGTTTGGATACCCCACATCTGCGGGTAGAGTATCGTGCACCGGCTGAATCACATCATGGACGGGCGTGAATCTAATGCCTTGCGATAAATCCAGCAGTTGGGTGATATTCCTATCGATTAGAGTCAAAACTACGCAAAGGAGAATAGTATGACACCAGAAGTAGCGTTACAAAAGCGGGAACAAATGATGCGGGATGGCTACTGCGTGGTAGATGGTATCTTAACTGAAGGCTTCCTAGAGGAACTCCGAGAAGAATCGGAGCGTTTAATCGCTGGACATGAGCCGCCGCCTGACGTGAGGTATCAAGGCCAACATGTCGGTGTGCGGGGTGTGGACAACCCAATCATCCAGAAGCTGTTAGACTGGCAACCATCGCATCGGGCACTTGAACAAATGGACTTTGGAGATTTCGAGAGCACCGGAGGAATTATTATCCTTACTAAAGATCCTGGAGAACCCTCGCTCTACTGGCACCAGGATTGGATGCTATGGAATGATCCAATGAGCTGTTCGCCCTGGCCCCAGACCATGTTTCTGTCCTACTACCTGACCGATACAACGATTGAAAACGGCTGTCTCAAAATTATCCCCGGCACCCATCTCAAGCGAATTCCGCTGCACGATCAACTGGTTCCAGCCCACGAACAAGGGGCTCGGTTTATTGAAGATGACCACCCAATCATGTTCAGCGATCATCCGGATCAGGAAAATATCTTCGTCTCGGCGGGGGCGCTCGTCTTGGCGGATGCCCGCGTTCTGCATTCAGCGCACCGGAACCTGACAGACGAGCGACGAACCCTAATCTTAGCGTGGCATAAGCGTTCCATGACAGTTCCCGACGATTGGGATGACGAACTTCCTGAGATCATTGCCAACCGCGATCCGAATCAGGAATACTCCGGCTCTCGCATCCCTAGAGAATTGCTTAAATAGGACCTACACACTTGGTGCACAGTTCCTCCGGTTCGTCGAGGAAGTTCCGTACCCTCCGACGAACCGGCTCCGCTACGCGAGAGTCCTTCTCCCGATCTTATCGTTCCTCCTCCTCAATTCTCCTTTTTGAACCAGATCTTCAGCGCAGTGCCCCCCATGATTTTATCTTTTTCGTCTTTGCTGAGAGAAGGCAGGTGAAAATCGATTAGATCCACCAGTTTCTGGTAGCCCGGTTCTTCGAGGATCCATGGAGAATCTGTGCACCACATCATACGCTCGGGTCCGTAGGCTTGGTAGATCTGCTCGACCATCAGTTTCATGTCTTCGTAGGGCCAAGGCTTCTTGGAAAAAGCGTACTCGCCGGAAACCTTAATGTACACATTGGGGAACCGTGCCATGTCGATAACCCGCGGATAGGTTGCCGGTGGCAACGGTTCATCGTCAAAGCGGGGGCGTCCCCAACGGTCTACCACGCTAGGGGTGCTTGGCATTACACCGAGGTGATCCAGAGAGATGTTGACGTTAGGAAAGGTTCCTGCCAGCATCTCAACGCAACCGATATTGGGGCTACCTGTATAGATATTGATGTTAATCCCCAACTCATCTGCACACTGAAACAGGGGGTAAACCTTCAGGTCTTCGGCGCGTGTGGCGTTCGGATCGCCCAAATCACCGATGCGGATGCCCTCAATGCCGGTAGCATCAACTAACTCCTTAAGGCGCGCTGGCAGATCCGGATCGTTTCCATCTACCAGCCCGGTAGCGGTGAAGCGGTCAGGCCATCTCTGGACACAATGGGTCACATACCGATGCTCTTCAATCCGGGTGCCTCCCATATCGATCAACACCGTCTTATCTATACCCGCTGCGTCCATCTCCCGCAGGAGCTGCTCGGCAGTGGCTTCTTTGTCCGCCGGTGCCAAACCGCTGACTTCGCGCGGGTATTCGTCGCTCAATTTGGCGAATACGTGCACGTGTACATCTACCTTATCCATATC
>JAKZSX010000401.1:0-3024 GCA_047517405.1 Candidatus Poribacteria bacterium | reverse complement strand
CTCAGGCGATTGTGGATATCCGCCAGTGCTGTAGATGGAACCGATACTTCCGTGATAGCTGTTGTAGCTGATACCGCGTCCCGGGGAGGCACCGGTGTTGACCCATTGACCGATAACACCACTCTTAAACGTGATTGTTGCAAGTGCCGTATCTTCAACAGTTTGTGGCACATAATTACCATCCGAATCTTTGAACTGGTATTGGTTCAGATTCTCCGATCTGGCGTAGACCTCATCAGGCTCACCGAAGAAGTAGATTAGGAGATCTATGTAGTGTACCCCACCGTCGATAATTCCGTTTCCGCCGCTTGTGAATTTGTCTTTCCGCCACGTCGTCATCTCATCGCGCAAACGATTTTCGGGAGCTTCGCTCGCCCCACCGACACCCTGTCGAAAGAACATGCGCGGCTGCCCGATCCGCTGCTCTTTGTTAATTAGCCACTCAACAGTGCGTGAACTCACCCATCGCCGCACCTGTTCAGCAGTGGCGAGGATACGATTGTGGGCTGCTGCGGTCTCAATCATCTTCCATCCCGCACGAACTGTTACCCCAAGCGGTTTCTCGACAATCACATCAACCCCCGCTTCAAAACAGGCAATCGCAAGCGTGTGATGAAGGAAATGGGGACCACAGATATCCGCTCCGTCCAGCGATTCCGCCTCTAGCATCTTATCAATGTTGTCGTAGACTTGAGGTTGCACACCCCCTTGCACTTCGGCAGCTCTCGCAGCAAAACCCTTCGCCCGATCTATATCTACATCACACATCGCCACAAAGTCGAAGATATCAACACCGCGATTCTTGAGCCCAATGTAGGCGTTCAGATGCGCCCCTGCCATCCCACCGCAACCAATAATAGCCAATCTAACTTTGTCTGTTTGCATAAAGTTCTCCCTATATAAAATTTCGCGCCCCTACTTCTATTTTTCAATCATACCATGATGGGAACAAAAGATCAACGCCCAATGAATCAACATCCGTCCCGATAGGCTGACAAGTATATGGAGAGCTTAAAAAGAGTATGAATTTACCGTAGGAGCCGAATAGCAGAGGAAGGCAAAAGGAGGAAAACCGAGAGTGTTTTCTGAGGGATTCATCAAAAACAGAACGGACAGGCGAGAAAGGGGTGCCGCTGCAATTCACAGATCAATTTTTGTTGACAAGATAAATCCCGTAAGCGACCAAGCATGCACCTACAATCAGCGTGAAACCAATCTCATCGCCCAAGAGCAGATAGCTTAACAACACGCCGAACAGCGGCGTCATAAAGAACAGAACAACTAACCTACTTGGGCTGTACTTCTCAAGGATCGATGTCCACGTGACAAAGCAGAATCCAGCAATGACGATGCCCTGATAGAGAATTGCGGTCACGCCAGAAGGCGAGAAATGAAAACTGGCATCCCGTTCCAAGAATAAGCTCGAAATGACGAAACATGGAACACTGAAAATCATCAACCAGAATAGCAGGCGATAGGGATGGATGGATTGGATGATGCGTTTGGTGACCACCGTCCGAAGCCCTAACAGACAACCACTTAGCAGGACAATGAGATCGCCACGCAGGTAATCTTGCGCCTCAAATTCCAGATTTCCCCCAAAAGTCAGCAGGACACCACCAAATGCTAGGGAAATTCCAACTGTTTTCTTAACCGAGAGCCGATCGCCCGGCACCCAGAAATGCGCGAACAACGCAGTAAAGAATGGGTATGTGCTGATGAAAATTGTCGAACGCGATGCCTCTGTAATCTGCGTTCCCAAGTTCAATGTGGCTATCTGCAGCGTAAAGATCGCCGACACAAACATCAGTGGAAGCAACTCGCCCGGATGCATTCGGAGCCGAACCCGCTGATATAGCGACCACAGCGTAATCGCGACAAATCCGAGAAGAAAACGCATCGTCGCGAGCGCAAAGGGCGGAACTCCCTGTAAACCAATCTTAATCGAAACCGAGTTGCCGCCCCAGAGCAGGGCAAGCAACAGTACCAACGCGATGACCCTAGCGTTTGGTCGGTCGGCGGCGATTTCAGGTTTTTCACTCATTTTTTCTCGTGCTTCTTCCACCTACGTCTCACGTTCTAAGTTACACATCAGGTTGGACGCACCACGTAAAACGTAAGGAAACCGGAATCGTAGGAACACTCCCATCCTTCTCTGCCAACCTCTATTCACCTAATACCCAAATAGTTCTCAGTCATAGTTACTTGGGCGGTGATCGCCGAGCAGCCGCCGTTGCCGTGGCGTTGCCTGCGCGAGAATCATCTCGTCAAACTGAAACTTGTTGAGGTAAGGCGGAAATTTCTGTGTAATCATCCGTTTGGCGTAATGCACCTGTAACAAATAACGGTTCTGGTCGCTTGTATTCGCCGAACCACGGTGCCACACCTCGCTTCGGAAAACAACCACATCGCCAGCGTTACACAGGATGCTGTGATCGCCAACCCCTTCCCACTCGACATCGCCATTTGGGCCTCGTCCCGCCCGATGGCTTCCCGGAATAAACTTTGTCGGCCCCAATTCTTCATACAGGTCATCAAGATAAAAATGGGCGGTGGTGATAAAAATAGGAACCTTCACTCGTGGATCCGCCAACACATCTGCCGGCAGGCTAACCGGCAGCCAATCGATATGTAAGCCCTGATCCGGACGCCCGGGACCTGTTGTCCACGCTGTCATCCCAATAACGTGGCAATCGTCGCCATGGATCGCTTCCTCCAACTCAATAATCTCTGGCTTGTCAAGATATTGCAGAAAAATCGCAGCCCGATTGAACGCATTATTGATGTGTTTATTCAGAAAACCGCCGTTTTTAGGGGTACTGTGTTTATCGAAACTTTCCGGTATCTGCGTCAGCCGGTCCATAGCATCTCGCAGTTCAGCGATTTCTTCGGAGTTAAGAACCCCAGGAGAGTAGACAAAACCGTCCTCCTCTATCGCTTTGACTCGGTTTTCTAAATCTGGATATGCAACAAGTGACAGTGCGTCAGCCATCTACTCATTCCTCCCATTCTCACATTTTTTAA
>JAKZSX010000400.1:0-10459 GCA_047517405.1 Candidatus Poribacteria bacterium | reverse complement strand
TGCTAGACCGCGCCTTGCCCACTTGAGCTTGGAGTGAGGGAAAAACGCATGCTTTCCCTTGAGAGCAACAAGCGCATCAATATAGACCTGCGTACGCCCAGTGTATTTCGGTTTCACTCGCGCAATTTGTTCAAACAGCTTAATTGTTGGCTCGATTTGCTCTTTATCTTCAATTGCGACGTAAAATTGGTTTCGTGCACGCTTCAACATCTCTTCCAGCGGCTCGCTAGCTGCAGTGCTATTAATACACAACGAGAAAAGCATCGCACCTATGAAATTTACACGAATGAGTTGACTATATTTCATCGTGAAAACTGACTTTCTCGTGCTGTTTGACAACACGAGAAAGTATCAACTTAAACCAGTACGTATAATGTTTGGGGTTTTCTCCAACATCCTGCTGCAGTCTGTCGACGTTCATCCATTTCCAATCATCAACTTCGTCAGGATTTGGTATCGGCTGACCGTCATGGTGTCCAACAAAGACGTGGTCTAGTTCGTGCTCAAATAGATTATTCTCCAGTTTGGTGTGATAGATAAAGCTGAAAATCTCAATCAATTCACAATCGAAGCCCATTTCCTCATTGAGCCGTCGTCTCGCCCCGTAATGATAGCTTTCACTAGGGCGTGGATGGCTACAGCAAGTATTTGTCCAAAGCCCACCGGAGTGATACTTTGTCTCTGACCGTTTCTGAAGCAGCAATTCTCCCGGCGTATTGAAGACGAAAATCGAAAATGCGCGATGCAGCTGACCCTCGCGATGTGCTTTTAGCTTTTCTTCGGCACCAATTTCTCTTCCCATACGGTCAACGAGTATTACATGCTCTTGCACAGTTTATATCCTTTACATGTTATGCATCCAGAATATTTTGCATATTAGATAAATTATGAGAGTAATTCAAGTGGTTGCCTATGTGCAGTGGGATAGGAGTATAAACATCGCAAGGCGTACCCGCCTCTACAAACGCACATTTTTTCTGTGTCGTTTACCTCTAAAGATTCAACCGCCAATCCCCGCTCGCTGCAGCAAGGTGCCGTTTTGATTTTGGATTTAGAGATGCTCTTTTGCACTGTGGAGACTTCACCTAATCAATCGAGATCCGTTCAATCGCATGGACAAATAATACATCGTTCGCCCCCTCGTAACACCGCAGTGCCTGGGTTACTGCCTCCGGATCGAGATTCTCCGATACTAAGCCTGCAATAACCAAGTCGGCCTGAGAAGAGTGATGGGTTACCTCTTCTTCCAAAGCTTCTCCGCTACTGCACGACACAGAAGTCACGTTCTGCGCCGAAATTGGTAGCCGTCCTTCCTGCATCCACGTCGAAAGCCTGTTTGCCTCACGCTCAGCGTCCCCGGAGTCAAAGCACGCAAAGAGCTGAATCTCGGCACGTCTCCATTCCGGGTGCCCCACAGTGATATACGCAAGCAATAACATCATCGGAGCGTTTGCCAAGTTTTCCTCTGTCACCCACACATGGATCGAGGACCGGTAGCCGAATCGGTACTTTGTCGATCGCAGGATTAGCACATTGAACATCGAATTAGCAGCGAGCCGAGCACCTTGCCCGACTTCATTAATCTCGTCGAGATTTTCTCGATCGAACTCGAGTAGGATGGAGTTGTTCGGCAAGCCGGAAATCCCTGGCATCTGCAGCGTCTGCGCGACAGCGAGTTGGAATGTCGGACAAATCAGGGTATCGACAAAGATGCCTGCTCTGCTGACCTCTGTCCGTTGAATCAATTCGTCAACATGGATGCGTGCATCAATCTCGTCAAGAAAAGAGTAATTACCGTGGAAGAACTGGATGAAGTGGCCAAACCCATGCCGGTGGCAGATCCAGCGGAGTAGGTCAAAATGTCCGAGCCGCCGTTCACCGAATCGGGTCACCGCAACGATTGATGGACGCCATCCGCCTTCGGATGAGATAACACGATTCTTCTGTAACGTAATCTGCAACCATCGGGTTAACTGGAACATAGTCCCTTGGAAAATGGCTGTTAAGTCGCGTTCCCCCCGGTGGCTGTGGCGGAGTCCGAGGTAAATTATCACCATAAGAATGATCGAGATGAATGCGTACAGCACATTTATCTGAATCATCATCAAGCCGCACATCACGGTGCCAATCAACGACAGATACCAACGAGAATGAAACGTAGGACGATAGGACGGATTGCCTGCGAAGTGCTCTAGGAACGATACCGCACAGAGAACACCGTATGTCACTATGAAGAACATGGTCAAGATTCGGGCGATAAAGTCCATATCGCCAGCCATTACAAACACAATCGCGATTGCGCCCGACACGCAGGTCGCATACACCGGCTCCTGCGTCTGTCCTACACCCTTTTCCATCAGACGGCTTACCTGAGAAAACGGTAGCACATTGTCACGGCCAAGCATCTGGAGCGTTCTGGGAGCGACTAAGATTGAACCGAGGGCGGAAGACAATGCCGCTGCGCCCAATCCAACATAGATCGCAGGACCCCACAAGGCAATCTTTGTCATAACAAACTGATCGGCGGCGAGCTCTTCAGGCGTGACACTTTGGGCAAGCTTGACTGCGACGAGCGCGTATATGACCATACCTGCTAACGTCGCGCCAATCGTGCCGATTGGGATGCTCCGTTGAGGGTTCCTTAGGTCGCCGGATAACCCTAGACCCGCAATCATGCCCGTGAAGGCGGGGAAACAGGTCGCGAAGACTGTGCTAAAGTTGTCACCGTCGGCGATGCGTGCTGTGATGTTCAGTCCTTCCGGTCGTATATCTACGGGGCCCTCACCCAGAAGGAAAGCACCGATTGACGCCACTAGGATTGCGCTGACCGCCCACAACCCCCATACACCTATGTCAGCTCCTTTGGTTAGCATCAGCGCAATAAGGAGGAGCGTACCAGTAACACTCACCCAGCGACGGTCGAGTTTCAAGTCGTACGTGGCAGCTACCCAGTCAAAGACAGGTGCCCAAGCTTCTGCAAACGCAACCATATAGAAGGCGATCGAGATTGCTTGGGAAAGGTAGAGGGTGATCCCGATTGTGCCACCGATGCTTGGACCAAAGGAGCGGCTGACAATGTAATATGCGCCGCCGCCTGCCACGCGGCGGTTCGTTGCGATCTCGGAGACCGCCAGAACTGTGGGAATGGTCACCAAATGACCGAGAGCAATGATTGCAAGGCTCCCCCAGAGGCCAACGTGGCCGACAGCGTAACCGAATCGCAAGAACAAGATTGCGCCGAGAATCGTACAAATCGAGGTAAGAAAAACAGGCGCGGTGCCGAAACCGTGCCCCTGTTGGGCAGACGAAGCAGCACCGCTGGAACCTGATCCGGATTGTTGCGTTGAATTTGAAAACATTTAAGATGAGTTTTCCTTTACCGTAAAGGGAATTTGCATGAGGTGAGTAGGTAAGAAAAATCTTCACCTGCTTATGAAATCGTAGAAGAATAATCGAAGATTAATCAGATTTTCGCCAGAAAGATCTTCGATTTTTTTGCCTAAAGATCTTCGGGTCCGTAGGATTCCGTGAATGTTGTCCAGATTCCCGTGCGTTTATCCAGACGGCTCAAGCCACGATAGGTGCCGAACCACACATAAGTATTGCCGACAGCAATAGAGAGGATGCCGTTATGCGCCAAACCATCTTCTCGGGTGTACGTTGTCCAGCTATCTACGGATGGGTCAAACCGACTCACCCCCGCATTATACGTCCCGATCCACACCTCTGTGCCATCAACATCAATCGAAGTCACCTTGTTGCTGGCAAGTCCATCTTGCGTTGTATAGGAAGTCCAAGCCTCTGTTTCATCATTATAAACGGTCACACCACGATCGGTTCCAAACCATATCCACTCGCCATCAATAGCGATGCAGCTGATTTCATCGCTCGCCAAACCATTTTCTGTTGTGATGGTTTTCCATGTATCCTTACCGATGTCGTATTTGCTCACACCACGCCGCGTGCCGACCCACACATTTTTTTTGCTGCTAGCGATACACCAAATCTCATCCGTAACCAATGACTCTGCGAACTCTTTGGAGACGGATGCAGGCTGGATCTCCGTGCCGGAGGTGTAAGCAATCCAGGCGTTGAGGTCATCCGCAGTTCGAGGATACTTACCAATCCCGGAGTTGGTGCCAACCCAGATGTTATTGCCATCGTTGCTGACAGAAGTCACATTATTGGCGGGCAACCCATGCCTGGTTTTGTATTGATCCCAACGCAGGGCGAGTTTATCAAAACGATTCGCCCCGTCTCGGGTGCCGACCCAGACGTACTGTTCATCAACCACAATCGAACTGACCGAGTTATCGGACAGCGTATCTCGCCTTTTGGGACGCCATCGGTGCCAATGACCACCGTGGGTAGCTATCTCCTCGGAACCACCCTCCTGCTGATACCGTTTCCAAGTTCCCAAGTCCGTATCATAGCGAGACAAACCGTTGTCAGTGCCGACCCAGACGAAACGCTCATCTGTATCCACCGTCCGGATGGTACGTCCAGAGAGGGTTGGCATAGCTGTGAAGGGAGTCCACGATTCCTTCTGTTTGTCGTAACGAGAAAGCCCGCGCAATGTACCCACCCATACATAGTTATCATCGACGGCAAGCCCATACTCATCCACATGATTGTGCAGCAGCCCTTTGAGATCTTTAAACACCGCCCAAGTGCCAGAAGCGAAATGAAATCGTCTTAGTCCGTCATTTGGGACAGCTAACCAGAGGTAATCGTCGTCCGTAGCCAGCTCAAGGGTCCCACGTCCCGACTTGATCGTCGTCCACTCTCCGGTGCGCCTATCGTATCGAGTGACCCCTGCCTTATTCCAAGGTCTATAAAGTATCCAAACATCGTCCTTTGTAGCAATAATTCGTTTAATGTTGTCTGAAGCAAGCACGTCACTCGTTGAAAATGTGTCCCACTTTTTCGTTTTCTTATCGTATCGTGATAACGGACGGTTACTGTCTCTATCCCACTCCGAGCGCGCAACCCAGATGAAATCCTCATCCGCGGTAATCCACTCAGCACCTCTTCCCGCTAGTCCATCTTTCGGTGTGAAATCGCGCCATTCACCGGTAAGCTCATTGTAACGGTGAAGGGTCCGCCCCGAGCCGAACCAGACCTCTGGACCATCAACCGCTAGGCCGTTCAACCGCTCAATCTGCATCTCTCCTTTCGGGGAAATTATGCTCCATTTTCCCGTCTTTTTACTATAATGGTTCAATTCAATACCTATCATCGGAATCACCCAGACGCTGGTTTGGCTCACAGCAATCTTGTCGGCATCGTTCGTAGAGAGACCATCCTCTATCGTAAAATGCTTCCACGTATCCGCCATTTTATCGTACCGGAGGACTCCGTAGTCCGTGGTGAACCAGACTGCGTCAGCATCTACATAGCTCCAACGCACCAAGGTCATCGACTTTTTCTGAGTGGATTGAAGAATATCTAAGCGCGTAAAACGCTGCCACGTTCCCGTAAGGCGATGAAATCGTACAATACCTCCGTTTGGTGAAGAAGCCCAGTTATTGAACCAGATGTAATCGCCATCAAATTTGATATTTGAGACCTTTATTTCCAGAAATGGTTCCCTCACCGGACGCGATTGATGAAACACTCTTCCTCCATCTGAAATGTGATATTCGATCAGGCCTACCGGTGTCGCTAGCCAAAGCGTTTCATCCGCACCGCACAGGATGTCCCTAATGTTATACGACACATTCGAAATAAGATTCCAAGCATCGGAAGCAATCGCATAACTTCCCAGTCCTTGTGGTGTACCTATCCAGAGGGTGCCGTCTTGGAAATCGAGTGCGGTAACATTGGAAACAGGCAGTTGTGTGTTAAACGGCATTGGTATCCAATGTCGCTGAGCAGCGTCATATCTTGCAAGTCCTTGGCGTGTGCCTGCCCAAAGGGTATTCCCTGTAGCAAATAGCACATTAACATAGTTGTCGGGAAGTCCCTCGACAGCACGGTACATCTTCTTGTCCGCAATTGCATATCGCCAAACACCCTCCGCCCCACCAAACCAGATCATTTCATCGAAAGCAAGTACGGATAACACCAGCGTATTTGCGTGAGTCTCCGGCGTATCAAGTTGTGTCCACTCTTGAGAAACGGTGTCATACATGGCGGGACCCGAGCTTGTACCGAGCCAGAGCACATCATCCGCTGCATCGAGTGCAGTCACAAAAGCCTCTCCGTGTGTCTGCCCGCGGGGTGGAGAATGAAATCCCCACTCACCACCTGAGTATGGTCGTGTGCCAAGTCCTCGATCCGTGCCGATCCAGATCTTCGCGCCAGTCAGCCTACCGGTCGAGATTTCGATTAGATCGCGTTGCCCCGATTTAGGGGATTGAGACGTAACATCTACTGCCATAACGTAGGGGGTCGGGAGACCATCCTCTTTGGAGATAATTTCCCAACTGCGCGTTGAGGGGTTGTAAATCGAAATCCCCGATCCGGTCGCCAGCCAGAGGTTGCCCTCCGGATCACGCGTTATATCCCGGACATCGTTATCCGCGAGAAAATCAGCTTGTTTGTAAAGCGTCCACTCGCCGGTTACCTTGTCAAAGCGACTCACCCCATCCTCTTTGCTCGCAAACCAGACATCATTCCTTTGTGTCGTAATCCAACTCACATGATTGCTTGATAGCCCGTCCTCTTTGGTGTAATGCACCCAAGTGTTGACCGGCTTGATGAAACGATGCACGCCGGCATTAGCAGTACCAAACCATACCTGGAATCCATCTGCGCGGATAGAGGTGATTATATTGCTTTTGAGCAGATCAGTTTTCGTAAACGTCTTGATGAAGGCTTGGTCAACTTGATTGTATTGACTCACACCATCGTCTTGCGTACCAAACCAAACACTATTCTCATCCACCGCGATGGTAGCGATCTCATTGTCTATCAAGCCATCTGATTTTGTATAGTTATTCCAAGAATCGGTGTCTCGATGGTATCGGCTCACCCCACCTTTGCTAAACCGAGGGTCATCCTCCCAGCCGTGGGGATCCGGATTTATCTCCCTATCCGTGCCGACCCATACATACTCCGGCTCGACCGCAATCGTTGTTATCACCTTGCTGACCAGACCATCCTTACGGGTGCGCACCGCCCAACTGTCAATGGTTTTATCATAACGGTTTAACCCATTAGATGTCCCGAACCAAACGTAGTTCCCGTCCACTGCGATGGACGACACCTGATCACTAGCTAATCCATCAATGGTACGGTAAGCTGAAAAGGTGTTCGTCTCCGTGTCGTAGCGGGTAACCCCCTCCTCCGTTGCGAACCACACCCACTGACCATCAATTGCAACGGCGTTTACGGCATCGTTCGACAGCCCGTCTTCCATTGTGTAGTGGAACCATTGGTCTTGGTCACGATCCCAGCGCGAAACACCGGCTTGCGTTGCAAACCACACATTGTGCGAATCCGCAGCAATACAGTTGACTGCGTTACTGACAAGCTTCCGTTCCACCCGCCACGTCTTTTCGGTGCGCGAACCTGAATCTAAGTTCTCCAACGGTACATTGGGATCATCGGGGACCAATATTGTGCACCCCAACATTATAACGAGTAGCAGCAATAGCAAGCTACGCGCAACAGTCCGTGTCCTATGTAGAGCTGCTCGTTTCATTATTTTTATAACCTTCCTTTTGCATAGAATGCTTTTATAGCTATTGTGTCACTAGGTTGAAGGGTTTGTCAACCGAATTTGCTATTATCCAAGTTGCCATCTGACAATTGTAATATAACTGTGGTACAGGTTTCCAACCTGTAATCACCTCGGGCTGTAGTAGTGAAAAACGATCGTTGTTCACTTGATAAACTTGTCGTCCTGCTGGGGCTTTAGATAACCAACTCAGGTTATTATAACCCAAATCAGTTTATCCCTCTATAGGAAACTGTCCAAAAGGCAAACACGACTGTCCAAAAATTGAACAATAAGCAGCATCTCGTCGGACAAAATCGGTTGGGAATCTGCATATAGCCCCAATCTCTGACTTAAATCCTTTTGGCACGAAACTTGCCTTTTTGATAACATGCTGTTCCAAAAATTCAATAATCTATAAAAAATCATTTTGAAAAAGGAGCAACCTTATGAAAGTTAGACAGAAAAGCCTGTGGATATGTTTGAGCCTTTTCCTGATTAGTATCAACCTCGCTTATTCTCAAGAAGACGAGGTAGAATATCCTCCTGTTGAGCTGGAGGAAGTCACTGTAATCGCGCGCGTTGAGAAAGACACCTTCCGAACACCGAATTCCGTCTCCGTCATTGATCGAGAACAAATTGAACGCATGAATGCCCCAACGACACCTCAAATCCTGCGCGAAACAGAGGGGGTCTGGACACAGCAAACAACGGTTGGACAAGGTTCACCGCTACTGCGTGGGCTAACCGGCTATCAAGCCTTCCTTGCGATTGATGGTGTGCGACTCAACAACTCCACCTTCCGCTCTGGTCCCAATCAGTATTTGGTGACAATCAGTCCAGACAATCTTGACCGGGTTGAAGTGCTGCGCGGTGCCGGTTCGATGTTATATGGCAGCGGCGCGATGGGCGGTGTCATCAGTATGTTCACCAAAGACACCATTCTCGACGGCGCAACAGAAGAGTGGCATATCCAGTCTCGTGCCTTCACTCGATTCGCTTCGGCGAGCTCAGAGCGGCTCGGACGGCTTGAGGTGGCCGGAAGTCAAAAGCAACTCGGATTTTCGGTCGGCGCGTCCGCGCGATGGTTTGGTAACATCAATCCCGGCAATGGCTACGACCTGCACTACGCGAACCGTAAATTTGAGATTGTTACTGACAAACCAGAGGGGGTGAAAGTCTCTGATGGTCCCCCTAAAGATGTCCCTGACCGCTGGCTGGTCGATTCCGAAGGGCCACTCGGTTGGAACGCCTATGATGGTGACGCCAAACTCTCTTACAAACTCAATGACGCTAGCACCGTCAGCCTCGCCTACCAACTCTGGCGGCAACCGCAAACCCCACGTTACGACAAGATTGCACCGCGTGAATATGATGAGTTTTTCTTTCAACCACAAGACCGAGATCTACTGTACGCCACCTACCTCTCCAAACCGGAAAACGCCGCGATTGACCAGATTCAATTCACCACCTCATTTCATCGTCAGAAAGAAGGACGAAATGAACTCCTGCGCGATGCAACGGAACGTCGGGAACGGTTCGATACCGTCAACACATTTGGGTTCAGCGCACAGGCTGTCAATTCATCGCTGCCGAAGCAGCGTGTCGTCGCAGGTGGTGAGTTCTATTTTGATACCGTTGCTAGCCAGACAATCAAGACGAACATCGAAAATGGGGAGGAAGAGGTAGATGAGAAAAAAGGCAGGTTTATCGATGGCTCGCAATTCTGGGATGCAAATCTCTACCTTCAGGACGAAATCGAACTGCACGAACTCCTCGAGCTGACGCTCGGAGGACGATTTACGCGTTACAACACGAACGCCGATCTCTCGGTGCGCTCTGATCAGTTTGGTGATTTTAACGAATCCGGGAACGCATTGACCTACAGTGCAGGTCTAGTTGGAAGCGTCACCAACGGATTGAACATCGTCGGCAATTTCGCGACATCGTTCCGCGCACCCTCCTTGAACGATACGACTGCCGTTGAAGTCACCAATGAAGGTATCGATTCCCCATCACCCGATCTCGAATCGGAGAGAGGGTGGATAGCGGAAGGCGGGTTCAAGGCGCGTTATCCGTGGTTTGTCGGTTCACTTACCGTTTTTCATGGTCGTGTCATCGATTTGGTTACCCGTGTTCCGGTCGAAGATGCTTACGCGGGGCAAGCACTTCCAAGCCTGATTAAGGAAATCCAGCAAAACAATCCGGGGGTTAATGTCTATGTCTTCGACAATGTGGATGAAGTGGAAATCCAAGGCGTTGAGTTTACTGGAATGGTCCCGATTCCGATTCAAAGCGGTTTGTCGCTCTACGGTAACGCGATGTTCACGCGCGGAAAGGTACTGGTCATTAATGGTGCAGCACCTGATCCCGACAAGCCGTGGGAGGAACGGATTCGTCGTGAACCGCCACTCAACGGCATGGTCGGTATCCGCTGGGAGCCACCCGCTCAGCGATTTTGGGCGGAATTCTTCGTCCGCGGCGCGACCGAGCAGAGACGGTTAAATCGGAGCGATATTCGGGACCCGCGGATTCCGGGAACCACCCGTGATACAGGCGAAGTCGAGTTTGATGCTAACGGTGCAGCGATTGGTGAAGGTTCACCGGGTTGGATGACGCTTAACCTACGCGGCGGTTTTCAGGTGACTCAGTATAACCGACTCACCCTCGCGCTTGAGAACTTGCTTGATCAACGGTATCGCGAGCACGGCTCAGGTATCAACGCACCGGGGTTCAATGTAATTGTTAGTCTTGATAATCGATTTTAATTGTAGGAATTGAGAAAATAACTTCGAT
>JAKZSX010000399.1:0-25882 GCA_047517405.1 Candidatus Poribacteria bacterium | reverse complement strand
GTTCAGGGGGTTCGCTATGTGTTATGTCTAGCGGTTCATCAATCTCCTCCCGGATAAACTCCCCATCTTTGTGTCTGGAAATTACCCCACCCGTGATCGCCCCGGTACTGCCGTAAAGTTCAATGATGGTTGGTGTGGGGGTATGCACCATTCGGGAGCAGTCGATCTGAATCGTTTTCCCTCCCTCCAAACCGACAAGCCCAGTGAAGTAGTCATCAGCGGGACCTTCAGGACCATCGTATGCCGGATAAACCACATGCTTAGCACCAAACGTCCATTCCGGCTTCGGACACCCCATCCACCACCACGCCAGATCCAGTTCATGGGAATAGTGCTGCCCTAACGATCCCCCTTTCTGACCGTAGACATGCAGCCAACGGGAGTTGTCGTTCAGGGGTGGGATATGATTGTATTTGCCAAAAATCCGGGCATGGTACGGGTTTCCAATCTTACCGCTAAGCACCGCGCGGCGAATCTGGCGGTTGTGGGGGTAGTGACGCATGAAATAGCAGAATTGCAACGTCTTATCTGCTACTTTTGCTGCATCCGCCATCTCCGTAACCTCGTCTGCCCGAATCGCATGAGGCTTCTGGACCAGCACATGCTTACCCGCAGCGAGCGTCTCAAGCACCATTGGCAGACGGACATCGGGGGCAGTGCCGAGATATACTGCGTCAATGTCACCGTCTTCAAGAATCTCCCGGTAATCGGTGTAGATGCGCGGCACTGAATATTCCCCAGCGACCTCTTCGCGCCGAGTGGGATCGAGGTCTGCTAACGCAACGGTAGTCATGCGCGACATTACAGTGGTTGCGAAAATCGTTTGTCTACCTGTGAATCCACAGCCAACGACGCCAAGTTTGATTGGTTGACTTGTCATGAGCCAGCCTCCTTTATGGGCATTAAGGGTGTGATTCGGAAATCATGCGAAGAGAATCCCAATAAACCTCCTCCAACTGTTGGATAGATCTATCGTTATCAAATATTTCCTCAATTCTTCGCCTTGCATTCTTCCCCAGATATGCTGCCAGTTCCCAATTAGTTAAGAGACAATTGATTGCCTCCGCCAATGCCTCACTCGATCGTGGTGGGATAAGTAGTCCATTCTCCTGATCATTAATGAGGTCGAGCACACCGCCGACGCCTGAAGCAATGCAGGGCAATCCAACCCCCATTGCTTCGATGAGGGCGTTTGGTGAGCTTTCATGCAGCGATGGTAAAACGAAGAGGTGTGCGGTAGAGAGCATCGGAAAAACATCCTCGCAGAAGCCGGGCATCTGTATCCGATCCGACAAGTAGTAGTGCTTGACAAGCTGCGCTAGGTCTGTCTTCAATGGCCCATCTCCGAGGATTGTCGCTGTGAAGTTTTGCCAGTTGAACTTTGCGCTGAGCAGATGCAACGCTTCGATGAGATGCTGATGTCCCTTTTCCGCAGTCAATCGACCAACGCTCACAATGTGCCAAAGCGGTGGAGCGTCGGCAGGCGTTTGTGGTGATAGGTTAGGCAAGTCGAGCAGATTCCGAATCGCTAGGATACGTTTGTCGGGATAACGGTGCCGAAGTTTGTCTCGAATGCGATCAGAATTTGTTAAAAGGACATCGGCGTGACGGTAGATGATTTTTTCTGTCAACCACAATCTTAATCTGCCGTATCTCGCGTAGTAGTCGCCGCGTTGTGAGACAATCAGGGGACAGGATTGACCCGCCCCTGATGGGGTTGGAGAAAATTGGCGGACAAGACCACAGAGGAGATTGGAATACCAAAGCCAACTGTGGATAATTGTTGGTCCCACCGATTTTACAATCCCTGCTAATCTGAAAGCCTTTCGCACCAAGGATAGTATGGGAAATCTGCCCCGATGAGATCGGGATTTAAAACGACTTGCGTCATGTAGGACAATAATTTCTTGGACGATTGGGAGTGCCGCAAGCTGCTCGTAGAAAGTGCCGCGCTCACGGCTTAACACGATAACCGTTTCAAATTGATCTAGCGGTAATCGCGCTAAGGTCTTGAACAACTGGGTCTCAGCCCCACCCCTGCCCATAGAATCGATAACGTACAGAATTCGAGTTCGATTCACAGCGCACTCCCGTTTGGTCTAGTCGGCTGCGTTCAATCTTTCAAGGCATGCGGCCATATAACCGATCGTAAAGGCGCGTGCACGGTGTCCCTGCGACGTATCGTTTATCATGTTTGGGACATGGTCCGTAATCATCCAGCCGGTAAATCCGCTCTCCTTTAACGCCTTCATCACCTCAAACATATCGCAGTTCCCGTCATTTACAAAGGATTCGGCAAATTTAGGGACATACCCCTGCACATCCCGAAAGTGCACGTAGAAAATCCGATCGCGTTCCCCGAAGTAGTGGACAGCCTCAATGACACCGGGCCCCATCTCAGACCAAGATCCGACACAAAAGTCAAGCCCGTGCATCGGACTATCAACGAGCGATATGCCGTGCTTGAAACCTTCAAAACTACGAAATAGGCGAGGTATCCCCCCAAGAGATTCGACCGGCGGGTCGTCAGGGTGGAGTGCGAGTCGCACACCTGCCTCCTCTGCGACAGGAAGAATCGCCTTCATATAGTATTCGTAGTATTCCCACATCTCCTCTTCGGTGAAGACCCGCCCATGCGAAAGCGGTGCGTTCTTGACGAGTTCCATATCGAAGCTAGTAACGGTCGCACCTCCTCTAGTGGGTGTTGTATTGGAAGTCCGCCACACGCTGTTGGGCATCCAATGATAGCCGAAAGTATCAATGCCTGCCGCTCCCATATTGCGGATGGTGGTTGCCATATTCTCAATCTGCTCATCCCGTCCGGGGGTGCCGAGCATAATCTTATCGTAAAAAGAGATGGGCACATTTTCAATGGCAGCAAGCCGGGGACCCGCATTTTCGATTGCGGTTCGCATCTGTAGCAGGTCCATAAATTCCCAGCGACCATTGCCCGGCAGTTGCGGATTCGCCATGACGACAGCCTCAACGCCCAACTGATTGACAAATGTTAGCCATTCTTCGTCCACTTCACTGAAGAGATATAAGCCTAGTTCCATTTTACGGTCCATAATACCTTCCTTCTAAAAATAAAAAGCGTTTACGAATCAAAACAGCTTATTGCTATCTAACAGCATCGTGACAGGCCCATCGTTAATCAGCTCTACATCCATCATTGCCTGGAATATGCCAGCCTTGACCGGCACTTCTAACTGCGAGATCTTGTCCATAAATTCTTGATAGAGTGGGTCCGCTTTTTCGGGGCGGGCGGCCGCAATGAAGCTAGGGCGTCTTCCCTTACGGCAATCGCCGTAGAGCGTGAATTGAGAGACGACAAGGGCTTCGCCATCGATATCTAAAATAGACAAATTCATCCGTCCTTGGTCATCTTCAAAGATTCGGAGATTGGCGATTTTGTTTGCCATATAATCGATATCGGCGAGGGTATCCTCTTGAGCGACACCGAGAAAAACAAGCAATCCCTCCCGAATCTCCGAGACAACCCTTCCTTCGACGGTTACACTGGCAGATTTAACACGTTGGATGACAGCTCTCATATTTCACCGGAATTGTTTTATGATACATCAGTTTTCGAGTCATATGTTGGTAGGAGGTCTATATTCTAACATAGACGATTTCTAATGGGCAAAATGCTTCTTAAAGTCACAGTATGGCTTCAAATTACATCATATTCCTATCAACCACTGACTACGCTTAGAGCGATAGGCTAAAAACCTTCAACACCTTTCTGGAATTTCAACCTCGTATACCTGACTCTGCCCTGTCCGATCCGATGTGTAAACTACCAACTTCCCATCAGGGCTAAAAGAGGGGTGGGGATGGGTATGTTGTGGTGCGTAGACTTGAACCGGACCCTTCGCGTACGGAAATGGACCATTCCAGTGCTCGCCGATAGATGACGCTTCCGGATAGCACACTGTCACAGATTCTCCCACCCCATCACGCGGATTGAAAAGCTGGAGACCGATATCGGGGAAGTTTGTGTCAGCGATCATAAGCGTGCCTTGGCGATTACAGATCGCATGCCAGGCATTACAGGACGTGACACGCCGTTCGGTGCCCGTGTCCACGTGAACACAACGGATACCGTGAGGCCAATCAACGAACGCTAACTCCCGTGTGCCGGGAATCCACGACTCGTGGGTGATCCATTCGTTTTTTTCAACATTACGAGCGTACAGCCGACGGTTGCTACTACCATCCCGCCGAACCACCCAAACACGGTCGGTGAGGGGGCCCGCGTAGAAAAGCAGATCTGAATCGTCCGGACAGAATTGCAGGTGGCCAACGCTGTCCCGGCGGAGAATAGGGTCATGCGCGCCGGTTTCAGTGTTGATAATCGCTAACGCTGAGCCTCCATCAACGCTGAAGCGCACAGCCCACCAGCGGTCGTCGTAACTCAGTCCTGTTGTTCCCACCACGGGACCAATCGTGCTTTCCTCTCCTCTTCGTGTCGCAGCAAAGTTGACTAACTCCCGTTCCTCAAGCGTTTCAAGGTCTAGCCGCCACCCGCTTGTTCCCGCTGTGAAGAAAACAGCTCGTCCATCGTGTGAGGGGTAAACCGACCATTCGCTCAAGTCCAGACGGTCTGTCAGCTGGATAAGTGAGCCGGTGGAGCGCTCTTCGGCAAAGATTTGGGGTGCGCCGGTGCGGCATGAGATGAAAATCAGCCAACGCATGGCGTCGTCGTAAGCGGGAATGAAAAAGAAAGGATGGTGATGAATTGAAGGATGATCTGTTACCTGACGGAAGTTCGCGCCGGTGCGTTCATCCTGAAACGTCTTAGCTTCCGATAGATAAATTGTGCCTTTGGACATCTTTTCCTTCTTCGTCAAGGACCTACTAGCTCTTAACCATCCATCTTCGACCTACACCGATTATGGTATTTTAATGGATTCAGAGGCATTCTTGTGTTATCTTATGCTCCTCGGTTATCCCGGCAAACTTGATTTCTCACCTTCTATTCCTCCAACACTGGCCGGTCTAGCCGCGTATGATATGGTGGTTCCATAACCGCTCGCTGTCTCTCATTTGCCCATTCAGGGATGGGGTAAGCGGGAACATACGCTAGGTTCCCCGCCGTGTAGCGAGTCAAGATTGAGAGACGTGGTTCATCCGATGTCCAAGGCAGCGTCCCGTGCGTTACTGCCTCCGTGAAGATGATGACGCTGCCCGCTTTGCACACAACCTGTCGAACATGCTCCTGATAGTCCTCATAACGCCGCATCTCCTGAGGACACGGGAAATTGCTCTTGTGGCTGCCGGGGATGACTATCAATCCACCGTCACCCGGATTTACATCCGTAAGTTGGAATGCCACAACCGTCAATCCACAGTGCATCTGACCATTACGAAAGATGTAATATTGGTTTGGATCAAAACCGGGGCCTGAGGATCCATGAAAGATGAATCCTTCTGCCCCTTTCTCCATTGATAGCAGAAACGTGTGATGATCCATCCGAAAGCCTTTGCCGAGGATTTGGTTGAGATAAGGGACAATTCGTGGGTGTGCCAGCATCTCTCGGAAGGGGTCACACCAAGGTTCTTCCCAATTGAGCATATTGCCCAGTTCTCCGCGTCCCTTATTGCCTCTGAGCGCGAGGGAACCGCCATCTAAGGCCTGATCGCGCGGACGAATGCTTCCTTGGTCCCAATGGCGGTCAATAGCTTCGTTGGCAAAGGCAACCTCATCAGGTGTGAGCACGTCCTCAATGACGAGGTAACCGTTGAGATCAAACAGGTATTTTTCGGCATCGTTCATAAGTTAATATCCTCCTTATTTTATGAAGCAGTGTTTGAATGATACTTTAATCTTATCAAGGGGCGTAGGATTCCTGTCAACACATAGGTAGATAGATGGTCTAGACTAGGTTTGATTCAGCGAGCGGATTAGCTCGGACGTCAATTTATCGTGCCTTAAAGTTGACTTCCAACGCCTTCGCCAAATCTTCACGGGGATGGATACCAAATCGTTGCTCAAATTTCCGATCAAACGCCTCCTCCTCAGACGGATCCGGCGGCAAGGGCAACGCGACCAGCTGCCGATTCAACCCTATCGATCTGCGAGCAGCCAAAACCATCTCCTGATCGGCTCGCCCCATTTCACCCGTCCAGAGCGGATCAATATCCTCCCGCACAGCGCGCCCAATCCCGTCGAGCATCGTTGCTAACGAGATGTTACGCTCTTGGAGTCCCACCTCCAAATACGGGTTTTCCCATGCAATCATCCCACCCAATGCCGCCGGTAGTTCGACAAAGATTCGCTTGAGGACGTTTGATACCGCATATTCGCGTTGAAATTCGTAAGTCTGTGCCCTGCCTGCATGTTCGGCAATATCTGCGTCTGTACAAACATTAACCGTTTCTCCGCCCGATGCGCTCTGATTGCCGTTAGTCACAATTGTGCCTTGCTCGCCACAGGTCTCAAAGCCAACCAAAGAATTCCGACCGAGACAGCTGTTTTTATTGCCGACCATCGCAATCCCAATGCCCCCGTTATCGAAATCAATGGCGTAAAATTCAAGGTTTTCGGTTGTGAAATTACGTTTGGCACGATCGACATAGGGAACAACCGGCATAGTGTGGCTGATGCTACTGACGGCGATAGGTGTGGCATCTAGCCGACACCGTATGGCTGCCAAACCGTGATACCCTGTCGTTGAAAAAAGACGGTAGCATTTGTGGGCGGGCCCAATGACGTTTTCACGGAGGAGTTTGCACACAAACTGTTCGACCGGGACAAACGGGAAGTTTTCGGAGGTTTGCAGTTTAACGTTGTGTTCAGCTGCAGCTTCAATCATAAGGTCCATCAATCCAAGCGTTGGTGCGAGGGGCGTCTCAACATTGTGATGAATACCGCAACGTGATAAGTAGCAAGAGACCACATGATGAAGCTCTGCGGGCACGACAACATCGCATATATCCGGTTTCTCACGGTCAACCATCTCTCGAACATCGGTGTAAGCTCTCACCTTGAACTGTGTAGCCCCTTCCTGCGCTGAAGCCGGATGGGCGTCGCAAACCGCTACAATTTCAAAGATCTCTTTCAACGCAGCGGCAGTTTCGAGATGCGTTCGACCTCGACGACCATAACCAATAAGGGCATACTTCAAGCGTGACATAAATTACCCCTTAAAAAATAGTGATAACGCTGGATAGCATTGGAATGATGTCCTGTCAATATATCTGTGAAAATTTGCTATACCTGTATCGGCATGTAAGACGTGTAAATCTTGCAAAATTACGTTTCACACTTTGCTCCCACAAGCGGTGAATCAGGGAAACAAAAAGTCAAAAATTACAATCCTAGCTTGGCTCCTAATTCATTCGTAGTGATCTGCACCGTGTGGGACACCTACCCCGTCTTCCATCCGCATTAATTGCTTTTGACGATCTGTGAGTAAATCTAACCACTTCTCCGGGAAACGGTGATGCGGGTCAAGTTGAAAACGCATCATCGGGCTAATCCGGTAGTGCCCGAAAATCGCATGACGATTCCGATTGCCGGTATTCGCGCCGCCGCCGTGCCAGCATTGACCGTTAAAAACAAGGACGCTGCCCGCCGGTGCAGTTGCCGTCAACACATGCTTGATCACTATGTCTTCAGGGGGCGGGTTGATTCCACTTTTGTGCGTGCCGGGGACAATCCGGGTTGCCCCAATCTCCGGTGTAAAATCGTCTAGCATCCAGACGGTGTTCATCATGACAGGGTTTTTCCCATCTTTCTTCATCAGATCCTCAAGGATATCTCCATGGAGACGTTGCACCGGATCGCCGGGACGGACGATACGAGCGTTGAGACTGCCCAGAATCAACGGTAGACGATTGGTCATCGTCTCTTCCAGCAATGGCAAGATTTTCGCATGGTCAATCATCTTGAAGAAGACCGGATCCATCGTCGGTAGATTCGATATATGTATGCAGTCTCCTCGATCGACACCCTCTTCTGCTATCAAGCGGATTAGAACTTCTTTCATCTCCGCCACTTCCTTGGGAGCAAGGACCTTCTCAAGGATTGTGAAACCGTAGACATCAATTTCAAATAATTCCTGGTTCAGATTGGGCATATTCCTTCCTCTAATACTGGATTTGGCTTTCTTTTTTCCATATTTATCCTAAATCCCTGATCGCGACGCGCGCACCCTCGCGTAGTGGTACCTGAAGGCTCGAAAACTGTACCGAACCTTCCGATGAGTTACTAATAGTCAATCACTTTCAATCTGTTTAATGTACACATTCGTAGCCAAGTGTCTCAAGATTCCGGCGGATCTTGGCAATTTCGGCGTCGGGCAGTGGGCGGAGTGGGCGACGCATCGTCATAGAGGGGAACTTGCCCATCAGCCAGCGCGCACACTTCATCCGTTGGTGTGCATCACCGCTCGGTTCGCCGAAGTTGTACACAATCCGAGATAACGGGTCCACTAGCTTTCGCGCTTTGCGAGCACCTATCAGGTCGCCATTAAGGGCGCAGTGCACGACCTGCACCATCAACTCTGGCACGAATCCGGCAAAGCCGATTAGTGCGCCATCACAGCCTTCCAACAACGAAGCCAGCAGATACTCATCGTGACAGGTTAAGATAGGAACATGGGGTGCCGATTCTTTCAGTTGTTCATAGTCCCAACGCCAACGTGCCATGTCACGAGTCCCCATCTTGATACAGACCACCTGTGGGATTTTCACAAGTTCCAACATTTCTGCGAGGCTATAGCTTGCCTTCGTCCAAGCAGGATATTGGTGGACGATGATCGGTATGTCCGCCCCTTCGGCAACATCCTCAAAAAAACCGACTGCTGTTTCACTAGTGCGACCGAAACGCAACCAGTGATGCGGCGGCATCAGCAAAATCGCATCGCCCCCCGCTTCCTTCGCGGCGATAGCATAGTCAATCGCCTCTAAGCTGCCTTCGGCACTTACACCAGAGACAACTTTTACCTTACCTTTGGCTTCCTCGGTAACGATCGCTGTCAAACGCGCGCGTTCACTCGGACGCAACGATGTAATCTCGCCGGTGTGCCCATTGCAGACAAGTCCTTTAACACCATCGACAGCTGCAAGTTCGCGCATATATACCCGCAACCCCTCTTCATCAATCGATTCATCTTCATGAAATGGACAGAGGGTTGCGGGAAATACTCCTGCCCAGGGATGATGTTCTTGCCGGTTCATAATGTTTCCTTTCAATTTTCAGATTCAATCTTGACACGGTTCATCTGACTGTGCTGTCGTTAACCCCTGTGATCGGAAGTTGGGGATTCGGAAAAAGCAAGCCGAATCCAGTATTACATTCTAAGACCGAACAATTCCACAGCATTGCCACCGAAGATTTGCGTTTTCTCGCCGTCAGGGATATCCATTTCCTCGATGAGCGTGACAAAAAGTTGCGGATCAACCCAAGGATGGTCAGTGCCAAACACCAGATGCTCTGGTCCAGAAAATTCGTAAGCGTATCGCAACGCTTGTGCAGACGGAGAAACGGTATCCAAATAAATGTGGCGCATGTAGGCACTTGGGGGTTGTTTAATGTGTTCCCGCCCGCGTCCCATCACCTCCGTTTGATGTTCGATGCGCCCTATCATGTACGGCAAAACGCCGCCGACATGGGGCATGACAACCTTCAACCTAGGATACCGCTCAAGCACGCCGCCGAGTATTAGCCGTAAAAGCGCAAAGCTGGTGTCTACCTGAAGCCCCATCATGGGAATCATCGAGTGGTCCTTGATCGCCTCCCCCCATGTTGGGACTGTGGGGTGCAAGACAATCGGCAACTCTTTTGTTTGGGCATGCTTGTAGATAGGATCGAAAGCCGGGGCATCCACGGGGCGTCCGCCGATGTGTGAATACAGCATAACGCCACAGAAACCCAAGTTGTGTGCTCGGTTCATCTCATCAATAGCGGCGTCCACATCCTGCCAAGGGAGGCTGGCAAGTCCCGCAAATCGGTCTGGGTGTTGCTGAATCATTTCCGCAATGGCATCGTTGATTGCCTGCGCGCCTTTGATAGCCAAATCGGGAGCGAGCATACAGGGTCCCGGGATATTGGTACTGATAAGTGCCATGTCAATACCTGCCCTATCCATGTCCTGAAGTTTACGTTTGGGGAGGTACATCTCCTCCCGTAGCCGAAACTGCTGGACATCACCGTAAGTGATAACAAACTCGTTGCCATGCTCTGTGCTCGAGATGCTCGGGATTTCGCGCCGGCTGCTTCGTTCCCCAATCAAGGTATCCGAACAAGCCGATCCATCGGAGTTATCCCACGCTGTGCATCGGAGTTCAATCTGCGGTGGGTAGGGGTTTTGAGCAAGCACATCAATATACGCCCGAGGAAATATGTGGCTTTGGCAGTCAATCCGCATTAGGATCTCTCTCTCTCTCAGCAGCATCGTTTTTACGAAGAATCTAATTTAATCGAATCATCGACGGATGTCTGAAACTTTTGAATACAAGGTTCTCTAAATGACCTCCATTATACAAATTCAGATTAGGAAGTCAATAAGAAAATCCCATGGAATCGTGTCATAGCATCAGAGATTTGTAACAGTCTGACTCACGGTGTAACCAATAACTTGCTAAATACGTTCTTATATTTTATTTGAAGAAATTTGTAAAATACCCTCACCAATATAATAATGGTACTGACTCGAATGTTCAAGCAGGCAGGCCTATGATTTCCGACGAAATCTACGTCCAAAAAACAATTGAAGGTGATGCCGAAGCGTTCAATGAATTGGTGCAACGCCACCATGCTAGGATTTATGGACTTGCTTATCGAATGCTCGGCAATTCTGATGATGCTTCGGACGCAACGCAAGAAGCATTTCTTGAAGCGTACAAATCTATCCAATCCTTCCAATTCCAGTCGAAGTTTTTGACGTGGCTTTACCGAGTTGGGATTAACGTTTGTCAACAGTACAAACGCAAGTCCGATTCCCGTGGCCGCACATTAATCTCCTATACGAAAGATCTTCAGGAAAGAGAAGGTCAATATGTGAACGATTGTCCGGATCGACTTTTGCTGAAAACAGAGCGTGACCAGTTGGTACAACATGCGATTAATCAATTACCCTCGAAACAGCGGATGGTTATCACCCTGTTTTATATGCAGCAAATGAAATATCGTGAAATTGCCGAACTGCTTGATTGTTCGGAGGGTACGGTTGCCTCGCGTCTGAATACAGCCGTGAGGAACCTCAAGTCAAAACTTGAAGGTTTACAACCCCACTAAGCCGGCTATTCAGATTGCCCTATAGACCGAACCTAGCGAGGTAGGGACCTAGGTCAAACAAAATTTATGTATAACGCTTATTCCTACTGAAAAATATAGAAAAGGGACAGCTATGAGTCTCGACTGTAGACAAGTTATCGAAGATTTTAGCCTACATCAGCATCCGGACCTAACATATCAAGAGAAGCTTGAGCGTAGACGACATCTCATTGAATGTAAGGTGTGCCAAAGCCAATATGAGGAGATGTTGCACACAGCAGCTGTACTCGAAAGTATCCCGGATCCTGTTCCGCCGCCAGACCTTGTCGAGCGCATCCAGACCCAAATCTGCCAAACCTACCGGCGTTCCATCTGGGATTTCCTAGCGAATCCAATTGCGCGTATCCTTGTTGCAATGAAATTGGGTCCCCATCCTACCTTTGTTAACTATACCGCGATGCTGTTTTACTTGATGTTGACAGTCTTTATGGTCAAACTGACATTTTTCAATTCAACAGGACCACCACCTGTTGAATTAACACATCCCCCATCAGCACACGTTCGTATTGTTCGGTTAGGTGATGTGAAACACGGTTCGCTCAAGGCCGTCAGAATAGAGGCGGAAAAACCCAACGAAGTGCCAATTCAGCCCACCCCAGGTAATTTTCATTGACATCACATAAAGTTCCAAAATAGCACTTGATAAAACGCCGTGAGCTTCAGGAATTCAACTCTAGCGACATGGCGTTTTTTTATTAATTGAGGGACCTATTTGCAACTTGCTATTTTTACTTGCATAATTCTGTCCCTTATGATACTATTTAGTTTGCCGCGAGAAATCCTTCTCAGGAGGAAAGCAAATCGCGGTTTTTTTGTGTATCATCTTTTGGTGTTTTCAGCTAGACCTTGAAACGCCGGACATTTAACACTATGATCTAGCGCCGTTGCTCGATTACAGTTACTCTTCTATCTTTCTAAGAGTGGGGTGGGTTTTCCCGCTCTTTATTATTTTTAGTAACAGATTGAGTTTGAGCGAAGAAATTAAGCTGCTTTGAATCCCGATCCTATCGGAGGCGTTTTGGACGCTTTTGCTAAAGAATCCCAGCTTCAGATGTACGTTGCACACTATGACAACTTCATTAGCATCCTCAGTTTCCGATTTGTTATCACCTGTTCTAGCTGATGAAGGCATCGAGTTAGTTGATGTCGAATATCAAATTGATTCCCAGACGTTAAAGCTTTTGATTTATAAGCCCGGTGGTGTAAGCATCGAAGATTGTCAGCAGGTGAGTCGAATTGCGAACCCAATTCTTGATGTGCATGACATGATACTAGGGGTATACAATCTTGAAGTCGCCTCGCCGGGACTGAATCGACCGCTTATTACAGAAGCCGATTTCCGCAGGAATTTGGGACAGAAGGTTGAAGTAGAGGTATCCACTGCAACCGGCGATTTTTCACAATTCAACGGGACCCTAAACCGGGTCTGTGACGGGAAAATCTTCCTGACTCCGGTTGCTGGGAAAACGGTTCGAATTGTAATTTCTGAGATTACTCAAGCCCAAATCCAACTGATGTGGTAAAACTTTGGATGGAGGGTGGAGCTCATACAATGAATAATGATATAGTCATGACCATTCGCCAAATTATGGATCAGACAGAGCTGCCGCAAACAATTTTTGTTGAGGCTATTGAAGCAGCCTTATACTCAGCGGCCAAGCGGCGCTACGGCTCGACACGAGGTGTGTCTATTAAAATAGATCCCGAATTGGGGGATATTAGATGTTATGTGCCGAAAAAAGTGGTTGAAATTATGCACCACTTTGCCACGGAAATTCCTATTGAGGAAGCATTAAAGATAAAGCCCGATGCCCAGCTAGATGAGGTTATTGAGGTTGAAATTGATCCAAGCGAATTTGGGAGGATTGAAGCCCAAACGGCACGCCAAATCCTTGTCCAAAAAATAAAAGAAGCAGAGCGAGAACAGATTTATCAGGAATATAAGGAGCAAGAAGGAGAAGTCGTCACCGGTTATGTTCAACGGACCGAACGCGGCAACATCATCTTGGATTTAGAGCGTACGGAAGGCCTTCTCCCTTTTAGCGAAGTGCCTCGCCCCCACAACTATCGACGGGGTGATGCACTGAAGTGCTTAATCGTGGAGGTAAGCGTAGATCAAAAAGGACCGCAAATTATTCTTTCCCGAACACATAATGGTTTAATCGCTCGCCTGTTTGAAATGGAAGTGCCTGAAGTTTACGATGGCTTGGTTCAGATTATGGCAATTGCGCGTGATCCCGGAGACCGTGCAAAGGTCGCTGTCGTTGCGACAGATGAGAACATTGACGCGGTTGGTACTTGTGTAGGCGTCAAAGGATCGCGAGTTCAAACAGTTGTGAGAGAGTTAGAGGGTGAGAAAATAGATCTCCTCCCATGGAATCCGGATCCCGCACTTTTCATTGCGAACTCATTGCAACCTGCTAATGTTGTTCGCGTGAATATTAATGACGGAAATGCAGGTGCAGAGGTGGTTGTGCCAGATGACCAATTATCCCTAGCAATTGGTCGTCGTGGACAAAATGCGCGTCTTGCCGCGAAGCTAACAGGCTGGAAAATCGACATAAAAAGCGAATCTGAGGCGGATTCGCTTTTTAAAGAGGAAATTGCAGAAGGGTTATTCAAACCCGTGGAGACTGAGTCCGCTGACCTAACCGATGAATCGGACCCTGATGAGATACCTGTTCAATCTCACCCAACTGAACTCGATTTAACTGAGTTGGAGGGTGTCGGTGCCAAAACTGCTCAGCTTCTTGGAGATTCCGGTTTCTCAACGGTGGAGTCAATCGCTCAGGCGACCTTGGAAGAACTCTCATCGTTGCCGGGAATCGGTTCAAAAACCGCCGAGAAAATCCATCACGCTGCATCGAAAATACTTTCGGCTTAGGTCTCCGCTTTTTAATCAAGAAGAGGTGTTTGCTCATTCGTTAAGGGGGTTGACATGACGGCAATACCTATCCGCACCTGCACCGGATGCCGGGGCAAATTTCCCAAGAATGATTTGCTTCGATTTGTGCGGGATACAGCAGGAAATCTCCAAACAGATCCAATGGGCAAATTGCCAGGACGTGGTGCCTATGTATGCCAATCACAAGCGTGCATTAATAGCACTTTCAGATCTCAGAAAATCAATGCTCACTTGCGAGTCAATCTTTCAAAACAGGCTATTAATTCTTTCAAACAAGAGCTCCTTAATCTGGTGAGTCATAGAAACGCTGAGGAGGTATAAATGGTGAAAAGTAGTCAAACCAAGCAGAGCGAAAGTACTCAAACAAAAAGTAAAAAAATTAGAGTTTATGAGCTTGCAAAGCAATATGGAATAAGCAGCAAAGAGTTTGTCGAAGAGCTGCGTGGGTACAGCGTTCCCATCAAAAACCACATGAGTACGTTGGATTTGGAAACTGTTGAGCTAGTCGAGAGGGAACGGAGTGCTACAAAAACCCCCTCCGTTGAATCTCCTGAAGCCAAAGTCGAGCTGCCTAGCACAAAAAAGAAAACGAAAAAAGTTGCAGCAGTTTCCACGATTGATGAAACACAAGTTATTGAAGTAAAAACAGAAGTACCCCAAGAAGACGCAGCAATCAGCGAGGAAAAGGCAGCCACAACTGTTCCACAAATCCAAGAAGGAGTCACCGTTGGTCTCCTCGCTTCTGAACTGGGATTTAAGGGGACCGAAATGATCATGCGTCTCATGAAGCTGGGGATCATGGCGAGCATTAATCAGCGCTTGGATTACGAGACGCTACAAGCCATAAGCGATCAGTTTGGATTTGAAGCTGCTCGTAGATTGACACTGGAAGAGCAGATCCTTCGGGACGAGCCAGATGATACAAAAAATCTCCGCTCGCGTTCCCCTGTTATTACGATTATGGGACATGTTGACCACGGTAAAACGTCTTTGCTGGACGCCATCCGACAATCAAATGTCATGGATACAGAGGCAGGGCAGATTACCCAACACATCGGTGCTTATCATGTGGAATTAGAAAGTGGAAGTGTCGTCTTTCTGGACACTCCCGGACATGCAGCCTTTACTGCGATGCGTGCTCGTGGAGCACAAGTAACTGATATCGTCGTTCTTGTTGTTGCGGTAGATGACGGGGTGATGCCGCAGACCGTTGAGGCACTCAACCACGCAAAAGCAGCGGGGGTCCCAATCCTTGTCGCACTCAACAAAATTGATGTCGAAAATGCTAGGCCCGATTATGTCAAGCGGCAGTTGGCAGAATATGACCTCGTCCCCGAAGAATGGGGTGGACAGACGATTTTTGTTGAAATCTCTGCGAAGGAACGGATTGGCATCGAAGAATTGTTAGAAATGCTGCTCCTTGAAGCAGAATTGCTTGAACTCAGTGCCAACCCAAATAAGCCAGCTCGTGGAACGGTCGCCGAAGCTAAACTGGATAAAGGACGAGGACCCGTGGCAACTGTGCTTGTCCAAAGTGGGACCTTGCATATTGGCGATGCTTTCGTTGCCGGTCGTTATTACGGGAAAGTTCGCGCTATGATAGATGACCGAGGGCATCGTGTGAAAAAAGCACCACCCTCAACCCCCGTCGAAGTGCTTGGTTTTACAGGAGTTCCAGAGGCGGGAGACCAATTTTTTGCGGTTGACTCTGAAAGAGATTCCAAAGCGGTTAGCGAATTTCGACAAGCCCAGCATCGAGCCACACGGATGGGACCCCAGAGTCGTGTCAGTTTAGATGACCTCTTTCAACAGATTCGCGAAGGTGATATTAAAGAGCTAAATATCATCGTTAAAGGCGACGTGCAAGGATCCGTCGAAGCGGTGGTCGATTCCTTGCAAAGATTGAGCACAGATGAAGTCAAGATTAAGATTATTCATCAAGCTGTTGGTGGAATTACGGAAACGGATATTTTGCTAGCGTCTGCCTCCAATGCAATCGTCGTTGGTTTTAATGTCCATCCCACGACAGGTGCCCTAATCGCAAAAGAAAACGAGGATATTGATGTCCGGACATACAGTGTGATTTATGGCCTGATTTCTGATGTCCAATCAGCGATGGAAGGGTTACTTGAACCCGAAGTGCGGGAGGTCGTCGTCGGTAGGGGAATTGTTCGAGAGTTGTTCAAGACACCACGCATGGGCACGATTGCAGGAAGTTATGTGAATTGGGGACGAATCATCCGTAACTACGCCCTCCGTGTCTTGCGAGACAATCGCCTGATCTACGAGGGAAAGGTTGATTCGTTGCGGCATTTTAAGGAAGATGTCACTGAGGTTCAGGCAAACTACGAGTGTGGTATCGGTGTCAATGCCTTTGATGACTTCAAACTGGATGATGTATTGGAATGCTATACCCATGAGCGTATACCGCGTTCACTACGGTAGAAAGAGATAGCACCACCGAGCGCTTACTATCATTAAACCAAAACTCCCCGTATCGACTGCATTACGCTTATGCATGTTGGAGTTTGTACAATCTGGTTAACGATTCCGGACAGCCACTCACTCAAACAGAAGCGACGGGTGATTAAGAGCATCACAGGCCGTCTGAAAAATCGCTTTAACATTGCTGTGGCTGAAGTTGATGCACTTGATGCGCATCAACAAGCTGTGCTTGGCGTGGTATCTGTTTCAAATGATACGAGGCATCTCAATCGTGTTTTATCTTATGTTGTCAATTTTGTTGAAGATACATTATTGGCAGAATTAACGGACTACGAAATTGAAATTCTGTTCTGATGAGGGAGATAATGCCAGGAAGACGTACAGACCGTGTGAGCGTGCTCATACAAAGAGAATTAAGCGACATCATTCAACGAGAGCTTAAAGACCCGCGAGTCACTTTCTGCACCATTTCCCAAGTTGAGGTTTCTGCGGATTTGAGGTATGCAGATGTTAAGGTGAGTGTTATTGGTGACAAGAAGCAGAAACGGAATTCCATAATAGGTCTTAGAAATGCCGCTGGCTTTCTGCGGCGTGAAGTTGTGCAACGAATTGGCTTGCGCCACGCCCCTGAATTGCGCTTTGAGTTAGACGATTCTGTCGATCAATTAATGCGAATAGATCGCCTTCTCAAACAAATTCATACCCAAGAAGAAATTTCATCGGCAGTCGATGATGAGGGAGTGGAGACGAGTTAGGTCAGCCGCTATGGAAGATTACCGAACAATTTTGCAGGTCTTTGACCAACATCAGTCTTTTGCGCTCTCAACACACGTTAATCCTGATGGCGATGCACTCGGATCTGAATTGGCACTCTATTCCTTCCTCAAGGACCTCGGAAAACGGGTCAAAATTTTCAACACTGATACCGCGCCGAAGAATTACAGATTTCTGCCCTTTTACGACGCCATTTTGCCTGCCAAAGCCTTTCAGGATCACTTTCCTGAAATTTTGGTTGTTCTTGATGCAAGCGTGTTAAATCGCATCGGTGAATACCTGTCGCACACTTTAATTCCAACCAAAGCAACTATCAACATTGATCACCACACCACTGCTGAGCACTTTGGAGACTACAACCTCGTTGAAACCCATGCCTCATCGACATCGGAGATAATCTACCGGTTGATCCAACATCACGGAACCCCAATAGGAAAAGAGCGTGCACTTTGTCTTTACACAGGGATTATGTTCGATACAGGTTGTTTTCGATATTCAAATTCAACACCGACAGCTCACCATGTTGCAGCGGAACTAATTCAGGAAGGGATTGCTGTTGATGAAGTATATCGTGCTGTGTACGAGGCTTTACCTGTTGGAACTATTCTTTTGCTTGGTGAAGTTTTCCAAACGCTAGGCACGACGCCGGATGGCAAGATTAGCTGGCTATATGTAACCCAAGAGATGTTTCGCAAAACCGGAGCAACCCGCGACGATGTGGATGGATTTATCAACCATATCCGCTCAATTGATACCGTTGAAGTGGCAATTCTCGTGAGCGAGCAGAACAATGGTGAATCGAAGGCGAGCCTACGGAGTAAATCGTCTGTTGATGTTGGCGAAATTGCTTCCATGTTTGGTGGTGGCGGACATCAGCGTGCTGCCGGGTGTGAGATCGATGCACCCTGTGAAGAGGCAATTGCACAACTTGTGGCGACAACGCAGCAACACATGAGGGATGGATAAATCTGAATTATAACAAGTATTGATACACGAAGATTTGTTAGGAGATGGGTCAGGTTTCGCCGTCAGTCATGAGATTGATTGTTTCAGTTGTGCATATAAAATGGTGTTTGAGTTAATCGGACTGCTTCGGCAAGCTCCCCTTGATAGACAATGGGAATTCACGGTGTTCTCAATCTGAATAAACCCCCAAAACTTACCTCAAGGCAGGCTGTCGATTGCGTGAAACGCCTACTAAATGTAAAGAAGGCGGGGCATGGTGGCACACTCGATCCGGATGCCACCGGCGTATTACTCATTTGTCTGGGAGATGGAACAAAACTATTTGAAGCGTTGCAGGCGGGTACAAAAGAATATGAAGGTACATTTACATTGGGTATCACAACAGATACTCTCGATGCCAATGGCCAAATCACCAAAATTACGGATACCAGTCAGATAACCCCTGATCAAATTCGATCCGTCTGCCAGCAGTTTGTTGGGGAAATCGAGCAGATCCCGCCGATGTTTTCTGCGGTGAAACATAAAGGAAAGCCGCTGTACAAATTGGCACGCCGAGGGCTTGAAGTCAAACGCCGCTCGAGACAGGTCTTCATTGAATCTATCGAATTGTTATCTTTGAATATCCCTGAAGTTCGTTTCCGGGTCGTTTGTTCCAAAGGAACCTATATTCGAGTGCTCGCTGCAGATATTGGGGCAGCATTGGGGTGTGGTGCCCACCTTTCAGAACTTATCCGCACACGCTCTGGCGTATTCAAGATCGAGGAGGCACATACATTCGATAGTCTTGAGCGTACCCCCGAATGTGCCTATCAGGCTGTGACCCCAATTGAGACCGTCGATGATATGCTAAATCGACAGTTGGCGTTGACTCAATGATTTTCAATCGTTGGCCTCTGGAGATTGAATCTTGCAGATTTACTACGATCTAGAAACTCCTTCTGAATTGTTGCAGGAGTCTATTGTCACCGTTGGTGTGTTTGATGGACTACACATTGGCCATCAAGCGGTTATTCAGCAGGTATTGACACAATCAGAAAAATTTAATCTAGCAAGTCTTGTGTTGACCTTCGACCCACCACCCTTGGCTTTCCTTGCCCCTGAAAGATGCCCGCCGGCCTTGACAACCCTTTCAAAGAAGATTGAGATATTAGAACAACTCGGTGTTGATGGTGTGGTGTTTGCGCGATTTGATGCGTATTTACAGCAAATGTCTCCTGACGCCTTTGTTCAACAAGTGCTATTGCAGCGGTTGCATGCCAAACAGGTTATTATTGGGTATGATTGGCAATTTGGCAAGGGACGGTCTGGCAACGCCGAAGCTTTGAGACAGCTTGGGGATCAGTATCAATTTGGTGTGATGATTGTTGGTCCTGTACAACTTCACGGAATGCCTGTTCATAGCACCCGCGTCCGCGAAGCAATTGCAGGAGGTAACCTTAATCTCGTATCTGATCTCCTAGGGCGCCGATACTCGATTATGGGTGAAATAGTACAGGGCGACGGGCGCGGGCGGAAGATCGGTTTTCCTACTGCCAACATTGACGCTGGAAATCAAATGCTACCGCCCAGCGGAGTTTACGCCATCCAGGTCAAGTTAGAAGGGCGTATGTTCAATGGTGTAATGAATATGGGAACCAGACCAACCTTTGATGGAGAAGAATTCCAGATCGAAACCCACCTATTTGATTTTGAGCAGATGGTATACGGAAAAAAGATGGAAATTTTCTGCATCGAAAAGATTCGAGATGAGCGGAGATTTCCAAATCCAGAGATATTAGTTAATCAGATTAAACAGGACGTTGCTACAGCTAAAGCCATTCTGAATCAAATGAAGGACAGAAATACCCATTATTGCTGAATCCCGCTTAGATCGAAAGAAAATTTGATTTACAAAATGCTCTGGTTTGTGGTATATTAACCCGTATCTATATGAAAAAAACGCATCGCGTACCAAAAGAAAATATGAAAAAGGAGGTGAATCTATATGGCTTTGGCAGTTGAGAGGAAAAAGGAATTGGTCGAAGCGTATAAAACTCATGATAGCGATACCGGATCGCCAGAAGTCCAGGTGGCAATTATCCAGACTCGCATCCGGGAGTTGACGGAACATTTTCGGACCCATAGGAAAGACCATCATTCGAGACAAGGACTGTTTAGGCTCGTGAGTAAACAACGCCGTTTATTGCGTTATTTGTACAAACAAGATGTTCAACGGTATCGTAATCTGATTACTCAACTTGGAATTCGTGACACGATTTCAGGCAGGAGAAGCTAGTAGACCACCGTAGAACGTTGTGAGGAGGAAAGATATTGAAAGTTGAAATGCAGCTTGGGAGCGAGAAACTCTCAATCGAGACAGGAAAGGTTGCCAAACAAGCAGATGGTGCGGTTTGGGTGCAATACGGTGGAACGGTTGTCTTGGTGGCAGTCGTCGCTGAGAGGAGAGAGTCGAATCTAGACTTCTTCCCGTTAACCGTAGACTATCGTGAAAAATCTTATGCAGCAGGGCGTATCCCCGGTGTCTATGGTAGACGCGAACCGCGCCCAGGAACAAATGAGCTCTTGACGGCGCGTCTAATTGATCATTGTATTCGTCCGCTTTTCCCTAAGGATTTCCAAGTCGAAGTACAGGTCATGTGTACAGTGCTTGCTTCTGATCAGATTCACCCCGCTAATGTGCCTGCCCTCATCGGAACGTCGGCAGCACTCAGTATTTCTGATATACCCTTTAACGGACCCGTCGGTGCCGTTACGATTGGAAGGCTAGATGGAGAATTTTGCATCAATCCGACTTATGAAGAATTAGAACAGTGTGAATTAGAATTTTTCGTCAGTGGAACAACCGGTGCGGTCATGTCCGTTGAAGGTGGAGCCCACGAGGTGCCGGAAGATGAGGTGATTGACGCCATTGTAACAGCTCACCAAGAGATTAGAGAAATTACCAAACTTCAGGAAAGTTTAATTGCACTTTGTGGGAAGCCTACCCGCGAGTACAAAATGAAAGAAATTGATGAAGGACTGAGTTCACGTGTCCGAAACCTCGCTACTGAGAGGATTCGTGAATCCATCGGTATGGACCAAGAGCAGAACCGTGAAGGCTATCTCGAACAGGTACAAGCAGATATTCTGTCAGAAATTCTTGATGATGTTGATACTGAAGAAGATGGACCTGAAGTCACAAAGGATGCCATTTCGATATTAGGCGATATTGAGAAGGAAGAGATGCGCCAGTCGATTTTAAACGAAGGAAAACGTGTTGATGGACGGGGTGCCACAGATGTTCGAGAAATTGTAGGTGAAGTTGGAGTCCTACCTCGTGTACACGGTTCAGCACTCTTTACCCGCGGACAAACCCAAGCCCTTTGTGTGACAACACTTGGAACCAAAGGCGATGAAGATATAAACCGTTCCCTGACTGGAGAGATTAGGAAATACTTTTTCCTCCACTATAATTTCCCGCCATACAGCACCGGCGAAGTCAAGAGAATTATGGGCCCAGGGCGAAGGGAAATCGGTCACGGAGCTCTCGCTGAGAGAGCGATTCTGCCCGTCATTCCAGGCAGAGATGAGTTTCGATACACCATTCGTGCAGTATCCGAAATCCTTGAATCGAACGCGTCCTCATCCATGGCAACCGTATGTGGCGTAACACTTGCCTTATTGGACGCAGGCGTGCCTATCAAAAAGCCGGTGGCGGGAGTTGGGGTTGGATTGATTAAGGAAGGCGATCGCGAGGTCATCTTGACGGATATGCTCGGCACGGAGGACTTCCTCGGTGACATGGACTTTAAGATCGCTGGCACTCGGGAGGGCATCACCGCTATCCAGATGGACATCAAAATTGATGGTGTGACACCGGATTTGATGCGGAGAGCCATCCACCAAGCCAAAGGCGCGCGTTTGGTTGTTTTAGATAAGATGAGTGCAGTTATTGATAAACCACGCGATGAGATTTCTCCGTACGCACCACGTATCTATGAAATCCAAATTTCGCCATCTAAAATCAAAGATTTGATCGGTCCGCGCGGCAAAACTGTTCAGGGTATTCAAGAGGAAACCGGTGTGACTATCGACATTGAGGACGATGGGAGGGTCGAGCTTTCATCATTCAATGTGGAATCTGCTAACAAAGCCGAAGAGATGATCCTCTCTATTACTGCAATTCCTGAAGCCGGCAAAGAATACCCCGGAAAAGTTACCCGTATCACATCATTTGGCGCGTTTATTGAGATTATCCCCGGCCAGGACGGATTGCTTCATATCTCCCAGATGGGAGATGGCTATGTCCGACAGGTTGAAGATGTGATGAATATCGGTGATGAAGTGGCTGTACGTGTCATTGAAATTGATGACCAAGGACGCGTTGACCTAACACTTGCAAGTAACCCGGTAACCGGAGATTCCAGTTCATCAGAGCGAGGGGAGGCACGAGATCGGGGAGATTCGCGTCCACGGAACAACCGTTCAAGTAGAGGACAGCGTGATTCTCGCAATCCCCGGAACAATCGTGGCAGCGATTCGCGAGACCGGCGACCACCAAGAATCCCAAAAGGCAGAGTTTAGTACAGTACCACTATTGCTAAATCCGCGAGATCCCATAAATGGGAAAAATATCACCCATAGCGTGAGACGTGAGAGAAGAATTGGTCTCTCACATCTCACGAATTACTTGTAACGTTTGAATTTCATATCCCATTAATCGAAGAGTGCTACCGGGCGGATTCCTCAATATTTTTTGCAGCACATTTTCTGAGGGTTATTTCAAATGCAAGCCAAGCACCCCAGCCCGAGGACGGGAAGGATAATTAGCAGAGAAAGGGACCTTCTCGATCAGAAATGGTTGACCTATCTGTTGACATTTGTTCTGGCTCTTCTGGGAGTCGTTTTTGTTCTCGCTGCGACTCGTCGGGAATGGATAATTGACCAAGCGAAATGGATCTTTAAGTTTGCAAAACTGGGATTCGGTTTAGAGTAATCCACCTCTCCCCTATCCAATCTGCTAAATACATCGAATATTCACTCCAGAGGTTTGGGATGAAACTTCCTCGTCTTTCCTCATTCACTGTGCAAAATTTTGTGCGATTCGCTCCTACATTACGTCCTACATTTTCGCACTGTGTCTTGATTCTGATTTTTGTGTTTTTGGGATGCGGTTATGTGTCAACCTCAGACTATCTCAATCATATAAAGACAATTACAATTTCACCGATTGAGATTCAAGATCCGGATTTCACATTTGATGCCTCCGGTAATCCATATGATGAGGTCATTCGAAACGCACTCATTGACCGTTTTAACCAGAAGTGGCGCGATGGCAATGATGCACAACTTGATGTGATTATTTTGGATTACTATCTCGAACCTTATCGTTATGATGCCAACAATCAACCTGAGCAATTTCGCATGAGCTTAGAGATTGAGTACGAATTTCGGGATCGCAATCAGAACAAAGTCATCGATCGCAGAGATAATTATCTCCAAATTCACGATTTCTATGTTGTTTCGGGACAGGGAGAACCGCCCGAAACGCGCGAAGAAGCGCAACAACGACTCATTCAAGAACTAGTCGATGATTTCTACAGTACGCTCGCTGAACAATGGTAGGCTCATAGACGCATACTTGTGAGACTATAAGACTGTGACTTATCACGTATCGCGTTTCACGTTTGACACTTCACGTTTTCAAGTTTTTCATCGAGGAAGGCAGTATTTTTGGATCGTTTATGTGTCTTGCATGCTGCTGTTTCTTTCGTGTCAGGCTGAACAAGGCAATTACACGATTGTAAGCCAGAATGGGCAGTATGTCTATGGAGTTTGGAAAGCGCGAACCACTAAGGCAGCGAAAGATCTCTCACGCCAAATTACTCAAGCGTGGACAGAAGACCTTCCTCAGATTGATGCACTTTCCTTAATTACAACCGCGAAACCAGTTGAGTTACTGCCAGCAGATGGACAGGCAGCCCACTGGGTCAGAGCGGGGAAACCGAGCGTCGATATTGGGAAAGATTTATACAAAAATGTGATTGGTGGGAACCCTGAACTATACCACAACTACGGGTTTATCGAAGGAGCGTCTGTTGAATATCAGACACCTCGACTTGGATCTCAGCCGCTGATTCTTTTAGAAGTTTTCGACATGGGAACGCCAGAGAATGCTTTCGGAGTTTATAGCCGAAACCGCTATCCACAAGATGAATTTGAATGGGTCGGCAGTAGAGCCATCGTTTCTGGACGCGGACTTAACTTCTGGAAAGGCAGATACTTCATACAAATTGAGGGATACGAATTTGCAAGTCAGATAACACAGGGCATGGTTGAACTTGCTAAAGCAACTGCCGACCACATCAAAGATCCACTGACAACACCATATCTTCTGACCTTCCTCCCTTCAAAAAACAGGGTGCCTCATAGCGAAAAATACTTCCCTTCCGGCGAGACCTTGAGGGAAATCCACCGTTTCCTGCCTGAACGTTTACTAGAACTCAGTTCAAACGTAACAGGGTGCTCTGCCGCATATCTACACAAAAAATCCTCTACAGACTGGATCGACACAATGACAGTATTTGTTTTACGCTATGAAGTTGAGTCAGATGCGCAAACCGCCTATGACATCTATCTCAGTTACTTAGAGACGAACCGCTGATTCAACCTAAGCCGGTGAAATCATTGTTAAAGAACCGTGAGAATGCGTGAGAAGGGCACATACGATTAAAAGGGGGAATGGAGAGCTGTCGTGTCTTGATTTATACCTTAATAAAAAAGCCCGGTGTCTGATTAGTAAAATATGAATTATATCAGTCAATAGTCAAGAACTGTCCAATCACTGAGCATGTTGGGCTGGTTCATTAAAAACAAAGCAGTAGTCGTCTTTCACGTTTTACAAACTCAAAAGGAGATTTACCATGCGAGGAGATTTTGAAGCCTATTTGAACGACTCGTTCCGTGATGAGAACGGAAAACTGGATTTAGACAAGCTATTAACCCTTGAAGATGAAGCGGACATGGACGTTGCCGTCATCATGCCCAATACGCAACCTGAACCAGACAACCGGGAACTCGGTGAGGCGATAAAAAACAATCCCCGTGCCCTCGGTTGTGCGCTTGTCCACCCCACCGAAGATGATCCCGTTGGACAGGTGAGGAAAGCCGCAACCGAGTGGGGTATGAGAGGGATTAAGCTGATGCCGGCAGTTCACAGGTATGATATCGATGATGAAATGGTCAAGCCGGTCGTTGAGGCGGCGCGGGATCATGGATTAATCGTTTCAATCCATTCAGGACCCGCAAATTGCCACCCCGCACGCATCGGCAACGTGGCAAGCTGGATTCCTGAAACTCCCGTCATTATGGATCATATGGGTTTTCCTGATGACCTTGACGCTGGAATCGAAGCCGCAAAAGCAAACAAAAATATCTCTTTAGGCACAACTATCCTCCGCTTTCATCGCCGTTGGGGCACCGATCCGGACCAAGTCGTTCCCACCGAGGTGAAGAAAGCGGTTGACGAA
>JAKZSX010000398.1:0-4857 GCA_047517405.1 Candidatus Poribacteria bacterium | reverse complement strand
CCCCTGATTGGTTGTTCAATCTGTGCACACGCGATTATTATGGAACGGATTTACCATCTGCGTCGTGAGCGAATCATCCCATCACAATTTGTGACCCGTATCATCTACCATGAACTTGTGCAAGGAAACCCCGAAGTTGCGATCCAAATGTGTGAGCAGCGGCCGGGACCTCTGACAAATGTCCTCCGCGCCGGGATAGAACGCAGAAATGCCGATGAGGAAACGCTCAAACGGGTCGTCCGTTTATCCATCAACGGCGAAAAGCAGAAATTGACGCGATACCTCCATATTTTGGGGATGCTGTCTGCCGTTGCGATATACACAGGCTTACTTGGCACATTTCTCGGCATGATTATCTCATTTGGCAATCTTTATGAGTTGGGCGGACAGGTAGGGCAGTCGAGAGATATTGCTGCCGGCATCTCACAAGCTTTAATCACAACAGCTGCTGGGTTAATGGTCGCGCTACCAACATATGTCGCGTATTACTATTTCAATAGCAAGGCACAGCTCTATTTAACAGAGTTGGAAAGACACGGTATGTCTCTGGTTCGCTTTCTAATCACGGAAGAACACAAACTGTTTCAGGGCGAGCTTAAAGATATTCAGAGTTTGACCCATAAGGAGGCACACTGATGAGTACGCGAGGTGAAACTAAACTCAGTGCTTTTATTGGGATTGCAATTGTCGAGCATGTGGTTCTGATTCTGGTGTTATCTATAGCGGCCTATACGTCCCCTGTTTCAAAACCTGATAACACAGCCATAACTGTGGATATTCTGATAAATGAACCTGAGCAGAAGCGTACTGAAGAAGAAATTCCCATTGCTCTGCCTACAACACGTCAACCTGAAATACCTACCGAATTACCGCCAATCCAATCTGCACATAATGTTCAGCGATATCTTAACCCTGGTGGTCCATCAGGTGGCTTACCAGCTCGCGCCCTAGAGCGATCTGGCAATCAAGATCCAAATCGCTTGGCGTTAGGAGCAACCCCTTCGCAAGGGCGAAATCAAACTTTGCTCGACGATTTAGAGGTAACGAATGCAAGGGTCCGGGAGAAGCCACTGGTTGATGAGGAGAGATATCACGGTGCTTTAGCGCGCCCAGGCGTACGAGATACAGAACGACAGAAACCTAGCGAGGAACGTGGACACAGCTTGACCCGGAATGTGTCTACAGGAAATGTAACCCATACCGGACAAAGTAATGTTGCCGATGGTGTCGGCTTCGAGTTTGAGATCTCCGGTGAAGTCAGCGGACGCGGCTATCGTTTGGGAAAACCGATTCGGACAGAAGGGAAACAAGGCGGAGGGGTCCAAATCAGCTTCAAGGTGAAACCGGACGGCACGGTGTACGATGTTCGAGTGAAGCCCGGTTTTTTAACAACGGTGGGCGAAGTCCGACTCAAAGAGCAAGCCAAACGATACGTCGAAAGAATTCGATTCAACGCTTTGCCCAAGAAGCTGCCACAAGTCGATCAATCCGGGGAAGTCTTCATTAATTTCACAACACAACTGAGCAATTGAAATCCTCTTGCGTATCATCAGGCTAGGCTAGGAATATTAATCATTTTCTAAGAAATTCAAAATGATTGTTGACAATTTTTGGGAAAACGATTATAATGGAGCAGTAAAAATAGGATTGCATCTAAAAATCCTGCTAATTCACCAACCCAGTTAAAGCTTAGGAGGAATAATTATGAATCGCTGTTTTGCAAAACTATCCTACTATATCGCGCTCGTAATCGTAGCAGCGGTAATTACCGGGTGTGCGAGCGTGATGCCATTAAGTATACAGGTCCAAAATGCAGACCGTAAATTTGAGGCAGCCGAAATTATGCGCATTCGTACCGACACTCCGGAAAATAAAAAAAAGGACCTCGCTAAACGGACAGAACTGTTCGATACTGCACTTGCAGAGTATACCGCGATTATCGAGGCAGACCCGACCGGAAAATATGCGCACTACTCACACTTTCAGTTAGCAGCCATCTACAAAAAACGTTTTGAATGGGATGAAGCCACAGGGCATTACCAAGCCATAGTGGATCTCGCCCCCACCGGCTACTTAGGTGGTCGTGCAAAGAGCGGTATTGCTGATATTCGCAAAAATCGTGACATTATCAAAAATAACAGGCGTACCTATCAAAATCACGCTCCGCTCAGCAAAGATTTAGTCATGCGTGCACAGGAAGCCATGGCCGATAATCCTGAAGAAGCAGAGATACTCACGCAACAAGCAGCAGAAAGCCAAGATAAAGCTGTACGTGCGCTTTATGATGAGGCAAGGGCTTACCAAACCCTCGGTAACCCTGAAGAGGCAATTGCGCAGTTTGGACGATTGGTAGAAGAGTTTCCTGAACATAAGATGGCACCCCAAGCGCAATTCCAAATTGGTAGTATCTACTTTTACGAGCTCTATGACTACTCCAACAGTGGAGGGTGGGGTGCATATGTCAAAGTCGTTGAGAAGTTTCCGGATTCGTACGAAGCCTCCGATGCGGAAACCCTGCTCAAGAAGTCAGCGGAGATCCTGACAGAGATTAAGCAAGATCAGGATGACATTCAGAAGTATACAAGCAAGAAAGCGCTCCAGTATAAACAAGCGGGACGGCAGATACTTCCGAGCGATCTGTATGTCGCAGGATATGCGGAACGTATCGCCCAGGATTTCCAAAACATTGGATCCGGTTGGGTACAGATGAGAAATTACCCGTTTGCAATCGCTGCTTACCGTCAATTGGCGGAGAACCTATCATACAAAAAGTTCCATGCTGCAGACGCATTGTTCCGAATCGGCGACCTGTATCAAAAAGATGGGCAGTATCAGCGTGCAATTGCTTCTTTCAAGGATATGCTAAAAAAAGCACCCGAATCCACTTGGCGGGATGACGCGGTCTATCAGCAAGCCGTTTGTTACCGTGCTATCCGTGAGTTTGGGGAAGCTTACGACGGTTTCAAGGCTTATATGAGCATAGACAAAGAAGGAAAATACTACCGTGAGGCGGAGCAGATTGTTCGTCAGTATGATCTGGATCAGGACGGAGATGGCTTCAAGTTCTATGTCGAACAGGAAGCCGGCACTTCTGATAAAGATCCCAACGACAATCCGGACGCTAAGAAACAACAGGCTGAAGCCAAAAAGGCGCAGGTTGGTGGTATGTAAGTGGCAATATATTGCCTCATAAATCAGAAAAAAAGCAGGGAAGAATATTCCCTGCTTTTTTTATTTCTACCGTTTGATCTCAATTCCAGATTTAAAAAGCCACCGGGTTGAGTGACAATTGATTGGCAGTGGTGCAGCTTGCTTTTCTATGATGCCGCGAAAATCTCTTATTGATTGGAAATCCTTATGGCGTGAACCTTCCGTCCTGATAGTCGTCATTCTCATCAACGTGCTGCTCATCCTGTTCGTGCTGTTTCCACTGTTTCAGGTATTTAAAACCTGTTTCATTACGAAAGATGGTTCGACGTTCACGCTGAAGTATGTCCAAGACCTCTTCGCCAAATCGTATAATCGGCAGCCGCTCTATAACAGTATCCTCTTGGGCATCTGCGTTGCGTTGCTTGGCACAACTATCGGATTCGCCTTTGCTTATGCCGTCACGAAGACCGACATGCGGTTCAAAAGATTCCTCCAAGCTAGCACACTCTTGCCGATTATTTCCCCGCCTTTCGTTATTGCCCTTTCGGCAATTCTTCTGTTTGGTCGAAATGGTCTGATTACCCGGAAACTCCTCCTCGAAGGACTCGGCATAGATCTCTACGCAGCGGGCTTCGACATCTACGGTCTGACCGGACTCATCATCGTTGAAACGCTCGCGTACTTCCCCACGGCTTATTTGGTGTTGGTCGGCGTATTATCATCCATTGAACCAGCATTGGAGGAAGCCGCGTCAAATCTTGGCGCATCTCGGTGGAAAGTCGTCCGAACTGTTACAATCCCGCTTTCGTTGCCGGGGGTTGCCAGTGCGATGCTGTTGCTGTTCATCGAGTCGATGGCAGACTTTGGTAACCCGCTTATTTTGGCGGGACGGTTCAACGTTCTCTCCGTGCAGGCGTATCTCCAGATTACGGGTAACGATGACCTTCCCGGCGGGACAGCGTTGGCGATGGCACTGCTGCTTCCCTCGCTCGCCATCTATTTCTTACAGCACTATCTCCTACGTCAACGGATCTTTACTGCGCTGACGGGAAGGGCATCAGGGACGGAGGCGCAAACAATCGATAAGCGGGTGAAGTATCCACTGATGGCTATCTGTTGGGGAACGGTAGGCTGTGTCTTTCTTTTCTACGGGTTGGTACTGGTTGGGTCATTCACTAGATTGTGGGGTGTTGATTATTCGTTGACGCTGAACAACTACGTGGAAGCTTTTCGATTGGGAGTGGATTATATTTTAGACTCTTTACTTCTTGCAGCGATTGCCACGCCGTTGACGGGGCTGCTAGGGATGGTTATTGCATTTCTGGTTAAGCGAAAGCAGTTTGTGGGACGTGGGCTAATTGATGTAACCTCCATGTTGAGCTTCGCTGTGCCGGGGACGGTGGTCGGCATCGGCTACATCCTGGCGTTTAACCAACAACCGCTTATGTTGCGAGGGACAGCGGCCATCATTGTGCTGCTGTTTATCTTCCGTAACATGCCCGTCGGCATCCGTGCTGCCGCCGCTTCGCTGGACCAGATAGATCTGTCGTTGGAGGAAGCTTCGACTAACTTGGGCGCAGGCAGCCTTACCACGTTTCGTCGGATCCTGTTGCCGCTGATCACACCGGCGTTTTTCGCTGGGCTCGCCTACAGTTTCGTCCGCTGTATGACCGCCATCAGCGCAGTAATTTTTGTTGTCTCCGGTCG
>JAKZSX010000397.1:0-12925 GCA_047517405.1 Candidatus Poribacteria bacterium | reverse complement strand
TCCAGATTGAATCACAAATGACGGAGGCTGAGATCGCTAACCTACTGAAAGATTTGATTCGTGGGGAGGTCACGGTTTCACGTTTCCAGAGAATTGAATACGGATTAGTAGATCTATTTTTGGAAGTTACGAGTCCTGCAGTTTCTAATGAAGGGGCACCACAAGAATAAGAATGGTGACGCGATATGAACATCAAAGAAGGTCCAAATCATAAGCAATATATTGAGATTCGTCGGAAATTTACTCAAATAGTTATCCCAGATTGAAAATCACCAAGGAGTCATAATATGATTAAAATTGCCAAACTTAGTTTTGCTCACGTTCACGCAAGAGGCTATGCTAATCAGATTTTGGAAAACCCGGAAACCGAATTGGTTGCCGTTTGGGATGAAGAAGAATACGGCGGCAAACAGGCTGCTGAGGAATACAACGTCCCATTCTATTCGGATCTGGACCAAATCCTCGCCCGGGATAACATCAACGCCGTTGTCGTTGATGCCGTAACTTCGGATCACCCTAAAGTGATGATTGCAGCGGCAGAAGCGGGCAAACATATCTTCACCGAAAAAGCTCTTGCCATCACCGTCGATGAATGCGACCGGATTATCAAAGCCGTAGAGAAGGCGGGAGTAAAGTTCATAGTTTCGTTGCCATCGCGTTGTAACCCTGACCTCGTACTGGCGAAGAAAGTCCTTGATGATGGGCTCTTGGGCGACCTCACTTTTGGTCGTGGACGTATCGCACATTCGGCGGGATTGGATAAATGGTTCAAAGGTTCCAGCCTCTGGTTTGGGGATCCAAAGCGTGCCGGCGGGGGGGCGTTGTTTGATCTCGGTTGTCACCGGGTGGACATCATCCGCTGGCTCATGGGTGAACCGAAGAGCGTTATCTCCAAGATCAGCAACTTCACGGGCAACTATCCAATCGATGACAACAGCGTGTCAGTGATTGAGTTTGCGAATAAAGCGCTTGGGGTCATTGATGTTTCATGGACACACCGTTCTGGTCCCAACATGCTCGAACTCTACGGAACGGAAGGTTCTATTGTTATCGATCACGATGATATACACTTCGAAACGCGCAAGCTCTCGGACGAAGAAAAAGCGGAATACATCGCCCGTCGCCCTGAACCACCACCCTCGGCGATGCAGCAGTGGGTTAACAGCATCCTGCGTGACGAACCAATGAACATCACGATTCAGGATGGTCGTAACCTTACTGAACTGATGCAGGCGTTTTATATGTCTGCCGATCAAGGGCGTTCAATAGATCTGCCTCTTTAAAAAAGGAGGCGTGGAGACAAGGACGGGAAGGTGAGACTCGTGCAGAACTTGTCTCTCCTATCTTTTCTTTTTTGCTTGCAATCACTTTCAGTATCTGTCATAATATCGGAACGATACGATAATTTCAACGTTAGATTCAGAAAAATAACTGTTTGCAATCATACGTTAATCATCCAATGTGTTGGGGTTGTCTTTATTAAAGGAGTCAAAAGAATGTTCGATTGTGATTACCACATACATACGAGACTTTCCCCTTGTGCTGCGAGGGATTTTGATATAGAAAAGGTTATTAAAATCCAACAAGAACGCGGCATGAAGGAAATTGGCATCACCGATCACGATTACGCGTATGGCTATAAAGCCAAAAACATTGAAGCGGTTAGAAAAATGATCCAGAAATGTGAACCGCCGATTCCTGTTTACTTTGGCGTTGAATCACACATCTTAGAATACCGTGTCGCTTCCATCAACATTCAATTGGCGTCATACTTTGATTATGTTTTGATGGCACCAAACCATTATCATCTGCGTGGGGTTGCACTCCCCTCAGATCTCGGCAATCCAAGGAAAGTCGCGAACCATGAACTCTATATGTTTGAAGCCGCAATTGCTTGTCCGTTGACCGATGCTGTCGCGCATCCATTCGTTCTGACGCCGAATGTCTTTCGTTTGTCCGAAGAGGAAGTGTCAGCATTCGGGAGTGAAATGATGCGACACGTTGATCAAAAACGGCTGATTCACCAGCTAGACCTCGCCTCTCAGCGCGAAATTGCCATTGAGATCAGTCCAAAGTTTATCCGATATAATCAGAGGCACTTAATTGAATTTTACCAGTTATGCTTAGAGCGGGAAGTGAAACTGCTTATTGGTAGCGACGCACATAAAGCTGAAGAACTAGGAGAATTATCGGAACTCGAACCGATCTTGGAGGAGTTGGGTGTCCAGGAAGAGCATCTATGGCGTCCTAAAGAATGGCGGTGGTAACAGAGCGGGCATAGGTTGAGGAATGCGAAATACTTGTGAGCCTAAGTTTGGTATGAATTGGGGGATTAATCAGGTTGACAAATCTTTGTGAGCTAAAGGGAAGGTGCGTAATATCCGGCATTGCGGACACGGTTGTTGCAAGATAGCTTGCGAAAGGTCAATGTGAGTCACCCGTATTTCACCGATCTCAATATGCCGCAATCCGTCCATTTGGGATTTGAGTGCCTTTAATCCTTTGAGGTTTTTCAATCCGGCGATACTAAGGTGGGGCAGCCAATCTTCGCCTTCAATTGAATAGCTAGGCACCAATGTCGCCTCTTCGTGAAATCGCCCTTGAATTTGAGCAATTACACCGTTATCTTCGACCTCTACAATGACGAAACTCGCTAATCCATTTACACTTTTTAACCGGATAGAAAAGTCTGGAATTTGAGTGAAAATCTGATCGCTTTGCTCTATAATCTGTTCAAGGGTTTGCGGTTCAATGTCGTAGTCGTACTGTTTCTGATCTGTCAGAAAACCTAACCGCTTGACCGTGATATGGTAGTACTCCGGTGGCATGATATATACGCCCGGAATGCGGCGAATCTGATCTGTAATCGATTGAATACCCTTGATAATCTCAGACTGGTCAATACGAACACTCAACATCAAACTATTTCTTCGACCGTTGCAGCCTACAACTTCTTCCGGGTTGTACACTGACGGTTTGTAACCATTCCGGGATTGATCCCAAAGATAATTGAACTTTTCACGGTGAATTTCCCGCGAGGCTTGTATCACTTTCATAAAAACAGATGAGGAACCCCGCTGTGCCTTTTCGGCAACAGGGTGATCTGCCCTACCTCCTTTCGTAAAGAAATTCAAATAGATTTCGAGAAATTCGTTTCATGGCTTTGATTTACAACCCCGCCTTCTATTCTTCTTACCATTCCCAACAGATATCAACCTTCAACTCTTCTGCAAGATTCGCCAAATCTCGTAGATGGTCAATATGAAGCGGAATACCGCTTTCGACCCATGTTTCGCGCTTGCGCCACTCAATTTCGCCGGGCAGATATACCTGATCAACCCCCTCAACAGGTTTTGCCCCCTGAATGGTACGAATGCCCTGATCTATTGCTGCGGTGTACTCATCGAAGTCCGTGAAGCTTGCCACATTGATTGCGATGAAAAAGTGTTCCGAGACGGCGTCGCCAAGTTTCTGGCATGACATCAAGCCGCCCACCAAGGGACCGGCTAAAATACCCATGATCAGCCCTAAGCCGTACCCTCTCGGTCCGCCTGCCGGTGTAAGTATCTTCCCCTCGTTTGGATCTTCAGTCGGTTTTCCGTCAGCAGTCAACAGCCACCCTGGCGGAATTGGCATACCATACATTTGCAGGGTGCGAACCTTTCCCCACGACGAAGCACCACACGCCATGTCTAACACAATCGGGCGTTCTTCACCGGCGGGAAGGGCATAACTCAGTGGGTTATTCGCAATTACCGGTTCAGCGGATCCCGGCGCACCGACAGATGGTCCACCTGTGTTCGTCGTTGAGAAGCCGATCATCTGTGCTTCAACTGCCATCATTGAATAACAGGCGGCGGCACCGAAGTGACCCGCATTGCGAACCCCTGCCGCGGCAATGCCCGCCGAGCGTGCTTTTTCAATTGCCATCTTCATCGCCAAGGTGCTCGGTGGGTGTCCCAAACCGTTATCCCCATCAATGACAGCAAAGCCGGGACCTTCTTGGACAACGCGAATATCTGGACTAGGGGTCATCTCTCCGTCAAGCATGCTACGCACGTACCAAGGTATCATGCGGGTGCCGTGCGAGTGGACACTTCGCAAATCGGTTTCGACTTGGAGGTCAGCCATCAGTTTGGCATGTTCCCGATTAACTCCCGCTTTTTGGTAGAGCGCGAACGCAAATTCACGAAGTGGCCCTGGTTGAACAAGGATATCTTGCCCCTCTTGGTTCATGGGTTCTCCTTTGAAAGCTCTTTCTAACGATTTGGGTATTTAAATAGTAAATCCATTATAGCATCCCCGACATTTGCTGTCAACAAATCAATTAGATTTCGACAGGATGAAAACCTCACCTCAGGCTACTATTATACTCCTGAAAATCTACCTGGTTTTTTGAGACAAAGTTGAGAAGCGTGAAACATGAAAAATCCTGCCTCTCACGCTTTACGCTTCACGCCTAACGTCGTGAGGTACATACTCACAAATGGAGAGATTCTCTCAAATATCTAGTGATGGAATACCATCTAGTACCCCTTCTGTTTGTCTACCGTGTTGACCAACGGTTCACCCTTAACATCGTAGTGCAAGTTCTCGATAAACAGACTCATGGCGCGTTTGCCGATTTTCTGTGATCCACCGGCGGTGTGAGATGCCAAAATCACATTCGGTCTCATCCATAATGGTCCATCTTCCGGATACGGCTCGGTGTAGGTGACATCCAAACCTGCTCCCGCTAGCTTACCCCTATCGAGTGCAGCGATTAGGGCGTCTTCATCAACCACCTTGCCACGACTAACATTGACAATATAACTTCCATCCGGCATCGCATTAAACTGATCGTGCGATAGGAGTTTATGTGTCTCCGGGGTAATTGGACAGCAGACCATCAGAATGTCGGTTTGGGATAGAAAATCCAGCAGCGAGTCCATCTGACCAAGTTGATCAACCGTATCTGGCTTTTCGACAGGTTCTTTATCGACAGCAATAACTTTGCAGTCGAATGCCTTCGCTCTTACGGCGACAGCACGACCGATCCCGCCAAGCCCAAGGATTCCCATGGTCATGCCCGCAATTTCGATGGATGGGGTCCATTCCCAGTGCTTGTGTCTCATGAAATCGAGCTGGGTTATAATGCCTCGCGTAAGCGAGAGCAGGAGCGCGAAGGCGTGCTCAGCAATCTGCGGACCGTACAACACCCGGCTGTTGACTAAGCTTACATCGCTATCTCTGAAGGAAGGATACCTTGCCCATTCAACCCCGACGAAGGGTTGCTGTATCCAACGCAACGCTTTCGCCTTGGGGAAATCTTCCTCATTGATAGTACCGTAGAGAACTTCGATATCCGAGATGTGATCTCCGAGTTTTTCTCCTGCGGGCAAGAAGCAGATTTCGACTTCTGGTGGCGCATCTTCGAGCATGGCTTCAACTTCTGGTCCCGGCCGGCTTGCAATCAAGACTTTTGTTTTGGACATTACGGTTTCCTTTCGCAAATTTTGTGAAATGTGAGATAATACATGATGCGTGAAAGACCAAACATGGTGTATAATATCATAAATCAATTACCGATGACAATCATCCATTTTATGGGGGTTGGTTTACAGCTGTGTTCCGTAAGTGTTGTAGGTTGGGTTGAACAGGAATCGTGAAGCCCAACACCATCGGCGCAACTGATTTCGTCTCTAGTTTTGAATACCGATCTTATCGGGGAGAAGTGTAATGTATGCGTTCATCAGTTTAATGAATCAATGAACTAGTGAACCAAGAAAGGCTCGATTTGTTTTATAAATCTCTGACCCTGAAAATCAACGACTCCCGTTCATTTTGGATCAACCCATAAGACCTAAATATAGTCAAACCGTGGTATTATGAATTCATCCCCGTTCATTTACATCGCAGATTTTCCTCTAAATTTGGAGGTTTCAGGTAAACCAAACCCACTATGGAAATTGCTTCAACTGATACACTAGAGACAGAGCCTCAGGGTGAAAAAGAAAAAGTCAAAGAACAAAGACGCACCTTTTTGCTAGCTGTTGCTCAAGGCACATTTATACGCATCTCTTTCGCTTTTGCCGATTCCACAACCATTCTCTCCGCTTTCGTCTATAAACTCACCACCTCAAATACCTTCGTTGGTTTGACCGGTTCAATCGGCATGGCCGGCTGGATGTGGCCCCAGCTACTCATCTCAAATCTTTTGGAACACCGTCCCCGCAAGATGCCATTCTACGCCCTCGGTATGGGGCTCCGCACTTTCGCATGGGTCGCAATCTTTCTATCTGCACTTCTAATCGGTCCTCGCAATTACGGTCTGCTTGCCACCTGTTTTCTCTGTTTTTATTTTCTCGGTTCTTCCTCAATGGGCGTTTCGACGCTTCCGTACATGGACATTATTTCCAAGGCAATTAGTCCACAAAGGCGCGCTCGATTTTTCAGCCTACGCAACATCACGGGTGGAATTTGTAGCTTCTTCATCGGCTTTTTCGTCCTATATGTCTTGGGCGATGAATTCGGATTAACGTTCCCGTATAACTACGCGCTCCTGTTTGGATGTGGTGCGGTCTCCGTTGGAATTGCGTGCACTATTTTTTTGAGAATCCGTGAACCTGTTCACGCTGTCCAAACCAAGCGCCGTACGCTTCGACAACATCTGAAGCAGGGACCACACTTTCTTCGGACAGATCGAAATTATCGATTATTCCTGTACTTTCGGATCTGTGAGCATACCGCAGGAATGTGTGGCCCCTTCTACGTTCCGTATGCACTGAACAAATTAGCAATTCCGGAATCGACTATTGGATTGTTCATTGCCGTCGCTGCAGCCAGCGGCGTCATCTCAAACTTTTTATGGATTTACGCCGGAGAAAAATATGGTGTGCGATGGATCCTTATTTTCACATCGGCGATGTCTTGCGCCTCGCCCTTGGTCGTCGTTTTTGTGCAGTACTTGCCGCCAGCTTGGCAAATGCCATTCTACCTTCCAATCTTTGCCCTTAATGGCGCAGCGATGAGCGGTATGATGGTGGGCTTCATGACGTATATGATCAATATCGCACCGCCTCAAATTCGCCCGACCTATCTCGGTTTTATGAACACGATACTATTTCCCTGTGGTTTCATGCCAGTGCTTGCGGGTAGGCTGGTTGGGGTACTTAGCTACGAAGGGATCTTCTTGATGTCCGTGGGAATGGGGGTATTTGGATTTTTAATAGCAACACGGCTGAAAGATGTGTATCATGAGGAAGAAACCTCTTAATAAGGAAGCCGAACCAGCTATGAAAATTGCTTCGACGGACGTACCAGAACCACAGTCCCAAGGGGAAGAAAACAAAACGCGAGAGCAAAACCGCAACTTTCGGATCGCCATATTCCAAGGTATATTTGGGCGAATTTCTTTCTCCTTATCGGATACCACGACCGTTCTTTCTGCTTTTGTCTATAAACTAACAGCATCCAATATCCTCGTCGGTTTGACCGGCTCGCTGATGTCAGTGGGGTGGATGTGGCCCCAATTGCTGATCTCAAATCTGCTGGAACATAGACCCCGCAAGATGCCATTTTATATCCTCGGTATGAGTGTCCACACCGCTGTGTGGCTCGCAATTGCCGTATGTACGGTGTGGATCGGTGCACGTAACTATGGTTTACTCGCTGCGGGTTTTATCTTCCTCTATTTCGCTGGAACTTCGTCAATGGGGGCGTCCTCCGTTGCCTATATGGATATTATATCCAAAACGATTGAACCGCTACGGCGTGCGCGATTTTTCAGTTTGGGCAATTTCATCGGCGGGTTTTTTACCATATTCATCGGTTTTCTGGTTGGCTACATTTTGAGTGATGACTCTGGATTCATCTTCCCGAACAATTATGCACTTTTGTTCTTTGGCGTTGCCCTTATGGCGGTAATTTCGCTCATCGTTTTTCTTAAGATCCATGAGCCCATCCGTCCCGTTCAAACCACACGCAAAAGGTTCTGGCAGCACATCAAACAGGGACCGCACTTCCTTCAAACAGACCCCAATTATCGCGAGTTTATCGTGTACCGAATCTTTGTTAATGTCGGACGGATGTGCATGCCTTTCTACGTGCCTTATGCCTTGGACAAGTTGAGCATTTCAGATTCGACCATTGGGCTGTTTCTTGCGGTTGGTGCTGTCAGTGGAGTTTTATCGAACGTTTTATGGGGTTATATGAGTGGGCGGTACGGTGTTCGATGGATACTCACCTGCACCGCATTGCTCGCTTGTACGGCACCGCTGGTGGCAATTTTTGTGCAGTACATTCCACCTGTGTGGCAGTTGCCGTACTATTTTCTCACGTTTGTCCTCGGCGGCGCATCAATGAGCGGTATGATGGTCGGTTTTATGACATATATGATTAATATCGCTCCTCCGCTGAATCGGCCCACCTATATCGGTTTCATGAACACGCTGGTATTCCCTTTCGGTTTCATGCCGGTGGTCGCGGGTCAACTTATTCGGTGGATCGGCTATGAATATACTTTTGCAGTTGCTCTCGGCGTGGGATTTTTCGCATTTCTTACATCAACCCGCTTAGAAGAAGTGTATCATGACGAGGAATTCAGGTAACAAGTGGTTTAGACCACAAAATTTGCCCAAACATTGGATCGATGCCCGCAGGGGCAACCCCTGTGGTTGCCCCGCTTGGGTTATAAAAAATCAAGTTCGGTTCATTCTTGAAAACGGTAATGGATAAACAAACAGCCCTCAAAAAAGGAATTCAAGAGTTTAATGATGGCGATTACTTCGAGTGCCACGAAACTTTAGAGGATATATGGATGATCGAAGTAGGTCCAGACCGTCCCTTTTATCAAGGACTGCTCCAACTGAGTGTTGGATGTTTCCATCTCCTGAACCGAAATTATGTGGGGGCTGAGAGCCAATGGTCGAAAGCCTATACCAAGCTAAAAGACTTTGGGGGTCAGCATTTGGGGGTTGAGCTCAAATCACTCCTTGAGCAGATTCTTCGTTGTCAAGAAATGCTAGCGATGGTTCAGAGAGGGCATAAAAGGGAATTTGATCTTTCAATCATTCCCCATATTCAGTGTGCCTGAGTTGTCCCTTTCTTTCTTTAGATTAACCCAAGTTGCTACCTGTTGAAAGTTGGAGTATTCTGTATGTTTTTTGGTGTTTTGGTTGAGTTCTGTTTATTAGGCCCGCTCGGCTTGGATAGACATATCCAAGCCATATCCGCAGGTGTGCAGTGGATTTGTCAATCCACTGTGAGCAGTGAATGACTCAATTTAGCTCGCATTCTTCCGGTTTGCAGTGTTCTCCATAAGTGGCGACTTGAGCTATATTATTTTCCAACAAGAGTAACTAAGGAGATAAGTTATGCCAATACCAAACATGAATAAGAAGTCTCTCTCAGTAGATACACCCATGCCACCGCCAACTTGGGCACTTTTGGAGCGGGAACTCATCCGCGCCCAAACCATCGCCTGCGAGGCATTTTTCGATCGCTATTTTGACGAGCGTGGTTATCTGATCTGCCTCCCGCGTTGGGGCGGGAACGATGGCCCAGATGATGCTATCGAAAATCTCACAGGCTGGTCACTCTTGCATACACTTGGTGCCTCCGATAGCCTCTTGCAGATGTATAAGCACGCATGGGAGGGGCATTTACGCCAATATACAGAAGCGAAAACAGTAGAGGTCCCCTTGGCCCGCGACGGGATGTACTATAAAGAATTTTCCGTCATGTTTGACTGGTTTCATCACGGCGAAGGACTTACGGTCTTTAACTTGCAGGGACTGTCAGATCCCTACGATCGTGCCTTCCAAAATCGGGTGAGGCGTTACGCTGGTTTCTACATGAACGAAGATCCACAGGCTCCGAACTACGATCCGGAGCACAAGATTATTCGTAGTATGTTCAACGGTAGTCGAGGTCCCCTCCTACGCAAAGCGACTGCTCTGGATTGGGCGGGCGACCCTATCGAAGTCGAGGGACGCTTCGATGCACAACACGGAGAGCGCGACTTTGAGGAGATGCTAGCACATTTCAAGGACTATACCGACATCGTCGGCGACCATCCGCTTAATCTTGCTGCAACAACCCTCGCAATCAATGGCTACATGCTCACCGGTGAAGAAAAATACAAAGCGTGGCTTCTTGAGTACGTTGACGCTTGGGCAGAGCGGACAGCTGCCAACGGCGGCATCATCCCCTCTAATATCGGTTTGGACGGCACAGTAGGGGGGGAATGCGATGGTAAATGGTACGGTGGGTGCTACGGTTGGGCTTTCACCGTCGTGGTTCCGCAAACAGGTGCATTGTCAGACCGGAATGCACATCTTCGAGGGATTGCCGGTTTCGGGAATGCCCTGCTTGCTACCGGTGATCAAAGCTATGTCAATGTGTGGCGGAAGATGATCGAGACGATTAATTCAAACCAAAAAACAATCGATGGTCAGGTGATGTATCCCCACATGTACGGCGATGATGGTTGGTACAGCTACACGCCGCAGCCGTATAATCAAGGCGCACTGGATGTCTACTACTGGTCAATGAACCGCGATGATCTCAAGTGGCTGCCCACAGATGGCTGGATCGGATTTCTGGAAGGAAACAATCCGGACTATCCGACACAAACGTTGCGACGGGACTTCAGTACTGTGCGCCGCAAAGTGCAGGGGATGCATGAAGATACCACAACGCCGGACACACGGCTGTCAGACGACACCCTGGGCTTCAACCCTGCGGTGCTTGGCAGTTTAATCGAATTGATGCTCGGTGGTATCACACCGCGGCACGGTGAGCCCCTACACTGTCGCGTACGCTATTTTGATCCCGCCAACCGTCGTGCCGGGATACCGGAAGACGTTGCCACACTCGTCGAGAAACTGACCGATGATGAGACGACCCTCTCACTTGTCAATATCAACCCCGTCGAAGAGCGGACAGTAGTTGTTCAGGGGGGAGCCTATGCCGAGCATCAGCTCGTCAGTGCCTCCGTCAATGACGAGGTATTGTCAATAGACCAACCCTTTTTTACCGTCCATCTCGCTCCCGGAGCCGGCAGCCGCATTGTTCTCAAAATGAAGCGTTATGCAAATCAACCAACGTTTGCATTTCCTTGGGACAGAAATTGACCACTCCCAAAGCTAAAGCATTGGGATTTAGAACTAAGAACCTGTTTGAAAAAGAAAGTAATTCTCACCCCGAAGGTGGGGCATCTTGCCCGGCACAACATGTCATGATGACTTTTCAAACAAACTATAAGGGAATTTTTGGCGTCCAGAAATTAGAAAGGATTCCCCAATGAAAGTAACAGATGTAGAACGTATTGTGGTTGATGTGCCGTTTACCCCCCGGCAGCAAAAGATCACCCGCAGCAGTGTATCGTCGGTTTACAATTGGTCAATTTTGGAATTGTGTAAAGTCACAACGGATACCGGGCATGTTGGCTGGGGCGAGACCGTTATTCGCTACACTTATGGCAGAGTGACTGACCAGACGGTAGAAAGGGTCATAGGTCAACGCCCAGCCGAGATGATGAACGATGATTCGCTCGGTGCCGGTTTGCAGATGGCACTCTTTGATGTTGTCGGTAAGATACTGGAGACACCGGTCTATCAACTGATGGGCACGAAGGTACGGGATTGGACACCTATTTCTTGGTGGTGTATTGACGCCTCTCCCGAAGATTGGGCTGCCGAAGCAAAGGATGCTATGGAAAACGGCTACACCAGTTTCAAGAATAAGTCACGTCCGTGGTGGGACATCGTTGCTCAAGTTGAGTTAGTTTCCCAGAACGTGCCCCCGCATTTCAAGCTAGACCTTGACCCAAACGGTTCGCTCCAAAATGCCTCCGCTGCTATCCCGGTCATGAAGAAACTGGAACAGTGCCATAACGTCGCTATGTTTGAGACGCCCATCCCGCAGGATGATATATTGGGCAACAAACAGATTCGCCAAGCGGTCAACCGACCGGTTGCCATGCACTTCGGAAACCCACCTTATATCACTAGTATCCGTGAGCGAGTGTGCGATGGATACGTCATTGGCGGCGGAAAGTCCGAAGTTGTGCGGCAAGGTGCCTTGAGTGCTGAAGCACAGATGCCCTTCTGGTTGCAGTTGGTGGGCAACGGCTTAACAACGACGTGGGCTGCCCATCTGGGCGCGGTCTTGACCCACGCGACTTGGCCCACGATTAGCTGCATCAACCTCTACACCCATCACCTGCTGAAAAAGCCGATCGAGGTAGTGGGTGGTTATCAGCAAGTCCCTGATGGACCTGGATTGGGCGTTGAGGTGGACGAGAACGCGGTCGAAAAATATAGGGTTTCTCAAGAACAGTTGGACGGCTTTGAGAAACATGGACAACCGATTCACCCGCAGCCGGAAGTTATCAAGACAGTCGTCTATCCAGACGGAAGCTGCGTACACATGATTGACCAAGGGCTTGGGTACTTCAATGCAGGTAACGGTCCCGCCTATGTAGAAGGTGTGCGTCTGGAGGCTTGGGAGAACGATGGTTCCAAGGAATGGACGGATCTGTTTTCGAGGGCTCAGAAGTATCCGGTGCGCGACCACTGGAGACAACAGTAATTAAAACAAGATGATACGTTATCCCTAACGACCCAAGGAGGAATCCTATGTCATCCGTTGCTGAACGTATAAGCGATCCTTCACTTTGTGTGGTACATGTAGGGAAAGGTGAGAGGATTACCGGATTGTTGGCGGAGTTGCTGAACCCAGTCAATTCAGAGAGCTTTCACGAATATCATCTGCCTGCGAACTCAGATGTCGAACTTCACTATCACGATTACGATGAATATTGGCTGTTCACAGCGGGCAATCCCAAAGTGACTCTACGTCTCCCGACGGGGATTACGAAAACGATACATCTTGAGGCCGGGGATATGGTCGCGTGTGTGCGGGGGGTAGAGCATACCCTAGG
>JAKZSX010000396.1:0-3917 GCA_047517405.1 Candidatus Poribacteria bacterium | reverse complement strand
CAGACCGATTACAACCTTAACTTTGATGTGACGCACCAGGTTAGCGACATGCTGTTCTTGGCTTCGGGGCTGGAATATCGAAACGAGGGTTTTGAAGTGGTAGAGGGCCAAAGAGAATCGTATCAAATTGGTCCGTTGGCGGGCCAAGGCTTCAGTGCTGCCTCTAACGGATTTTCAGGATTTGGTCAACTTACCGCAGGCGAATGGAATCGCGCCAACGTTGCGGCTTATTTGGAGAGTGAAGTCAGGCCACTCAAACACTGGCTGCTCGCTCTTGCGGTGCGCGGTGAAGACTTTGAAGATTTCGGACAAACCTTCAATTACAAGGTCGCGACCAACATCGGTGTTACGGACTTTCTCGAAGACGCGAATATGATTGCCAACGATGAGATGATCCTGAAGCTCCGTGGCAGTTATAGCACCGGATTCAGGGCACCGACTCCCGGGCAACAAAATACCTTCAACGTTACGACCGAATTCAATTTTGAAAAGAATGACTTGGTCAACAACGGAACCATCCCTTCAACCAACCCCGCTGTTGAAGTGGTGACGAGGAAGACAGATAACTCGCTTGATCCTGAAACATCAAAAAACTTCACCAGCGGTTTCACCTTTGAGGTGCGGGACATAAACCTCACTGTGGACCTGTTTGATGTTCGGATGAAGGACCGGTTAGCCCTGTCCCAAGACTTCGCACTGAACGAAGAGCAGAAGGCTGACTTGCTTAAGGCTGGTGTGACCAGCGCGGCGAACCTACAGGAATTCCGATTCTTTACCAATGACTTTGATACGACAACCCAAGGTATTGATGTCGTCCTCACGGTCCCAGTCGCGAATGGCGATGTCATCGCTGTTTATAACCGCACAGAAACGACCGTTACCGATTTCAATCCGGTAACGCTTGATGACCTGCGGATTAAAGAATTGGAAGAGAACCTGCCGAGACAGCGCGGGAGTCTGACATTGACACAATCCATAACCAGCCAATGGAGCGTGCTGGGTCGGGGCAGTTATTACGGTGATTGGTACGATTCTGAGGATGGTGAAACGTACACCGGCAAGGCGCTTTTCGACTTGGAATCGAGTTACCTAGCGTCTAGCGGTTTAATCATAACGCTCGGTGTCCAGAATATCCTCAACACCTATCCCGATGAAAATCCGGGATCCGGTAATATTGGCAATCAATACGGTCAATTCAGCCCATTCGGTTTTAACGGTACGTTCTGGTATGCTAAATTCGGTTACAGTTTCTAAGTTTAGGAGGTAATGGTTTTGTCGGTGCTACAGCGGTGAACTGGATGATTACGCCGATCTACCACGATGGGTCTGTAGAGTATCCAGTCTGGAAGGTGTTGAACTGGTTCATGGGGTTTGCCATACTGGTATCCCTGATTGTGAATTTCGCCCGGAAACGCGCCCTCCGAATCCGCAGATGTCTGGTGGGAATTCATTGATGAATTGCTCATATTGGTTGCTGGAACAACCGGCTGCCATCTATGGCGCAAGTCATCGGAGCCCACGGATTGAAAAAGTGCTGCCGAAAACTAACATCACTTACAAGGGAATTGCAGGTAAGACAAGCACCAATTTGGGATTGATAAAGCGTTAAAATTGATGTTTGTCTTGTCTACATCCCACAACTTATTCTTACGCAAACTGCCACCTGCCGCCCTGCTGGAGCGAATAATGGAAGTATCTAGGCTGCTTTGACTTTTTTTCCCTTCTGTGTCCCCCAGATTCCAATCGAGCCCACCCACTATCTCGCTAAGTTGCTCCTCGCTCATTCCCGTCTGCCTCCGTGTCAATTGTAGTGCTATCCTGTCAATATTTGATAACTGTCCAGGTATTCGTTAATTTTTTATCAGGAAAAGTGTGATTTTAGGGATTTACGCCTGATAACCTGTCAGAGATCTATCCCATCTGCATGCAATTCGGCAGAACGATGTCATGAATTGAATCTTGAAAAACTCGTATTCACTATAAAGGTGAGGTTGTACAGAGCTTGAAGCCTATCATTGGCCGGGCAATATCCGCGAATTGGCAAACGTGATTAAACAAGCAGTGGTGTTGACACAATCCAATAGTATCGAACAGATGGGTCTCCCGGCGTGAATTGCCAAAAGTGGCAAGGACTCGACTTATCCCCACAATTCGAAGTCGATTACTATCCCTTTGGGAACCCCCGTGGAAGCGATCGAGCAGCGTCTCATCTCGGAAACACTCAAAATGACGGGTGGAGACAAGGAGTTGGCTGCAAAGCTACTTGGTATCTCGTCGTGGACCATCTATCAAAAGTTGGAAAAGGATTAGAGGTGCCAGTGCGATTCGGTCGCAACCTAAAACGAAACAGCTGCTTCGGATAAGGCTCAGTTCAAGTAAGTCGTTCAGGGTATTTTTCGCGACTCATATCCCCCACAAACTTCCCTTTCAGGTCAGTATAGAGCCCTTCTATGCCGATTTGCCACAAAAAGCACCCTTTTCGGCGGGGATAAATCTGTTTAATATTATAGGTGTCAACTATATCAGTCAACGAAGGGTTTGCCATGTCAGAGGGATGGCACTTGGCTTGAATATGTTTCTGATTTTTTCGTTGTTTTTTTTGGTTTATTATCTACCCGACAGAACAATTGCGTGATAAAATCTATGGTAGTCATGAGTGTAGATTCCCTCCCATTAATGAAGAATGATTTGTGCTTTAGGTTAACGATAGAATTGAGGAAACCGTCTCATGACCAATAATCAAACTAGCACTATTGCTTAATAAAGTAACGGGATCGTCCAGGCATTGCAAGAGTTCAGGGAAACAATGCAGAAGGATAATCCCTACCAAGGAGGAGACACGATGATTCAGAACATCCTCGTCGCCATTGGCAACACACCACACGAACAGAATGCCTTCGAATATGCTGGGCACTTAGCTGTCCTGTTAGACGCTCACCTTTCGTGCGTCCACTTTGCCGAGGAAAGACATGGCGGTCAGGAAGACATTGCTGCGAGAGTCTTCGACAATACAGAATTGGCACTTGCTGAATTCGAGTTTTTATCCGCTCACGTTGATACCATCACCGGCAATCCTGTAAGAAACCTCTGTGAAAAAGCGCACGCTGCCGATCTCGTCGTGGTCGGTATTCCTGAGTCAATCAAAACCAGGGGATTGCGTTTGATTCACGACAGCATCGACGATATCCTATCCCGCATCACAAAACCGACGATTGTTGTCCATGAGCAATGCTCAATGCTACAAAAAATCCTGACCGTCCATCACGGCGATGCAGCATCCGACCATGTCCTTGAATTGGCAGCGGAGTTGGCAAAGCGAACCAAGGCGAGCTTGCTCGGTTTAGCGATGGCAGATACGCAAGTGAGGGCAGCCGAGATCTCTGGACAGATGCGTGGGTATTTGCAATACCACCAAGTAGAAACAGAGTTCATGGCACAGTTGGGTTTCACCGTAACTAACATTCTGAATACAGCAACAAAAGAGAGCTGTGACTTAATCGCTCTGAGTGCAAGTCATCATGGGCGGTTGTATGAGATGATTTTTCAGGGCACAACGGAGATGGTTGTAAAGCTCGCAGACCGAGCGGTACTTGTCACCCGGTAGTGTGCTGATGTTGGGAGGCGGCGTGGATTAAAGCTGGTCTAAGGGTAAATTAAACGATTTCCAAATGGCATGGATTATGGACACGTATATGACGCTGGTGCCTGAAAAGCTGGATGTGGTCGCGTGCGTTACTGGAAAACCGATCGCCTAAGAGGGAGTGCATGGGAGGAAGGAAGCAACGGGTAAGGGGGTTTACTTCGGACTTCGGGAGGCATGTCGCTCTGCTGAGGATATGAAAGCACTCGGTCTTCAGCCTGGCTTGGCAGGGAAGTCGGTTGTAGTGCAAGGATTTGGCAACGTTGGCTATCACGCG
>JAKZSX010000395.1:0-3961 GCA_047517405.1 Candidatus Poribacteria bacterium | reverse complement strand
GATAAAGCGTTTTAAGTGTGTTTGTTGTCCGGTATAGATGTCAGGACAGGTTTTAAGGAATGAAACTATTTTTGACCATTGCCTATCAGATAGGGTGAATGTTGACATATCCATATTATGACACAAATGTCAACACGCCCTAGTAAGAAGGAACGGAACGCAGATCTGCGTTCCCTACGAATTAACCGCACTGAATCATCGGAGTCGGGCAAGATGTCCGTGTGTAGGCTACGGCATACGAAGCCCCGATAACATCGGGATTCAACGCAATATGCCTATTCTTAGCAACTTGGGTTAATTATAGCATATCCGCGGCTATTCTATCTACCTTTGACGATTAAGAAACATGAATCTGTCAAGTACGCATATCTTCCGCAACAACGCCTACACGGCAGATCCGTTTGAACGAACAGTACCGGCAGACCTTCGTCTTGTCGTGGGTAGTCAGTCGAAAATCCCCCTCCGCAATTGAGCGGACGTACTGGTTCGCATATTCGACAGCCACCTCGACGATGTCCGCAATGACATCAGGATCCGAATCAACCTGCGTATCCTCAATTGGAAACCTTGAATTGGGTAACAGCTGCCTACTTCGTGAAGCTTGAAATGCCCTTTTGTTGTATTCTTTGTCCCCGATGCCGAGTTCCGCTTTGCTCTCCTCCTGCAAAACATAGTAGACTCCGCCCACCCCCTTAACCGATTCAAGGCTTTCCTCAAAACCTGGAATCGGGGCTGACTGATTCCTCAATAACTCCTCTACGACTGCGATATAGAGCGGCAGTTGTAGGCTTCGTCCTTCAAGGATATCGTTCAATTTGGGGGTAGCGCTACCTGTTTTGTAGTCACCGATAACAAACATCCCGTTCCCTAACTCGACTCGGTCAATTTTCCCTGCCAAGGATACCTCTCCAACGGTTATCGCCTCGTCGCTGCCGAGGAATGGGTCGGTTGACTCTGGTCTGACGCTAGGACCAAACCTGACTTCAAAACCACGAGGTTGCACCTCAAGATTTCGTTTCCTTTCTGTCTCAAGGAATGTGGGTAAGACACCGGTCCTGCCGGGACCACCGATAAACCTTTCCGCCTCAATATCCCAAAACAGTGTTTCCGCCCTGTTGAGACCGCGTTTAGCTTTTTCCTCATTCAGATGGTATCGTGCGATTTGCTGAAGTGCTTCGACCGCTTCTTCAAATTCAGGATCCGCACATTCAGAAATCGGCGGTTTGTCACGACGGCGATCGTAAAGCTCAAACAAGATGTTGTGTGCTAGATTTCCTTTCTCCAAGCTTGTCAAGCCCGTTTCCTCCTCTTCAGTTAGATTAAGGCTCAATATCCGATTAGAGAAATATCGGAAGGGGCACTCGCCATAGGTCTCTAATTGACTTACCGAGTAGATCCTTCCACGGTGTCGTTCGAGCGCTCGACGGCTTGCCGGGGACAGCAAGTTCGCGAGGAGATTTCCTTCGTACTGCGGAAGTTCACCCGTGACGGTACGGCTCTTTTCCACGCGGACATTGTGCTCAACCAAATGAAGCGTTGGCAACATCGGCGAAGGAACAGCGGATCCCTCTACCGGCTTCGCTTCCAAACCTCCCCAAGCAAACGCTCCATAATCTTTAAGGAAGTTCTCGGTACTAAAAAGGGTTTTGTCGTCATCTGTGGATGTGTTGATTTCAGCGATGCGCTGCAATTCGTCAATAAATGCAGAGGGTGCCAACTCAATGTCGCCCTCATGCTGTGGGCTCAGCAGGTACAGTTGTTTGCGATAGAGGGTAAGGGCTTGATAGAAAAGGAAGCGATCTTCACGCAGGCGATCCGATTCCGTACCCCTTCGCTGGAAAGGCAGGAAAATATCAGAGCGAAAAACTGCGGGGAATTCGCCATCAACCAAACCGCCCAAGATGACGGTATCAAAAGATAGATCCTTCGTCCGATTAAGCGGCAGGATACGCACCCCATCGTCATTTGGATTTCCCCACTGATAGGTGGATTGTGGAATCATTAGTCTGAGCCAACTGATATAGCTCTCAGGCGGATGACGCACTTCGGCACCAAACTCCATTATCAGGAACTCTACCAATTCGTTAATGAGTCTGCGAAATTGGCGATAGGCGTTTATCTTGTGTGCGGCAAACCTCGTTTTAGATTCCCAACTGCCCTTCAGAATCTGCTGACGGACCTTTAGGGTATCCATTAACTGATCGAAGGCTTCACGGAAAGCATCCGGCGACAGTTCCGTGTTTAACTCACAATGGTTAATCACTGATTCCCAATCATCAGTCTGAAAGTAGGGACTCCGCGAAACCTTATCTTGAGTTTGGGGGGGCATACCTCTTTGGATTTGCTCTAGTAGAGAAAGAATCGACACAACGACTGTGGAATTTTCAAGCCTGTCGCCCCACTCCAAAGCATACGGAATGCCGTGAAGCGGAAAAATCTCACGGATGAGTGGCGCGTAAGCGTCAAGTCTGTAAAAGGTAACACATATCTGATCCAGTGCCGGTGAGGGCTGGCTCAATGCGAGTCGCTTGATTAACTTGGCAATTTCTTCTACCTCTTGGACTCGATTTGGTGGGCGCAACAAGGAGATCTGATCCGTAAGTGCTGGTTTCTCAATTGAAGAACTCCCTCTCCGATCCGTGTGAAACAAATTTCGGGATAGGTGCAAATTGTGGTCTGCGTCAGGGGTTTCTATCGCCTCAACGTGTGGCTCAAATCCACAACTTAGGAATCGGTCATAACCGTCTTTGACATGTCCAAAGAGTGATTCGTTCTGTTCATCGAAGTCAAGGATGATACCCATATTTATTGATGGCAGGTTGGCGATGCCGGTCAGAATTGCAAAATCGTGAGGGAAGAACACATCGAAACCGCTGACAACCACCAGACCAACGGTGGGGAAAATTGTCTTCAACAATCGCCCTGCACGGCTAGGACTCTGAGTAAGGTATTCGGAAACGGCGCGATGGATGCCCGCGCGATCGACCCATTGTGAGCCAAGGCGCGTCTCGTACGCTTTATAAAAGGTGATTAGGTCCGCCAGTTTATCAGGGGCCTCCATATCGCCTGAAGCTGAATCTTCTTGTAGCTGCTGCCAATCTACCCCGCTTGTCTTGAGTTGGTTGACTGCTTCTCTCAACTGCCTTGCGGTTCCTTGGGGGACGCGAGCTTCGGGCTGGGGTTTCAAAAACGGGAGTTGTTCTTGCTCCATGATTTGGTGTGTCCACACCGTTTGGATCCCTACACCGGTGTGTCTACGTCCCCTATTAAGGCGTCTATGAAAAAATAGCCGGACAAGGTCGTCGAGGGTGTAGATATGCAAGCCTGCAATGGCTCGATTTGGGGTATATCTCAAATAGTCACGACACCACTTGAGGCGGGCATGGTCGGTCGGGACGATATGCAGAAACGTATCCGCACGATCTTGCTCAAGACGGGTACGAATCTCATGATCGATGGGTAGGGGGATTTGTCCTTTGGTCAGCGTGGTTATCATGATTTCACCGATTGAATTTGTATTTGATATATTAACGTGTCCGCATATTTGCAATCCAACTCGGTCAACATTATAGCATAATTCTTGTGGTGGATCAAGGGACTCAAAAACTTGTACTTCATCTAAATCCGCGATATGTTATTATAAGGCAGGTTGCTAGGGCGTGTTGATATTTGACAGCACGTGGGTTGGGTTGAATGGGAACCTGAAACCCAACACCCAATCCAAATGAAGCGGGAAACAGCAACTTAACGTTATCATAACGCAAGTTGCTAGATAACCCGTAGGTGTCGAGTTTCCATACTCGACACCTACTAGAAACAGCTTATAGAGTGAACACCAACCTATAGGGGTTGGGTATCCCAACCCGCTGGGCGAGGAAACCTCGCCCCTACGATTAGGTATTTATCGTCGAATTATGGACACCCTTCACATAAATGTCAACAGAACCTAGTTACCGTATAA
>JAKZSX010000394.1:0-5093 GCA_047517405.1 Candidatus Poribacteria bacterium | reverse complement strand
CGTTTCATGGACAACCGTTGACAGTAAAGCGTAGCCCGCGTGTTCGTAGTAGCCGATCTTGCGCTCGTACCTAAGCAAATCCGCCAACGGTTCCCCTATGTTTCCCCACGGAATTTCATGCTTTTGGGTTGAGGTCATGTTTTCTCACCTCTCTGATGCTGCGAGCAAGCCCCGTAAATGTTTGACTGCTAACCCAATAGCTTCGGCGTAATCACACTGATTGCCCCGGTCCTCAAAGACAATTGACATATTCCCGTTAAAATTCACTTTTTTAAGGATAGCAATGATGCGCCTATAGTCGAGTAACTCCTCCTTGCCGCTATCAACTTTATAAATCTTTGCTCGCACGTATGAAGCGTATGGTGCGGTCCGTTCCATGTATTTGTAGATATTCTCACTTGAATCGACAGTGTCTGACCCAGCCGTTCCCGGTGCACCCCGCCACCGTCCGGTGTCCAGGATAAAGGTGAAATTCTCACGGTCAACGTCAGCCAAGATGCGGAGGATATCATCGCTCGTTGGTTCCACAGCCGGCGGATGGTTATGAAGACCGATAAGGATACCTTTCTCAGCTGCATAATCGGAGACTGCTTGGAAGCCGGAGATTATCCCTGACCACACCGCCTCACGGTTCTCTGTACCCTCAGGCACGCCGCCACCGAATAGGCGAATCAGTGGTGCACCCATGAATACGGCAATATCCACAGCTCTCTTGACCTCATCGATCCGCCGCTGTAATTCGTCCGGTGATAGCGATGCGCCAATCACATCCCCACTCGGCAGTTGAGCGGTGCCGACAAATCCACTGCCGACTCCCATAAAACCTATCGGTAAACCATACTTATGACACAGAATTTTGACTCTGCGAAGATACACCGGCTCTAGAGAACGAAACCCTCTATCAAGCTGAAAATCAATGATATCCAATCTCAGCGTGTGAATTAAATGGATCATCGTTTCAATATCTATCCACCCGCCCGGATTATCTCTGTCTTTCACCAAGCTATTACAACCGAGTTTAATCATGGGTTCTCCCTCATTATCAGGATCGCTATGTGAACGTGCTGATTTAATTGTCTAATCATACATGAGCCATTAAAATAAAGTCAATCAAAATTAAAGATAGGATAGCGCGAGTTACTACCTGTCGTCTGGCCCCTGTCTGAATTAGGCTTCCCACACTTCTTACATCGAGTCATGGCTTAATCCTCTCACCCTCTCACAACTACCTATCAATGTAGTTCTCTAAATCCAGATTCAACTTTATCGCTCACTCCTACTGTGAGCAATAGGACGATTCTTCCTCCGTGCCAGAGGCGACTCCATGGCACCCCTCCTTCTCGACAACGCCCTGCTCCTAATCGAACTAAGAAATCAATGCAACCATACAACCATCGTAGGCGTCTACATAGATAGAAGTGTTGCATGCAAGCAGCTCCACCTCTACAACCACAGTGCAGCCTTGGTTTCAGACAATACCAAATACCCTCCAATCATAGTCACCTAAGATATGATAATCATCGGGCGGGTGATTAAGATCGAGCGGAACTTAGTCGAGAACTGGCAGCCGTAAGGCTTTAACAACTTGAATTATAATATCTGTCGATTTAGGAGATTTTATACTTTAACTATGGACCTAATTAAATTTCGCGTTACCATGTACAAAGGAATTATAGACTCTGGTTGGGTCGATGTAGACCGTCTGACGGTGCTCGTTGGCAAAAATGAGTCGGGTAAGACTTCCCTTCTAAAGGCTCTGCATAAGCTCAACCCTTACAACGATGAACCATACCAGATGAACCGGGAATGGCCCCGTGCCCGTCGGAGAGGGCGGGATGAACAACAAGTAGTCTGTCGAGCAGAATTTCAACTTTCAGATTCAGAAAAGTCCGACCTCACCCAAATCACCGGGCAAGCAAAAATTCCTGATACAGTAGAAGTATCCAGGAATTATACAGGAAATATAAGGATAAACGGTCACCAAGATCTATTATCAGATAAACTCTCGCCCAACGATATAGATAATGTTTTTGATTACCTACCAGAAGTTGAAGACGAGTTGAGCGACCAATTCAAACATACTGCAGAGGAATGCCTTAAAGAACTACGAGGTCTTGCAGAGGAAGGGCAAACTGCTGAGTTAGCAGAATTAGTCCACACGCATGAACAATCGCTGCGCGAGTCCGTATCGGAATCAGACCCTCCGCAGCGGATTGAGAGTCAATTCATTGACCAATATATCTCAGAATTTAACTCGGTTGTTGAGCAACTTGAAGAATTATACCCTATACGATCAAAAGTGCATGATTACCTTATTACGCATCTACCCACTTTTATCTATATGGATGATTATAGAGCGTTTACAGGTACTGCTCAACTCAATGAGATTCAAGCTCGGCGGGCTGGTGATCGCTTGGAGGAAGAGGATAAAACTTTTCTCACAATCCTTAATCTATCTGGTCTTGATCTAGATGGGTTGATTCAGCTTGGACAAGAGGGAGAAGACGCAAGAGAGGAACGGCAATATGACCTTGATGATGGCGCAGGCACATTAACATCAGAATTCGCGGAGCGGCTTCGCCAGCGTCGTTATGAGGTTGATTTCCGAGTTGATGATCAACAGTTCTTTACTTTTGTAAAAGATGATCAGGATAAAGCACTCATTCGATTGGAGGAGAGATCCAAAGGTTTTCAGTGGTTTTTTTCCTTTGATCTAATGTTGATGCACGAAAGTGAAGGGACATTTAAGGGATGCGTCATACTACTGGACGAACCGGGACTCCATCTTCATCCAGAAGCTCAAAAAGACTTGCTTCGCCGGCTGGAGCACTATGCAGATGGGAACACTCTTCTCTATACGACTCACCTCCCCTTCATGATCGATTTGAAGTATCCTGACCGAATCCGAGTGTTAAAGGAAACAGATAATGGTATTGTTGTTACAACTGACTTAACCGAAAGTCCTCCAGAAGCAAAATTCGTCCTTCAAGCAGCGTTAGGAATGGATGCCTCACAAAGTTTCCTCGTTGCTAATCGCAATCTTGTTGTGGAAGGCGTTGATGACTATTGGGTTCTAACGGAGCTATCAAACCTCTTGCGACAAGGCGGAGCAGAAGGACTGCCTGACGATGTCCTCATTACGCCGGGAGGTGGTGCTTCTGCAGCTGTTCATATTGCGACCATCATGACTGGGCAAAAGCTCGATGTCGTTGTCTTGTTTGACTCTGATAAAGCAGGAGAGGATGCAAAAGATAAACTTGTTAAGAAATGGATTACACGGTATTCAGAATCTCAAGCCGAAGTCATTCTACTGGGTGATGCTGTAGAAATCGACGGTGATTTTGCTCTCGAAGATCTTTTCCCCGAACAATTCATCGTGGATATAGTTAAGGACGCGTACGGCAAACAACTTGCGATTGCGGAGGTAGATGAGATTGAACCGCGAGGTGAAGGTATACTGTGGAAACGGATCGAGCGTTTCATGAATGAGAAGGGCATACAAATCAACAAGGGGCCAATAGCGACGCGATTGCGAAAAAAACTGAGCAGTATGGAGAATGTTAGCAAATTGCCTGAGGGGACTCAGGATAAAGCCATCAAGCTTTTCGATAAAATTCGTAGTGCTTTTCATGAAGGAGACACTCAATCTTCTTAAAGTAACTCAAGTTGTTACCTAGGGAGTATATCAGATATGGACAAGCAAGGCGGCATCTACGCACGCTATAGCCCCGGTAGGGACCGAGACCAAACCTCGACGATAGAAGCTCAAGTTGCCATGTGCCGAAGGAAAGCGCAACGCGAGAGGATGGTCATCGATGACCCCCGCATCTACGTCGATCGGGGTATCTCCGGTCGCACCATCCAGCGCGAAGGCTTCCAAGCCATGCTTGCCGCCATTGAAACCGGGGACTTCCCAGAAATTCTCTACGCCAAAGACGACAAACGGCTCTTCCGAAACGAGCGCGAAGCAGGAAGCCGAAGCCCAAATCCGCTTCCATTCTTAACCCTTCCCAAAGCTCCCCGACATCCACACCTTCCAGACGGAGCTCCTCCAAGCACTCAATTCCCCAGAAATACAAAAAGCCGTGGTCAGGGGACTGATTGATGAAATCATTGTCCATCCGACAGCGGCTTTGGAGGTTCAAGGTAGCTTTTCAAATTGGTTTTCTAACAATAGCGCAATAGTGCTACGGCGTATCGAACCCCGGTTTGAGAGATTGCGACAACACCCGCCGATTCTCAATCCTACTGTAAATTTCTATTCTTGACTTTGTCCTTCTTGTTCGACTACAATAATCAAGTCTTTAACTCGACGAAGCACAGCTAGATGGTCCACTCGATTCGATAACACGTCCATTACTTTGGCATCGTTAGACCGGTTGGCACGTGTAATGAGAAAACAACTCAGAATTGAACTCGCCTAGCGAGCCGTCAGATTGACTAGCAGCGTCCGGTGTTAAACCAGGATCATAGAGGTACAGATTATGACGACCGAAAACGCCAAGGTCGAAGAACCTCTGAAAATAGGTAAGCGGAAACAGCTTTTCGTAGATGATTACATCGTTGCCGAGACATCAAACGTCGCTCGTCGGCTGGGAACAGTTACGAAGGAAGCCCAACCGCTCATGGTGCCCAATGAGCGGGAATATCCCCTCTACTTTGGCGTCTATTCAACCGTGCTGCGAGACGATGGCAAATTCAAGATGTGGTATCTGGCGACAAATATGCCCGACTACGACATCGGATATGCCGAATCCGAAGATGGCATCCAGTGGAAACGACTGAACGTGGGGAAGGACGGTAGGGGTAACTTCGTCTTTCGAGGACACGGTTTCAGTTGTTTTATCGACCCGAATGAGAAAGACCCGAATCACAGGTACAAGGGAGCATACGGTCCCACCGGTCGATGGGAAAAAAGTCAGAAGGCGATTCATCTCGCCCATTCTCCAGACGGCATCCATTGGACTGCCTATAACAACGGAAAGACTGTATTGTCCCGAACTTCAATCCCTCATCCTCAAATCGAAGGACGAAGTTACATCACTGCATCGGACACGCATAATCAGATGAACTGGGACAGCGATGCGAAAGTG
>JAKZSX010000393.1:0-3938 GCA_047517405.1 Candidatus Poribacteria bacterium | reverse complement strand
TAGTGGGTGAAAATGAAAATCACCCCTTAGCTTCATTGATGGAAGTCATTGGTGTGTTGATTGAGAAATATGAGGATGAACACGTTCCAGAACTGACAGAGGTATAGCGTATGAAGCATCCAAAATTTAAGTGGGATCAGGCCCTTGGGAGATAAAAGATGAAAGCAGATATACCTTCGACAAATACGGTTTCCATTCCCGGAATGGTCAGCGTCAAGGCAACAGAACTCTCAGCCCCACCGGCATGGGCGCTTATGGAGCGTAACCTGATAAGCCTCATGGAGGAAGCAGCGCCGATGCTGCTCAAGAAGTACGCCGAACCGGGAGGGGCACTATATTTTGCCGACGATTTAGATGATCTCTATGAACGGATTTATAACTGGGGGCTTTTCTACGCCATGGGGGCGGATGAGCGTCTACTCGAATTGGCGTTACAGTGTTGGAATGCATCGACCCGTATCACCGACGACAGCATTGTGCATCGGACGCATCCGCGTTTCTCGCAGCAGGTCCATAGGGAGTACTACAATTTAGCGCAGCCCGGCGCGGCGGAATGGCATCATTTGGGCGAAGGTAACATGGCTTTCTACGATTTCGGCGTTGCCAGTCCCACCATTTCGGAGAATGTACGACGCGCCAAACAGTTCGCCGCGATGTCCATCGGTGAAGATCCACAAGCCCCTAATTACGATTCCAAATATAAAGTCTTTCGCTCCCCCGTCCAAACCAGTCAGGGACCCTGTGTCCACCCCGATCTCCAACACTTAAAAGCTTGGCTTGCAGGAAGAATGGGAGAGGATCCCAGCAAGGCGATGGGTATGCGATCAACGCTTTATCCGATCGTCAAGGAGTTGGAGGCGAACTGGTATGAGCACCCGCAGAGAAGAGACGAAATTTCGAAACTGTTTGAGCAGATCGTCCTCAATGGCGACGTAGCACATAGTTTGGGAGCCACCGCACTGGTGACCAATGCGTATCTGTATACCGGAGACGAAAAGTACAAGCGGTGGGTCCTCGAATACACGGAAGCTTGGCTGGATCGGATCAGAGCTAACAACGGGATTATCCCGGACAACGTTGGACCCACAGGAAAAATCGGTGAACACCGTCAGGGCCAGTGGTGGGGTGGTCTTTACGGCTGGAATAGTTATTGGGCCGGTGATATCATGTTTAACTCAATCATCGTCGGTGCTGAATGTGCGCTCTTGCTCACCGGTGACTTCGGCTATCTCGAACTCCTCCGTTCACAGGTCAAACTTCTGCTAGACAACGCGGTTACACGCGATGACGGTCAACTCCTTGTTCCAACTCGATACGGTCCCGACGGCTGGGAAGCGTATAAGCCAATGCGAATGAAAGACTTGGCGCACCTGTATCACGCTTCAATGGATCCTCAGGATTACGAGTTAATTACGAGGGTGCGAGCGGGTGACGTGGAACGCGATTGGAATCATGTCATGACGGAGGCAGAAAAGAACAACGGGAACACAGAGTATGGACGATTCCAATACTACGATGGCAAAAACCCTGATTGGCCCCAAAAAATACTGGATGCCGAATATGAAGGGGCTTTGGCAGTGTTTGAGGCAATGCGTAACGATACCCGCGATGTTGCAACGATAATCGCGGATAATCAGCAGCCCCCGCACTTTGTTCTGACCAAGGGATTGACGCAGGTGATGTTGGGTGCCCCACAGGCTGTTTACACCGGCGGGCTTCTGCGAGCGACTGTGCGTTACTTCGATCCAGACCGCGCTCGGCCCGGCATCCCGCAGGACGTTGCTGCACTCGTCGACAAATTGGAATCGGACTTAGCCGGTATTCAACTTGTGAATCTCAACAGAACCGAGACCCGAAACGTTATTATCCAAGCAGGTGCTTTCGGGGAGCACCAATTTACTAAAGTACAGTTTAAGGAAACGGACGCAGTGGGTTCATCGGAGCGAGTCGTTCCGGTTGAAGCAAAGTTCTTCGCCGTTGAACTTCCACCCTCGACAACAATTAGGCTAGAGGTTGGTATGCGCCGCTTTGCGAACTCGCCGAGCTACGCCTTTCCTTGGCATGGGGACAAGATACCGGTGCCGTTTCAATAAGATAGCACAAGTTGCTAGTAGTAGGCATATTGCTTTGAATCTCCCGATAAATCGGGATTCTCGGAACGGAACCGATCTTATCGGGGGTTCGTATGCCGTAACTACCCCTCGTGGCCATAGGTTTCCTAATCTGTGATAGTAGCTACAGACTTCCTAATCTGTGATCGTGGCGTAGGTTTCCCAACCTGCGAAATGAACTAACATAGCCCTATCGGGGCGACATGTATGTAGTATTATAACTTGGGTTAAGATAGCTTTTTGGTACGACCAGTTGGCTCAGGAGGAGAATTGTGATAACACAGGAACAGATTGCTTACTTCCGAACATTTGGGTTTTTGGTGCTGAGACAAGCGTTTCAGCCCGATGAAATGGACGCAATTTGCCAAAAATTCGATGAACTGCTTGACAAAGAGCGGGGTGGACAGCCGTTTCCGGGAGAGAGCCGACAGTCACTCTACGGCATTGCTGAAAGTACCCCTTTGCTGACAGATCTGGTGGGGGATGATCGCATCTACAAGACAGTCGAATCCCTGCTTGGAGAAGGGTTCATCTGGCTCTGTTCCGAGGGTAACCTCTACGTGGGTGATACCGATTGGCATCCGGATGGCACTCGGCTCGACTATCGGCCGATGAAGGTATCGTTGTATCTCGATCCGCTGACAAAAGAGACAGGTTGTCTGCGCGTGATCCCCGGTTCCCATCGCTTATCTCTGCACGACGGGCTTAAACCCAGCTCACAATTTGGTCTCCCCGGCAGCGAGGTCCCCTGTTTCCCACTTGAATCGCAGCCCGGAGATGTCTTCTTCTCGGACATGAACACATGGCATGCGTCTTTCGGTGGTAAGGTAGGACGCCGTCATCTAGCAGTCAATTTCGTGCCTAAACCTACCACCGCAGCGCACACGACCTTGTTGAAGGAGAATCATCAAGGCGTCTTGAATTTTATTCAGCAATTGCAGTATAGTCGACCAGAACGGGTGTTTTCTGACGCTTTTCTCCACAGTGACCGTCCGCGTATCCAACGGTTGACCGCCAAGTGGGTCGAGTTGGGATTAGTGTAGCTGCCCAAAATGCCTCACAAACCACATCTCATCTATTGCCAAGTGCAAAGCCTGCCCGGCTCAACGAGGAGAACACTATGAAAATTACTGATCTTAAAGTCTTTGCTGTCGATCAGTTTGTATATGTCAAGATTATGACCGATGAGGGAATATACGGGATTGGAGAAGCCTCACTCAGCGGTAGATCCTTAGCTGTCGTTGGGGCATTGGAACATCATCTCAAGCCGCTTCTGATGGGTCAAGACGCAACCCGAATCGAACATATATGGCAGGACATCTTTCGAGGAACATTCTGGCGCGGCGGTCCTGTCCTACAATCCGCGCTTGCAGGGATAGACATCGCACTGTGGGATTTGGCAGGGAAGGCGCTCGGTGTCCCGACCTATCGGCTGCTTGGTGGGGCAACGCGGGACAAAGTTCTGGTTTATCGCCATGCCGGCATCGAAGGTGCAAAGCAGATGATAGATGAGGGCTGGAAGGTCCTACGCATTTCACCGATTCGGTGCGATGGGGGCTTTAATCAGAAGGAGGCGACCCTGCGGGGAATTGAGTATATGCGAGCAGCACGGGGTGCAGTTGGCGATGAGATCGAAATCATATTTGAGGTGCATACACGCTTGACACCGCCTCACGCGATCCAATTGTGCAACGGAATTGAAGAATACCATCCCTTCTTCGTTGAAGATCCCATCCGCTCCGAGAATCCAGCCTCGTTTGCCATGCTCCGAGCGCATACAAATGTCCCAATTGGCACCGGTGAGCAGCTACCGACAAAATGGCTGTT
>JAKZSX010000392.1:0-5914 GCA_047517405.1 Candidatus Poribacteria bacterium | reverse complement strand
AAGATGTGAGTGAGGAGTATTTCGAGATGCGCGGTTTTGTCGACAGTATCATTAACGACACCAAGCCACCAATTGATGTCTATGACGCTATGGACTTCACAGTGCCGGGGCTGGTTTCTGGAGAATCGATTGCGAATGGCGGAAAGCCCGTTGAAGTGCCTGATTTTCGGGAGATTGACTAGCGTTGTACGGTGAATTGGAAGATTGGGACAGCCGTAATTCTTCAGTGCCCTTTTCCACTTCAGAAATTGAGCCTGAAACCGGCTTCAACCGAAGTTTTCTGAATTGGCTCAAAGTGCGTCTTACCTGCCGCATCTTCTACCCGCCGGAAACGGTACTCGCGGAGAACTGCGACCTCAAACCTCGGAAAGATTTCGTATCCAATTCGCACGATGAACATAGATTTACTATCGAGACGGAAGAGATCTTGGAAAAAGTTTGGATCCTCACTACCCACTTCCTCTGGAAAACCGGGATCTGGCTCACCTATGTTGCGCTTGACATAGAATGCTCGGAACGATATCCGTTTAGCTATGCCAGACTCCGTGATGCCGGCGTATAACTTAGGCTCCGTGTTAGTATAATCTTCAAAAGTTACTATGAAATTGACCTGTGGAATCGGCCTCACGGCGATCATTGAGAAGTAACCTTGTCTCGTCTGAGCTTCATTTTCATCCCCATCCATCCCCAAAAAATCGGGAGCAACACCTTTGGCAGCATCGTAGGTATAGTCAAAGATAGTTGGATAAAATTGCTCGCCAAAAGTGCGATATTCTACCTTAAAAAGGACTTGGGAAAGAGATACACCGATTCCGATTGCATTTCCTATTGCAACATCGCTTATCTCAAGCTCTTCTGCTTGCGGTCTTGGTTTCGTGTTTAAGACAGCCACATCATTGTATATGTCCAAGCGCAGTGTCTTGTTGTGAACAAGCGGGAACCCAACGTCGACACCCAATGCGATAAGCGGATCTCCGCCCGGAATCAGAATCGGGTCGGGTTCAATGTCCGTCAGATAGGTTACGCCAAATTCGAGACTATTGAGGAGTGGCATACCCTCTTCCTCTTTTTGTAGGGGACGAATAAACATTCGCCCACCGAAGACGGTTGGAGCAGCAAGATTGTTAATGATTGTTTCAACTCCAGCCTTTTTCGTCCCTGTACTCAGGTTTAGGCGCAAGCCCCGACGGTCATAGTTTGAATAGCCCGACATAATGAACCCGTGCCCGACGGTGGCATAGTCTAACGCACCGAAACGGGTATAAAACGACTCACTGAGATGTCCATAGCGCACATACCGCACAACCCGCAAGATAGTACTTATATCGTCCCACATCTCGCCATCCTCAGCGAGGATTGTGTGTTCACCATCGACAGAGGAACTGTAAAGTAACACAAGGCCTAGTCCAAATCCGACTTTGCCGAGGTCTATCTCCGGTTGCAACTGAAACCGCAAGAACGGCTCGCCATTGATGAAGGTGAATCCAAGCCCCGAAAGTTCTCCCGTCCTCAAAGCCATTTGCTCTGGATCCGGTGGTCCTCCGTATGACAGTGCTGATGTGCTCGCACTTTGGCTTTGCCCAACCTGTCCGTAAGCAGCCAAGACAAAAACTGGCGATAAAATTCCTATCCAAATGGCAGCACGCTTGTACCGACTCATAAATTGCCCCTTAAACGGTATTTTTGTCCTAGTAGACGATTCACCAACGTGTGATAGTATCAATCTCGTTCAAACACACGGAACAGGATATCAAAAACAGAGTGATCATCAACGCGATGGCTGAATTTATCCTGACATAGCGTTATTTTCCCATGTCTGCTTTGGAACTTGAGACGGATACTGATTGTGGTGCTGGGAATCAGTGCATCAAGTGCAAAGACTTCATAGAAATCTTGTCGTTCTTCCGGTTTGAGGAGGATAGGGAGACTGTTGCGGAGTAAACTTGGAAAGAACACCGCGTGAGGTGCTTGGTATAACTCCGTATCTTGCCACCTGTGTCCTATCTTCGCTTGGAGTTTGCACCTTTGAATTGTAACGGGGATCTGATCGCCTTCGTTATAAATGCGACACGAAACGAGAAACAGTAGATGACCGCCGCGCGTGATAAAACAGTTTGTCTGTTCTGTTAGTAGCTCGACTCTGAGACGGTTTCCCCGTCGCTTGCGACCGTGGATCCGCCTACTGGCACGATCTGTATGGAGGTCATAGATCCACTTAGAGGCAGCAAGTATAACGGCGATGATGCTAAGAATGAGGGAAATTGTCACACGGTCCATTGGTGATTCAAAGTTATTCTAACATGAAACGTAAGTTGGTTTTCCATTTCACGTTTTCCACGTTAAATCTGTGTTTCAAGGAGGGCAATGCTCCTCGGATCTAGCTGATGATAGTTGACAATTTCGTATCGATTGCCATCAATATCCTTAATCAGTACGCGTCCGCCATCGAGCGAGGTGATGTCATTCCGAGAACGCAGATCGAAAGAAACGGAGCCTACTTCAGTTTCAGCTTCCCACTGGGTGACACCGAACTGCCCCGCAAGGGCATGAATCCTTGTAATTTTCGGCATAAAATAGCATTTTTCCAACTCTTCTGCAAGAATTGTCCGATCCGCCTTTTTTAACTGCTTTATATCCTCAATCAAGCCGAGCTCGTTTTTTTCGGCGTCAAGCAAGCTGATATACTGATCTGGTTGGGTCAATGGAAATGTGCGCACTGGCTCAACAGGCGCGTGAACTGAACCGTCCGGCAGTTCCGCTTCCAGCTCTGCAAACTGGTTGCGGCTAATCTTTAAGCGTTTGGGATCAAGAAATTGGACCTCATCTTCGATCTGAAGGGGCTGCTCCACTGCATCTACTCCTTTCGCATTTTAACGCAAGTTGCCAGTAGACATATCCAAGCCATCTGTATGGAGGTGCAGTGGATTTGTCAATCCACTGCGAGCAGTACTTGATTTCTATTCTCCCGGTTTTCAAGGTTTCCTGTGAGCGGCAACTTGGGTTATTTTAGGTTTCACGTCTGATTCTTACCACGCCCGAATCTTCGAGAGCTCCATCTGCTTTTCACATAAGTTGGCGTAAGTGCCGCCTTTGGCGATGAGTTCCTCGTGTGTGCCAATCTCATCAACTTGCCCTTCTTTGAGAACAACCAGACGATTGGAATGTTTGAGTGTCGAAAGGCGGTGTGCAATCGCGAAGACGGTCCGTCCCTGAATCAGCCGTCCCAATGCCTCTTGGATTCTCGACTCGGTCTCCGTATCAACAGACGAAGTGGCTTCATCAAGGATGAGAATGCGCGGATTTTTGAGGATAGCACGAGCAATGGAGATTCGCTGACGTTCTCCGCCAGAAACGCGTGTCCCTCTTTCACCAACCATCGTGTCGTAACCATCGGGAAACTTAATGATGAAATCGTGGGCGTTTGCGGCTTTAGCTGCAGCGATAATCTCTTGACGAGTTGCATCCGGTTTTCCGTAGCCGATATTGTCGGAGACGGTGCCTTCAAACAGGAATGGATCCTGTAACACTACCCCAATTTGTCCTCGCAGAGACTTAAGTTCAATATCGCGGCTATCATGCCCGTCAATGAGAATTTCACCTTCGTTGGGATCGTAGAATCGGGTGACTAAATTGATGAGGGTGCTCTTGCCTGCACCGCTAGGTCCGACGAGCCCGATCATCTCTCCCGGTTTGGTGGTAAAGCTAATACCGTTGATGGCGTTTTTCTCAGTATCATAAGAGAAGAAAACGTCGCGAAATTCAACCTGCCCCCGCATATTTGGAAGGTCAATAGCATCGCTGCTACTCGCAACACTAGGCGGCGTGTCGAGGACCTCAAAGACCCGTTCAGCAGAAGTCGCGGCTCTCAGGAACCGGCGGTTCATCTGCGCAAGCGTTCGTACGGGCTGTAAAAACCGGGTCATATAAGTCATGAATAGCATAATCTCACCAAGCGTTAAATCTCCGTTGAGGATCTGGCGTCCCCCAACGAACCAGATGAGCACTGTTCCAATATAGGTCATGAAAGTCATGATCGGCTGATAAAGTGTCCACAGTTTAGCGGCATTCATTTCCCCTTCAAAAACCAGCTGGGCCTGTTTTTGAAAGCGTCCGACTTCGTACTTCTCACGGGTAAACGCCTTAACAACCCGTATCCCTGGAATCGTACTCGCCAAAATTGTGCTAATTCCAGCGTAGCGTTTCCACAGGACGTGGAAAACCTTGTGCATCTTGTGTCCAAAGTAGAATGAGAAAAGGATAATCAAGGGAATCGGAAGCAACACCCAAAGTGCCAGCTGCCAGTTAATGACAAACATGATAATGCACATATAGACCAGCGCCATTGAATCGCCGATAATATCCTGCAACCCTTCAGCGATAAAGTCTCGCAGCCGTCCGATGTCCTGAGTGATGCGTGACATCAGATTTCCCGTCTCCCGCTGTTGGTAGAAATCGAGCGAAAGGATACTCATATGTCGAAAGGCATCATTCCGCAATGTCAGCGTGATGCGCTGACCGACCCACGTCATCATGTATCCCCGGACTGCTGAGAAAACTGCCGTGAAAACGTGCGCTCCAACCATCAGCAGCACAATCATCACCAGTTGTTCAAATGCGCCCGGTTCGACCAGCTGTCCTCCTGTTATTGCCATCATTGCAGGAACAAGGATGTCATCAATAAGCGATTTACTCAGAATAGGGGGATAGAGGTCTACAAGCCGTATGACCAGCATGATTAGTAGTGCCGGAACAGAAACCTTCCAAAATGGGATCGCGTATTTTAGCAGGCGGACGAGGAGTTTCCCCTTCTCGACGCAGTTCGGGCAGACATCAGACCATCGCGGGATCGGGCGTCCACAAGTTTCACATCTAATCTTCTTTTTTCCGGGATCGACATATTTCCGATGTCGTTTAGATGTTTCCGCCTCCGGCTTGACTTTGTCAATCAACAATTCGATTTCCGGCGTTGCCTCGGCAAACTTAGGAGCGAGCCGCTTAGAGTAGCGAGCAATTTCAAGTGCCCCCTCTGAGGTTCGCACTTTCATGAAGTTATTGCCATGCAACTCTCGTATTTCAATACTATCAATGGCTTCAAGTGCAATGTTCTGGATTTCAGGTGTAGGCGCACCGTTTTGGTTAAAAGCGAGCAAGCGTTTATCCGTTGCTAACACCCAATCTTTTCCGTAAGTACCATCAACCTGTAGATCTGTTGAGATAGCAATTTTAATCTCTTCTTCTTGCTCCAGCAAATCTTCAAGCTGATCTTGGAGTGCTGTTGGGACTTCCTCTAAAGTTGTCGTCTCTACATCGGACCGTCTAGTAGCACTCCTACTACCGGAAGAACGAGCCATTCGATGTATGTCCCGTCTAGAACCCCCTCCACTGTGCATAAAAGAACCTCCTTGTTGAGCAAAAAACGAAACTCGTACCAACGGAATTTTGGCACGGTTCTTTTTGGACGACGGAACATAGAAAATGTTGAAGGAAAATCAAGGAAGGGCAATGCGACGTATCAGGAAAACACGAAGGAGGTTTAGAAAAGGGAGAGAAATCGAGTTAGCTCATGTGAAAAAAGTGCAAAATACGAAAAGTGTGACACGTAAAAACTATTTGCTCATCGGCTCATTAGTTCATTGATGCAGTTGGGCTAGGAAGTCCCGATTCTATTGCACGATTTCTAAGCATGAGCTATGAGATTTATCAGGGGATGTAGGGTGTACACTAGCAGCTGATAGCGACAAATATCGCAACCTTCTTGACTAAATTACCGTCCTTAGCCATCGACGAAAGGAACAGCATCGGTGCAGAATATACGGCGTAATGTGGGGTTGCGTTAATAAGCAGGTCCAATTGACCGTCCCCATCCAGATCGCCCGCCCAAAGTAGGCTGGGTATGGCACCATTTGTTGAGTCG